>VBBD01000012.1 GCA_005882895.1 Candidatus Bathyarchaeota archaeon | reverse complement strand
TCTTTCTTCGCTCCAGTGCAAACTAGCTTGCCGCTCGCGAAGACGAGGATGACTACCTTGGGCTCGTCCATTCTGTAGATGAGGCCTGGAAATTGTTCGGGTTCATACATGGTCTTCTTCAAACCGTAAACCGCCTTCTCGAGGTCAATATGGCCTCCTAGTCCACATGATGCGACAATGTTTTGTATCATTATTTCGGGCCTGCCAAGGATCACGATTCCATCTCTCTTCAGTTCGTCAACCACTTTCAAAACTGCCTGGCGAGCCTGCCGCTCAGACTTGGCGCCGGTGCAAACCATTTTTCCAGAGCTGAAGATCAAGGTCGCGGTCTTCGGTTTCTTAAGTCGATAAACTAAACCTGGAAATTGTTCCGGGCGGTATTCGACTCCAGGGAAGACCCTGACTATTGCGTTGAGGTCTATCCTCTGCTTCAGCGTTGCCGAAGCAACTACATTCTCAATGTTGATGAAAGCCCTGTTCTTATCCGACAAACCACGTCAACACTCTTATTTTGGAGCCCAAAGTTGTCCCCCTTTAAAAGGAGGTTCCTTATATAGAGACGATTGGTCGAAGCCGAAATAGGGTTCACTAGCCTAGCTAGGGCGAGCAGAAGGGATTGGAAGCCTCGGAGCTTGCCCGGGAACTAGATGCGATTCTCTCTGCCTAGGGAATTTCAACCATTACGGAACCGTCCTGTTCTCTGACTTTGTATGCTGTGACTTTCATTGTTGGAATAACTGTGAAAGAGCCTGTACGAACGTCAAACTTCCACCCATGCCATGGGCAAGTGACGACTGAGCCGCTAAGATTCCCTTCCCCTAGGGGCCCGCCACGATGTAGACAGACGTTCGCCAAAGCGAAATATTCATCTTTGACTCGAAATAGAGCTATGCTTCTTCCTTCGACACTTACAACTTTGCTAAATCCCTCTCTGAGGTCGCTCTTTTCTGCGACTTTTACGAACCTAGTCAACCTGTGACCCGTTCTCCGTTTCATCCGATTTGGTGTTTCCCACTGACTTCTACCATCTCTCGAGGTTCCGACGGTGCAACTCGGTTTCTTGTATAATCAGTCAACCATTCTTCAAGAGCCCGAATCTGGACGCTATCCGTGCCTAGGACCTCAAGTTCTTCTTTCGTCAGTTTCACAGTTTTGAGTATGATATCCTCTATGTGAGACGCGTGGACCCTAGTGGGTGGTTTGGGAAAGATTTGTGAGAGGTACTCAAAGTCCTCCTGCAAGTGTTCGATGAACAAGATTATGCTGCTTGTAAGATGGGTGGTTCTAACATCTAGAACATTGTTGTAGACACCCAGTAGCATTTCTAGGTCTGACTGGGCTCCCTTCAACTTCTCTATGTGAAGAGAGATGACATCCTTCGACAACTCCCTCTTTTCCCCCACAGCGGATGTCACGTCGATTACCAACGTGATGAGGAAGGTGGTGAGGAAACCCACGCCGAGCTTGGATCGCAATCTCTCCTTTGCTAGCTTCTCAACAGGTTCGAGCTTCTTCCTGTCACGCCTCGCCACCACTCGGTCGACTATCAGATACGTTACCGGAAGCGTAACTGCGAGTCCGATTAGTGCTGAGATCAGACTCAGATCGATGTCGTCGAGGGTTATCGCCAGGGGTTGAACGATGGGTGGAAGCATTGCCTACAGAGGCTTTCCTATAGCGTCCCCGTTCTGTTTGAAGTATCCAAGTGGCCACCTAGCTATTGACTGATGAATCGTGTCAGCGTTGCACCAGGGCGTCGCGCAGTTCTTTGGCATATGGTTCAATTGTCCTGGGTCCGAAATCAAACGGCAACTCGGCGGTCTTGAATAATTCAGGTAAGGGCTTCGACCCGCCTAGGGCTAGGGCCCGCTGGTACGCGGAAATTGCTGCTCTTGGGTCTTTACGATATAGTGTCCAAAGACCTAACGCCCCCATGAACGCGATTCCGTACTCAATGTAGTAGAAGGGTACTTCGAAGAGGTGTAGTTGTCGTTGCCATTGGGATTGGAGGAATTCCTCGTATCCGCTCCAGCTTTCTGCTCCGCCAAATCTTTTCCTGAGCTTGACCCATTGGTCTTGTCGATCTTCCCGAGTGTGATTCGGGTTGGTGTAGATCCAATGTTGGAAGGCGTCGATCGTTGCGATCCATGCAAGCAGCTTGACGATCGATGCTAAGTGTTCTCGTTTGGAGCGGACAGCATCTTCCTTGCTGTAGAATGTTCCTTCGAGATGCTCTCCTCCAATTATCTCCATGGCTTGAGAGGCTACTTCTGCAATTTCTAATGGTACGTTCTCGCTTCTGTATTGGTAGGGGAATCCTTTGTCTCTCATTGCAAAGACGTGAAATGCGTGTCCTGACTCATGTAGTAGTGTCCACACGTCGCCGTCGCGCCCGACCGCGTTCATGAATACAAAAGGTAGCCGGATCTCTGAAAGTTCCATGTTGTATCCTCCGGGAGCCTTTCCTTTCCTGCTGTCAAGGTCTAGGAGGTCTAGGCTTGTCATCCTTCTGAGTTCTGCTGCGAACTCAGGGTTGACCTTGTCAAACACCTTGACGCATCCCTGTATCAGCTCGGATGAGGTTTTGAACGGGCGAAGCGCGGGACGGCCCTTGGGGTCCACGGCTAGGTCCCATGGACGCAGGGGTTCAACTTTCAATCCGCGGCTTCGTTCCCGGTCGAGTTCATGCATCAGCGGGACGATATACTTTTCGATGGCCTCGTGGTAACTGAAGCAGTCTTCCGTTGTGTAGTCGAACCGTTCTTTCTTCCGGAAGATGTAGTCTCTGTAATTATCAAAGCCGGCGTTTTCCGCGATTCTCTGGCGCAGAGCAATTAACTGGTCGTAGACCTGGTTCAACGTGTCTCTGTCCCTTTGCCTGCGCGATTCGGAGAGCAGCCATGTTTTCTCTCGAATGTTGCGGTCGGGCTCCTCTAGGAACCGTCCCATCTGTTGCATTGTTCTCTCCTGGCCGTCGTAGAGGACTGTCATCGCTCCGGTGGTCTTCTGAAACGATTGCGCGAGCTTCGTCTCTTCTTTTTCGAGCTCAACATTTGCCTCTCGAAAGAGAGCGACGTTGTTCTCCCTCTTCCTGTCGAGCACAAAATACCTCTCAAGTGGAAGGCCCTTCCGCGCGGGGGTGCCAAGATATTTGCGGTCCAGCTGGGAGAATCCGATTTTTGCTTCAGGCTCAATGTTTTCGATATAGAACAGGTAGTCTTTCTCTCGGGCAGGGTCATCTGTTTGACATGTCATTCTCGCGTATCGAATGGATTGTTCTTCTGCCAAAGCCGATGCAAGTTCGGACTCGTCCTTGAGCCATTTTTCAAGGTCAGCCGCTGAATGAACCGTACGATTCTGCAGACTACGAAATAACTCCTTCAGTCTGGTCAGGTCTGTGAGGTCTATCTTGGAGGGAAGAAACTGGCGAGGATACTCACGGGGAAGACGGGAATAGTCGAAGGACAATGTTCTCTTTTATCCTTGGTCGTGGGTTTCGCGCCTGGGTTAACATAGTTTTTCCCGTTACGGATGAACGGCCTAAGATGATGCTGGGTCGAATTCTTCGTGACAGCAGGCAATTTTAAACCCTGAGAAATTGTACGGTAACTGGTGCATTCTCGATGATAGTCAAGCATCTTTCCGAAGTTGTTCCCGAAAGGGTGGGCGACTTCAGACGTTGGTATCTGTCAAAGGCCGAACCGGGTCACCAGCTCGCAATGAGATATGTAGAACTCACCGGAATCGTTACCCCTCACACGCACGACGTCGAAGAGACAATCTTCTACATCGAGGGCAGAGGATCGGCACGCGTCGGCGAGAAGGAGATCAAAGTCAAACCGGGAACAATGCTTGTGATACCACCGGGAAGTGTGCACAGCTCCATTCGAGAAGGATTCGAGCCACTACGATATCTAGCCATCTTCGTAGGGAACCCAGATCTCTAGTCCACGCGAGCCCGCCATATCCTTGACAGAACTAGAAAATCGGCTCGAAATCGAGCAATCAAAAATTGCTTCGTCCAAGGGCGGTCATTTCGGAATCGTCTATGCTACAAATTCCAACCCCGCAAAAGGTCAGACTTGCCTGATCATCGCGCACGGTGCGGGCGGACCAATGTACTCGCCGTTTATCACGTATTTTCACAAAGGCCTGGCCGAGAAGGGATACCTCACCGTGAAGTTCAACTTTCCGTACATGGAAGCTCGACGAAAGATTCCGGACAAGAGAGAGGTCCTGGAAGCCAGCTATAGACAGGTTATCGAAGAGGTCAAGGCGAGTAGATACCAGCCAAAGCGGATATTCATAGGAGGAAAGTCAATGGGAGGCCGTATTGCCTCCCAGGTCGTCGCATCCGGAGTGAATGTCGAGGGTTTGTTCTTTCTAGGCTATCCTTTGCACAGACCGGGTCAGCCGGAAATACTTAGGGATGAGCACCTCTATCGCATCGAGAGGCCGATGCTCTTTCTTTCCGGGACCAAAGACCAATTCGCGAAAAGGGAACTTCTCGAAGGAGTTGTGTCGAAATTAGGTGACAAGGCTGAGATTCACTGGATAGAGGGAGGTGACCACAGCTTCAACACCCACCAAGGCAAGGATGCCCTGGTCAAGACCTACGATGAAGCGCTAGAGACTCTTGATAATTGGTTGAGAACCAACAGCGCCTAAGTTCTCGAATCGGTTCAATGTAGTGTTTAAATCGGCCAAGAGCAGGGATTCCTATAGCCATGTGCGACACTTGTGGCTGTTCTTCCGAGCAGGAAGATAAGAAAGAAGAGGAAGCGTAGCCCTAAGCCTGCCGGGGCGTAAGTTTCCCAAATATCCACAGAAGGGGCTCCGAACCAGCCTTTTCCATTTTTCAACATATCCCAGACGCGTCTCTGAGCCAGGTCTAATCTAGAAGATCTTCGGGAACCCGAAGAGCGCACCGACCAGCAAGGCGCCTAGAATGAATGTGAGAACCACGAGCACGACTATTGCCATTATGGCCACGCCGACGGCTCCGAGCCAGCCAGTCTTGAAGTAGTGCTTAACAAGCAGGAGGAAGATTAGCAGTCCGATGAGCAGACCAAGTAGTCCCTGAACAAAGACAATGACGGCCCCCACTAGGAAAGTTCCCGTGCCGGCGACGGCTATGGCTTCGCCGAAGGTGACCTTTCGGCCAACCACAATTTCTCCTGCTAGCCAGAGTACGAAGCCCATTACTAAGAGATAGATTATGAAGAGTATTATGAACGAGACTAGAGTGGTGCCGATTCCGATGCTTGGGATCATAGGATTTGCCATTGTCTGTTACCTTTCGGCGATGGGTTGTTGTTTCAAGTTATCCTTGTTGAAACCGCGTTCGTTGTCTGATAGTAATCATCGACCGTCCTTCTCCGTTTCTTTGGGAAGGTTTAAGCTTGCCAGCTTTTCCGGGATAGCTTTGCCCAGGACAAGTATGCCGGGCTCGCGCCCTATTCCTGGAATATGGAGTGCGTAGAGGTAGTATAGCCCGGTCCGCGGCTCGCGGGAGCCGGCCGAGAGTATGCACGGCTGTCACCCGTGCGACACTCGAGAAGTTCTCGAGCGCGTTGCGGGTTCGAATCCCGCCCTGGGCGCCAAACGGCCTAAACCACGGCCAAATCAGCCTTCGAATCACCACTTTTCAAATCGGTTCTGAAAATCGGTCTTGAAACAAGCTATTGAAACCGTTTTTGAAAATAACTTCCTGAACTGTTCTGAAATGGTTCTTGAAACGGTTACTGGATCCAGTCCTTGAAATCGGTTACTGAAACCAGCTACTGAAACGGGTATTGAAAACGGGAACCAGTAAATTCTAGGCCCCCCAGGGCCTACTCAAGTCTCGCGCCGCGCTCTACATGGAAACGCGTCCAGTCCAGCCCAGGCGGCCAAGCCTTAACACAGGCGATCCATCCCAACCCAATGGAACACCGCCTTGGTATCCATAATCCATTCACCACCCCAGGAAATCGTCGTCACCGGCCTCACCAGCTTCACCAACCAAGTCAACCTCGCCTCCATGGTCGCCTTCGTCATGAACATGTCCGGCCAGCCACTGGCCCTCTACTGGGCCGAAGGAGTCGTCTTCCTCGCAGACTTCGTCGAACCAGAAGCCCTCCCCGAAGAATACGTCAAAGGCCGGATCTACGCCTCCAACATATCCCACGCCCCAATGCCAAAATACAACAACTTCGTCCGCGTGGGAAACATCGAAGTCCCAGTAATCGACGTAACCTCCAACATAGGCCTACGCGACCTAGCCCGCTGGATAAGAGAAAATCACCAGCCTGATTCCGAGAAATCTTAACTAGACGCCTAGGGTCGCGTCTTGGTCGTGTCCCGGGGTAGCTCAGCCTGGAAGAGCTTCCGAGCCGCCCCCTAGAACAGCGGGCGACGAAGACGCTGTAGGTGTGCGCCCAGTGCGCAGCCACGTCAGCCTTACCAGGCTAACAGTAGACACCGGAGTGTCGCCGGAGAACCTGGAAAACCGGTTCGGCGAATTCAAAAAGAGGACAAAGCCTCTGTGAGACTCCGGTCCCCGGGACCACTCTTACCCGGAAGAAAAGAAAGATGCGATCTACTTTGACTTTACAGCCGGCGTACGGCTCTCAAGCTCCCGAAGTATGAGCTCATTCTGCTTCATTATGATCCTGTTCTGGTCAGTGAGAATCCGTAGAGCGCTAGCGATCAGGGAGAGAGAGGGGTTGTCCCATTTGAACTCGTTCTCCTTAGCGGCTAAGGCCTGCTTACCCTTGATAATTGACCCACGAAGATTCTCGTCACTCTCATCGTCAGCGAACGCCGCACGATTCTTGCGATCCATCTTATCGGATATGCTGGCTGCCGCGTGCTCTCGCTTGACGTCTGGGTAGCAATCTTCACAGAACCTCAACCCTTTGAGTTCTAGGAGAGGGTCGATGAGGCTCAGCGTCTTACCGCATCGAGCGCAGAAATCTGCCATTTTTTCGAGTCAGCTCTGATTTGCATTTGGCCGTTCCAGCGGTATTAAAGAGTCTTGTAACCAGTCCGCGCCAGTGTCTTGATTTTCGCGCTTGGCGGCTTGGACGTCTCACGGTCGCCATAAGTCTATTCGCAACAAGGTCTGAGATTCGCGAATACCCGCGATAATTGTCTAGGATGGATCGGGGATTGGGACGAGGAAAGCTGTCTCTACTTCCCGCCCCGGAGTCCCCATCCCGCTTTGAACGTGGGGTTGATCCTAACGAAGGGTGCTTCTCCTTCCTTCCATGGATCGCGCTTTACCCAGTCTAGTTTGGAATAGAATAGCTTGTAGAGTTTCCGGTATTCTTCTCCCTTCTCGATTATCGAGACGGACCCGCTTATCAAGAGCAGTTTCTGAGTCCCTGCTGTGTCTACTAAGATGGCAGCGTGAGGGTTCTCTCTCAGATTCTGGAGCTTCCTTGTTCCGTAGTCAGTTACGATGTGTGGGGAATCGTCGTGCCACACATAGGAGACTGGTACAACATGCGGCTCGCCCTTTTTCGAAGCTGTTGCGAACCTGCATAGTTCGTTTTGTTCTAGGAACTGAATCTCCTTCTCCGAGAACTTGACTTTCGAAGCGGTTTCTTTCAATCTCGGACGAGTTTGTTCGAGTCAACGTTGGATTTCAAGGTATGCGTTCGGGAGCTTTCTTATGTGAATTCTTTTCTCTCAAAGAGAAGAAGGCCAAGTGCTGCAGTGATAACAAAGTAGCCGAGCAATATCGCTCCGCGTTACACCTTCTCCGCGGGGCATATCGGGTTAGTCCGGCCATATCTGTTTCACTGATTCAGCCTTCATCTGATTCTTAGCGACTCAATCCTGTGTCCGCCCAGTCAAGTTGCCAGAGGCAATCACAGGAAACGTAGTATTCATGAGTGCTTGTGGCGGGCCCGCGGGGATTCGAACCCCGGACCTACAGCTCAACTCGCTCACGGCATAGGGGGCTCGGCCCGGAATAGGCTGCCGCTCTATCCAGACTGAGCTACGGGCCCGAAAGAGCTGGCTAGGACGAATCCTAGTTAATTGTTCCGAAGGAACAGTCGAACCTCAGTAGCTTCATTCATGACCGGCGAAAAACTCATGCGGGTCTACGACATGAACTCGCTTTCCCCTCTTCACGAGTTCCTCAGCCACTTTCTGGTCGCTCGTGAAGAAACAACCATCTCCGGTGAAGAACTTCAAGGTTCCGTGAGACGATTCATTACAGACCATGAAATTCGCCATTGACTTATCATCATCTAGATCCTTTCCACAGATCGGACACTTGAACTCAACCCACATGTCTTTTTCTTCTGTTAGCTGTGGCCGACCCGTACGCCTATAAAGGAAAATCCCGACGGGAAGTCCTTGAGTCTCATAATGTCTAACGACAAGATCGTGATCAAGACAAAGCACGGCGAACTAAGCCTCGAACAGCTGGCGGAAGCTCAACACGGAATGGCCCACTTGATGAAGGAAGTCGGAGAAAGGTATCATGTCCTCTACTACGCCGCGAGAGCGCTCAACTGGAAGTTGGCACATTACCAGCTCAACCAAGTCATCGCCCTCTTCAGAATAGGTGCTACTCTCAGGCCAAAATTCACTGAAGACCTGAACGGCTTCATCAAAACGCATTTTCATCCCATGAGTGAAGCCATTCGTGCACAGGACTGGAGGAGATTCGAAGAAGCCTTCAAGAAAGGCATTCAGGGCAGCGATCAATTCCACGAAAAATACGGATACGGCTTCATCCATTTCGTTCTACCGAAGAATCCGCCCGAGATGTACGACCTAACTCCCAAGGATTAACCAGTCGCATCAGCCGGAACAAAGGATCCTGTCGAATCATTCGCTCAGAGGCGTGACGTGTACCCTTGAACAGACAACGGGCACGGAACAAGAAACCGAGGCGGATTCTAGGCCTCTAATCTAGCTAATCTTGCATTTCAGGCGGATTGCCTAGCCAGCCGCAACAGCGACATGAATAAGCCTGGTCCTTGTTTCTCTTCTGATACGTCTCCGTCTCAAGTTCCGCGTTTTCGAACGAAAACTCATCAGTCTACAAGGACCTGACATGATCAGTAGGCCCTAATATACCAAGCTGATGCGTAGATGTTTTTGTGTTGAATTTCTGGTTCATCCGAGGGTTTTTCGGATCTCATCAACTGCAGATGATAACTTGACGCTCTTCTCTTCGCCTGTTTTCATATCTTTCAGACGGACGCTTCCCTCCTTGATCTCTCTAGGACCCAAGACGAGACATATTCCTGCCTTCAACGAGTCGGCGTACTCTAGCTGTTTGCTGAGCGGGCGTTGTTTGAGGTCGTAGTCAGCCCTGATGTTTTGGTTTCGGAGTCGTTGGACGATTTTCACGGCTTCGCTCCAGACGCTTTCGTTGACTGTGACCACGAAGACTTGTGGGCTTTGTTGGATGTCAGGGAACAGGTCTTTTCGCTCTAGGGACAACATGAGTCGTTCGTAGCCGCCTGCTACTCCGGTTGCTGGCATGTCTCGTTTTCCGTATATTTTGCATAGTTTGTCGAAGCGCCCACCGCCGAGGATTGCGCCCACGTCTTCTCCGTCTTGGTCGTAGGCTTCGAATACGGTTCCGTCGTAGTAGCTTATTCCCCGGACGATTGCAAGGTCAACTTTGATCTTGGGCTTCTTTCCGAGGGATTCTACCCTGTCGACTGTTCCAGAGAGTTCTTTGAAGCCTTGATGGATCATATCTCCCTTCGGCAGTTTCCTCTCCAGCTCTCCGAGGACCTGGTCCGGGTCTCCACTGATATCGGCGAATCCTAGGATTCTTTTGACCTTGTCCTTGGATAAACCGGCTCGGGTGAATTCTCGCTCTGCCTGTTCGGAGCCTATTTTTCCGACCTTGTCGATTATTCTGATCAGGTGGTCAAGTTCATTTTGGGACTGGGTTCCCAGGCCTCGTAGGAAGCCTTCGACGAGTTTTCGGTTACTAATTTTGACTAGGTGTTCTTTGAGGCCGACTGAGTCTAGGATGTCAGAGCTTAATGCGATGATCTCTGCATCGGCGGACGGATCTGCGACTCCGTAGATCTCTGCATCCCATTGTGTGAAGTATCTGTAACGGGCAAACTGAGGTTCGTCGTAGCGCCATACTCCTCCGATGCATGAGATCTTGATCGGTTCTGGCAGGTCGAATCGGTTTGCAACCATCCGGGTCATGCCTACTGTGAGGTCGAATCGTAGTCCGAGGTTTCGCTCTGCTTTGTCTTTGAACCAGTAGATTTCGTCTCGGACTGTCGGGCCTGATTTTGCCTCGAGGGTTTCCAGGTTTTCTACAGGGCTTGGCTCTAGCATCTGGAAGCCGTAGTTCCAGAGTACTTGTCGTATCTTGTCGGTGAGCCAGATTCTGCGTGACATTTCTTCTGGGTCAATGTCTTTCATTCCCCGTGGAAGGGTGAATTGCGCCTCTGACAATTGATGCTGCTTCTCCGTCTCGCGGCTATTTTCCTTCGAAGCGTTCAGTGTTCAGGGTATAGTATACGATGTCTGTGCGTCTGTCGATTACGGCGAGGACTAGGTCTTTACCTTCCTTGTTCGCTTTTGCGGAGAGCTTGGCAAGCCGTTCTAGAGTTGATTCTCCTCCTTCGAAGACTATCGATACTTGTCGACGGGTCGCTCCTTTTCCGAAGGTTTCGAAGTCGAAGCCTCCCTCGGATTCTCGGACTAGGTAGCCTCTATCTCGTAGGTCCCGGTATACTAAGTACTTGGTCCATATGGTTGGTTTGCCAACCGACAGTTTTGTGACGAGATCCTGGAGTGTTTTTTCCTTGCCTGTCTTTTCGTCGGCTACGCGGGCTCGTCGTTTTTCGACGAGATAGAATGTTTCGTAGGGGCTCAGGAAGAGTTTCTCGCCTACTAGGGTTCCGAAGGCTTTCTCCCGGAGCTCCATGAGTTTTTCGGGCTCTTTCAGGTAGACTCTGTTCTTGGAAAGAAAGGCTTCGAGAACTTCTAGCGCCATCAAGCAACGCACCCAGTTATGATTTGAAAGAGGCCAAGCCCGGGCAGGCGTCTATAAAGGCATGCGAACAATTGAAGAGCGACAGCGGAGTTTTGGGAAATGCCCGGGAAAAAACTAGATTCTCTTGAGTCGGTGAGATGGAAGAATGGAGTATTAGAGGCGATTGACACGACGAGGTTGCCGGGTAGGCTGGTGTATGTTCGGATGCGGACGGTGGACCAGGTTTGTTCGGCGATCCGTTCTATGAAGGTTAGGGGGGCGCCGTTGATCGGTGTTGTTGGCGCCTATGGTCTGGTTCTGGCCGCAATGAATGTCAGGCGGGGTGATCTAGAGCAGGTTAGGTCAAGGCTTCGCAAGTCCGCGGATGCTTTGATCTTGACGAGGCCGACGGGTGTGAATCTTCGCTGGGCTGTTGAGCGGGTTTTCAAAGCGTCTTCCAGAGCTAGGTCGGTTGAGTCACTTGGTGACGAGCTGAGGCGGGAGGCGGATATGATTCTTCGGGAGGAGCTTGAGGCTGCTCACAAGATCGGACGCTTCGGTGCGGCGTTGATTGAAGATGAGGATACTGTGCTGACTCATTGTAATGCTGGGTCTCTCGCGACAGCGGGATATGGCACGGCGTTGGCGGTGGTCCGGTCCGCTGTTGAAGAGGGAAAGAGAGTGTCCGTGATCGCGACGGAAACGCGGCCGCTGTTGCAGGGGTCGAGGTTGACAGCGTTTGAGTTGGCGAGGGACGGGATTCCGGTCCGGGTGATCTGTGATAGTGCGGCCGCCCAACTGATGGCTCAGGGCGTGGTGGACAAGGTTGTCGTGGGTGCGGACAGGGTCTTGGGGACGGGGCATGTCACGAACAAGATCGGGACCTTGCCGATCGCGCTTGGGGCGAAGTTCTATGGTGTTCCTTTCTATGTGGCGGCGCCCGTGTCAACCCTAGATCTGGTGACGGACGTGTCCCGGGTGGTTATTGAGGAGCGGGACCAGCGAGAGGTCTTGTCGGTTGGCGGTAGGCGTTTTGCTCCTCGGAATGTCGGGGCTTTGAACCCGGCTTTTGATATTACTCCCCCGGAGCTGGTTTCCGGGATTGTGACGGATCGCGGGGTAGTTCGTCAGCCCTTGGCCGAGAATATCCGGGCCATGTTTGGCTGATTCACGAAGGAAGACTGCCGTGGCAGGGAGTGGTGAACGTGGAATTCTCAACGTTTCACGAAGGGCGGGGCGCGGGAAAATCGACCATCCCGGGGGGTCACATAATAGTTAACGAAGAAGAAATAGTTACGGGAAAAGAAAAAGTTACGAGAAAAAAACGTTACAGAAAAGAAAGGTCTCCACCAGCAGAAGGTTAGTTGAAGAAGAGGAGATTATCTCGGAAGGGGATGTTTGTTCCCGCAGGAATATTTGGAGAGAGCTTTTCGGTCTCGGCCGGACGGATAACCGTATACCTTTTCTACTGAGAAAGAGTAGGTTTTAGGCGGATATTTCCCGAACTTCTCTCGTCTCTCTTGACTCTCTCTCCTTCTCCTTCGGCTCCTTCTTGATAACCGGCGTTACCACCTCCACAGGGACGTTTCCAGCTGACTCGATACGCGCCTTCCAATCGCTCCCAATGGACACGAGAGCGTAGATTCCTATGACCTCCGCCTTCGCCTTCTGAATGATCTTCATCATCGCCCGCTGTGTCTCCCCACTATCAATGATATCGTCCACGATTAGCACGCAGTCCGTCTTCTTGATCGCGTCCCTCGGAACGAACAAGCTCAACACAACAGCGGTTTTGGGAGGCACGAAAATTTCCTCAATAAACTCTCTCACCCCAACTTCTCTGGCTTTCTTGGCGACAAGCAGTCCAACGCCAAGCCGGTGCGCCAGGAGAGTTGCGAGCGGTATTCCGTCAACCGCCGCAGTCATGATTTTTGTAACTCTTTTTCCCGCGAACTTGCCCACCGCATGTTGGACCGCTCGCTCCATCAACAACGTGTCGCCGATGATCGCTGTGTTGTCAAAATATCCGCCATCGTCGAAATGAATTCTCTCTAGAAGTTCTTTGTCTAGGCTCATGTATCTTTGGAGTGTCTTGTTGATCTCTTCGGCTCGCTGTGCTGTCGGTAAGACGTGTCCTTTCACGTACCGGCTCAGAACTGTTTCAGGTAGGTGAACCATGGCCGAGAGTTCTCGATAGGTGAACCGTTGTTTGGCTAGGTTGAGCAGTTCTATCGTCATGAGTTTGTACTTGAGATCTAGAATGCGTGAAGTGTCCTTCATTTCTTGTATCGGCACCTTAGCCACTGCTACCATGTATAACGCTTTCCATTTTTGGCATGTGTGATTTTTTTCGGCGACGACTCGCAACTACTCCGCTACTATTCTGGTAGCGTCCGACGTATTCTTTGATCGCGGGCTTTCCAAGTCTTAACAGAGAGAGCTGGATGAACCTCTCACCCTTCGCGAGATTGACAGCGCTGTCTCCAGAATTATAGAGACTGACAGTGAGCTGCCCGCGAAAGCCCGGATCCACCAGAGCAAGACTCGCAAACAATCCTTCACGGGCCAGAGACGAGCGAAGATGTAAAAATCCGACAATACGATGAGAGAGTTCGACTCGTTCGATGCTAGCGACTAGCAAATGTTGTTTCGGTTTAAGTTGGATATTCCGATCAACGCGCAGGTCCACTCCTGCAGGATTCAGCTTGAATTCCGGAGGGAGGATTCTCAGCTCTCCGTTCTTGATTGCAGAAGAGATCTCTTTGTCCGAGAGTACCATTGACAAGTCTCCTTCAACCAGCGCTCACTATTCAAAGCTTGAAGGGACACTGGATTGACTCAAAAATTGACAGAAGCAAACCTGGCTGAGAAACGCGTTTGGACCAAGGGAATGAAACACCTCAAGAAAAACGACTCCGCACTAGCAAAGATCATCAACCGCTTGGGAGCCTACGAGTTTCGATTGGACGACGATCACTACGAGGCGCTGGTCGGCTCGATAATTTTCCAGCAATTGGCCGGAGCCGCAGCGCGTGCGATACTCAACCGGTTCAAACAGATCTACGATGGCAAGATTCCTCGGCCCCGCCAATACCTCGATACTGAGGAGAAACATCTGCGCGCAAGCGGATTATCCCCGCAGAAGATCAGATACATACGAGATCTATCCGAGAGAATCGAGAACGGCACGCTGGATCTCAAACGATTTTCCGATCTTCCAAGCGAGGAGGTCGTGAAAGAACTTGACGAGGTAAAGGGGATCGGAAGATGGACCGCCGAAATGTTTCTCATCTTCGTCCTAGGACGCACAGACGTTCTACCAGTCGACGATCTTGGGCTTCAGAAAGCTGCCCAGAAAATCTACCGATTACGAAAACTGCCGACAAAAGAAAAATTCGAACAATTGTCGAAAAATTGGCATCCCTATTGTTCCATTGCCACACTCTACCTCTGGAGGAGCCAGGAGAAACCGCAAGACCCAGTAAAATGGTAACTCAAGAATGAGCCTCTTTTCTTCTGAGAACAGAATCGGATCATAGTTCTCTAGCCATAATTAGGCCGTCGAAGTATTTTCCATCTCTGAAGACTTTGTGGGGGATTATTCCTATCTGTTTGAATCCTCCCTTCTGGTAGGCTCGTCGAGCTGTCTCGTTTTCGGCAAGAAACTCAACGTCGAGGGTCCTCAGTCCTGCTCTGCGGCTTTCTCGAACGAGAGTCTCGATGATCACGCGCCCTATGCCATGTCCCCTGTATCCGCTGATCATAGTTAGCCCCATGTGTCCGTGGCGGCGTGTGTCTTTGTACCTGCCCCGTGTTACCTCACCATTTGCGATTATTTTTCCACCGATTTCAGCGATTATGTTGATAACCACTCCTCCTTCTATTTCCACCAGGGACTGTGCTAGCCATTCAGCTTCTTCCTCACGGGTGACCCTCTTGTCAAATCCCGCGTATAGGCCTGACTTTGAGTCTCCCTGTTTCTCTTTCACAAGGCTGTTGATGAACGAGAGAAGTCCATCAAGGTCTTCCCATCGAATTACACGCAGAGTTACCATCTTTCCGCTGGCAAGAGTGAACCGCTTGTAGACATGACCTGCCTTCAATAAGGGACGAGACAAGCTTCTTGCCGAATTACCAGACGATGTTGCAGCCAAAGGGCGTTGTCTCGGAAACTCGAACAGGCCTATTTGCGAGAAGATCGTCGATTGCGTTTCTCAAATCGCTCACTGTCACTCTTTCGGGATTTCTAGAGTCGTCTATACGACCCTTGTAGCGAAGCATCCTCCCCTCATCCAGCAGAAACACATGGGGCGTGCAAACAGCCCCATAGGCTCTCGCAACCGTCCTATCCTCATCCTTGACGTATGGAAAGTTGAAACCCTTCTCCTTAACTCTCAGGACCATTTCAGCGTAGGTGTCAGCCGGAGAGAGATACGAGTTGTTCGAGTTGAGAGCCAGTAACTTGACATTTTCCGGCGCGTAGTCCTTTTGGATCCTAATCATACGGTCTTGGCAAGCTTTCACGGTCGGGCAACCATTTGAGATGAACAACAGAACGAGCAGTTTCTTATCCTGGAAGGATGAAAGAGAGTAGCGTTCCCCATCCACGCCGAGTAGATTCCCGAAATCTGGAGCGCCTGTTCCTATTGTGAAAGTTTCTGTTCTAGCTTGGGGAAGTTCCAGTTCCAGCACCTATCGTACTCATCGGCCGTCGTTAACGGGTTGATGAGCGCTAATTCTGGTCTCTGCTAGAACTTGTCGGGGAAATGTTTCATTATGCCTTGCGAGATAGTGTCCGCGACCGTGTTGATCTCGGTAAAGACATCGTCGAAAGCCGCAACATCATCGTTCCATCTCTTGTCAAGCCGTGCTTCGACCTGTTTCTTTGTCAGGGTCAAGTGCTGGTGGAGCAGGTCAAACATGTCGTCCTTGGTCCAATGAGGATTCGTCTGGCTTAGGAATCCGGCTATCTCTTCAGCGTTCACGGTCCACTTGCTATCTTGTGTCTCGAAACTCTTTTGATCTCCCGCTTTGGCGAACTCGATGAGGTCGACGCCCAAGAGGACGTGTTTCCTCAAGAGTTCCGCGAGTTTTCTGCCTGTTCCTTCGCCGTAGTACGGGACGATGGAATTGCCGATGTTATCAGGAGTCTTCAAAAGTCTCTCTTTTGCCGCGACCATATCGGGTGCCTCGTCTAGTGCCGAGACGGCGTACTGGCGTGTCCAGATGGCGTGATCTGCCCAGAGCTTGCGCATGTTCGTCTTCAGGGAGAGGGTTGTCTCATTCATGATGGTACCCGAATAACACTGCCTATCTTTTTTAGTCTATCCCTTAACTCAGCCGACCCCAACTTTGCAATGCGCTTCCGCGACGAAGCCAGTCCCTTGACGAGAACACGCGACGTTACCCTTAGCTAACGTTCTAGGTACGCGCCATTGGAAATAGGCGCCTCGTTCGCCAGCCACAATAGTGGGAAAAAATGCCGAAATCAGATCAGACCAGCTGGGTCTTTGCCAACGTCAAGGGAGGAATAACACGCACCATCAGCCAACTACGAAAGATCAACAATGTTGAATCAGTTACACCGGTAACAGGCAGATTCGATCTTGTCATCAAGCTAAGAACCAACGAACCTAACAAGACGTTCAATATCGTCGAGAAGATCAGAAAGATCAAGGGGATCGCGTCTACGCAGACGGGAATTTCCCTGCAGAAAATCTCGAACGCGAAAAAGGACGAATCGGAAGATCCTATCGCCTTCGCACTGGTGAAGGTGAAGGGCGCTTTCAAAAACGTTCTACAAAAGATCAAGACCTTCCCGAGCTTTGTCGAAGCTCACGTGATTCCTGGAGAGTTCGACATATTCGCTGCATTCCACGGCTACAGTCCAGAAGAGCTCCTAGAAACCTCCGTTGAGAAATTAGGTAGCATCAACGGAGTAACCGCAATGGAAACCCTCGTCGCCTGGACACCAACATCGCCATACTAGAAGATCAACTCGACCCCGACTCTCCGTCCTCTGTTTTCACTCATCCGGTTGCTAGAGGTTCCGAGGAATGTCTATGTCTCCGGTCTGCGTCAAGACTCTATTGCAGTTGAGCGTAATCCACTTGCTAGGCTTCCCAATCTGCTCTATGCAATTGGACCTGTTAACGATTTTTCCTCGTGAGTCAACAGCAATCTGACGAGACTACTTGCGTATCATCTTCTCGATTTCACGAGTCTGACATAGGTAGAATTTTCAGTCTTCACATGCAATTTTCAATGGACCGAGGGATCTGATACAGATGATGGCGGGCCCGGTGGGATTCGAACCCACGATTTTGGGCTCCGAAGGCCCACGTCTTGGTCCTGGCTCGACTACGGGCCCATCAAAAAGTATGAGAATGGTAGACTAGTTAATCATTGCTTGAGACGGTCGCAGCGCTTGTGAGTTTTCCGGATCGAAGTTGGTTAGCGATGAAGCAAATCCATAGCACGACTAGCAAGAAGAAAAGTCTAGGCTGAACCGGTGCAAGATACGTTCCGAAGACGAAGAAACCTCCGAGATAAGTTATCATTATAGTGATCCCGAGATTCCTCGATAATCGTCCTATGGCTAGGCTCCCGCCGTCTCGCCGAAAAGCTACAGCGAACAGTAATATTCCGACTAAGGCGCAGATTGACCAAATGTTTGCAGCTGAACTATGAATGAGACCCGAGAGAGTCGGAGCCGCTCCTGGATCATTTGTGTTGAACGCGCCTATGGTGACAAGCCCTGCACCGGCGATTGAAAGCATGACCATATCAACGCTGTAGGGAGTGGTTGGTCTCGCACTGCCCCGTAACCCAGCTACTAGGGAGAAAAACGCGAGACCGAGAAGTACGAAACCAGTTCTCATCACTATACCGTAGGGTCCGAGAGAGTACAGACTCAGAGGGCCGAAGTTCAATCCTGGCTCGATAATGTGAACGACTACCAGAGTGATTGAGAACAGTAAAACGAGCACGAGAGTGACGGTGCCTTGGCCCTCGACTCTTCGCCCAGAAGGTTCACTCAATTCGTCAACCCACGCCAGAGGTACGCCCTGCACGCTTAGTCGTGATAAAACCCACAATCCTCAAGCCAAGAAGGCTCTTGCGTGGCTCGACTACGTTCCCTAGGAACGAAACGGAATGAAACAACTAGTTAACCATTCACAGCAGAGCCGGATTCTGATTGGTTCTGACAGCCAAGTTTCCATTGAGAAAGTGCTTTAGCACTAACGCGCGGGTTACCTTGGCTCGTTCTTGCAGACAACTTTCCTACTGGATGTGGGAATTGCTGTGGCTGCCGCTCTTCTCGTCAGTCTCCTCTTCTACCGGCTTGGCCTCCCTATGATCGTCGGCCAACTAGTCGCAGGAATGCTCGTTGGACCCTTTGGTCTCGGATTGATCCGGGACACAACAGCCATTGACTTTCTAGCGACCCTCGGAATAATACTCCTCTTGTTCGTTGTGGGGCTCGAACTCGACCCACGCAAGTTTGGGGAGGTCGGGTCAAGAGTCCTCGTTCTGAGTACGGTGGAGTTTCTTGTCGCCTTCTCCGCCAGTGTCCTGTCAGCTCTTTCTGCCGGCTGGGATCTCGGGACGGCCCTCTTTCTTGGGTCTGTCCTTGGTCTCAGCAGCACGGCTATAGTTGCAAAATTGATTCTCGATCGCTCCCCTGAGAATGATGAAAATTTCACCGCACTAATGATGGTGATGGTTGTGGAAGATGTAATTGCGGTTTTCTTGCTCTTCCTTACTCCTGAGCTTGCTGGGGGAGGCCAGGTTCAGGCGTCAGGGCTATTATTCATCGCGGCAAAGGGATTTTTCTTGTTCATCGCAAGCTTCGGGTTTGGCAGATATCTCGGTCCGCGGCTGATCAACAAGGTGAGCCAGTACGAGCTGGAGATCGGAGAGGTCGCATTTCTCCTGGCTTTGTCTTTCGGTTTCCTGTTCGGGGTACTTTCAGACTATCTCGGTTTTTCGCCCGCGATTGGGGCTCTGTTGGTTGGATTCTTTATGCCCGTCAAGCAGTCGAGGTATGTCAGGGAGAAGATCCTGCCCCTCAAGGACGCCTTCATCGTGTTTTTCTTTCTCTCGATGGGGACCCTCATCGACACGTCGACTGCACTATCCGTTGGCCTCCCGCTTGTGGTTATCTTGGCGGGTGCTGTCTTTGGAAAATTTGCTGGAGGCTTCATCGGAGCACGTCTCGCCAGAATCGGACGTCCCATTCTGGTCGGTTCGATTCTGATTCCCCGCGGAGAGTTCTCACTAGTGCTCGCCAAGACAGGGGTTGATGCCGGACTGGTTGGCCCGCAACTCTACCCTGTAGCAGGTTTAGCAGTTCTCGTAACTGCCCTTGCATCCCCACTAATCGACAGACTAACGCGCCCTGCAGACAGACCCTGAAGGTGATTAGGTGCCAGACGACCGTGTGGCCATATTCTCTTCGAAAGCTCCTACGTCCGCATAGTATTGTCTGGCCAATTCTGATGAAGCGGGATTAGTGTAGAGTTCCGCGACTGGATGGGCTATGAGTGACGCGATTTGTGTTGCGACCTCGTCGGCGGATTGCACCCTCTGAGGACCCACCTGGCTCCCAGCCTTCACCGCCATTATTGTTCCCGCGACGCGGTGGAAGTCGGTGTCCACAATGCCTGGCATTACAAGTGAGACTTTGATCTTGGGGTACTTTGCCTTGGGATCCATGCGTAGATTCGCCGTCAGAACGTTGACCGCGCTCTTTGCCGCGCTGTAAACGGATCGGTTCGAAACCAGCGGAACTCTGCCCAGGAAGGACGAAATGTTGATCATATGCCCTTCCCCGCCCTTGGAAGTGCGGAACTATCGTCTGGGTTCCGTAGAAAACAGATTTCAAAACCACGTCTATGATGCTATCGAATTCTTGGTCAGTCAGTTCCATTACAGTCTTAGTGATGCCTCGCCCTGCGTTATTCACCCAGACATCTATGTGGCTGTGCTTTTTCAGAGCGAAGTCGCGTAGGTTCTCAAGGTCCGCTCTACGGGTAACATCGGTAACTACCGGGATTGCCCTTGATTCAGTTTGGGCTGCAACTTGCTTTAGCTCGTTCTCCCGCCTTGCGGCAATAACGAGTTGATGACCTTGGGAGGCAAGTTGCCGGGATAGCGCAGCGCCGATTCCGCTACTCGCTCCAGTGATCACAACGATTTTTCCGCTCATGATTCCGAAGTAGGAGAAAGCTCAGTTTAGATAGGTTCTTGGAAGAAGTGGCTTCTCCATACTCGCATAGCTACTCGGCGGGTTTCGAGCGTTGTCTTGAGATTATTACATTTTTTTTGGGGCTCTCTCAACTTCACTCTAGGCAAGTTCCCAATTATCGGAGAGCTTCATCCTCTCGGCTTAAACCGCGATCTTAGTCTCCTCAAGAATCGTCGTATTGGACGTCTAACTCCCTGAGCCTCAGGAGTTG
The DNA here is from genome assembly GCA_005882895.1 of Candidatus Bathyarchaeota archaeon. Classification (GTDB taxonomy): domain Archaea; phylum Thermoproteota; class Bathyarchaeia; order 40CM-2-53-6; family 40CM-2-53-6; genus 40CM-2-53-6. Next base: position 29,860 of record VBBD01000012.1, on the reverse strand, counting down.
CTTGGTTGTATATTGACACGAAGTCTGAGTGGTATTTTTGGGCTAAGTTGCCACTGGACAGGAAGGTGGCGTTCTCGAAATTCGCTTCTTCCGCCCGGCCGGTATAATTGTAGCTCCCCCACTCAACGCTCTTGCCGTCCACGACTATGAACTTGTCGTGCATTATCCCTCCCGGCGGGGAAATCAACCGAATCGCCGTTCCCGCCTTCTCCAACTCGTCATGCAACGAAGCTTGGGGGCCCTTTGTCTCGGACCTGTCCATAACCAAGGCCACCTTGACTCCTCGATTGATTGCGTCGACGAGGGCGTTCGCGATATTCTCGTTTGTGAACGCGTAGGCCGCCATCTCAATAGTTGCCACCGCTCCACCTATGCTCGTGAGAATCTGTTGTTCAATTCCTCCTTTGGGCGAAAAGAAGGCCGTTACAAGCGACTCGGAAGTGACTGCTACAGTTTGAACTTGTTTTGCAGAGAAATTCGCCGCATTCCCTGGCAGTTCTCCAGGCGCATTCGAGGGAGAAGATCTTACGATTTGGTCAAGAGAGAGTTCCTTTGATACGACGTCAGAATGTGGTTTGAGGGTGATCTTCGCTCCAGTCTTGCCTTCTGTCGATAGAAAAAGCTCGGTGTTCCTTCCAGACGTCTTTGCGCCCTCGATCCAGAGCTCAATCGAATCCACTCTGAGGGCCTTGAACCAATCTAGAAGCTCGTCAAGCCTGACTCTATGCCCCCTGAAAGGGGTCTCTACTGCTACCTGGGCCGCAGGATTCTCGGGCGGCCTAAAAACTAGGACGAGTTCGTCTTCTTCACTCGGCCCCTGTTCCCCCAGCTCGCTCATAATCGGCCATGTTTGCGGGTCTTGCTTGAATAACGGTTTGAAACCGTGAACACTTGACCGAAGTAATTCGAGAGGAGCTGACTGCTGACTCTGAGCTTGCAATCAGTCGGCAAACTTGTAGTGTCGATAGCCCTGAGAGGTCACGTCTACTAGAACGAACTCGTTCTCGGGTTCTGCCACAAATTTTCTTCCATCTGGGAACGGTTTTCCTTCGTGCAGGATTTCATACTCCGCGAGAGATATTGGTCGGCGATGATGTAGTTTCTCGGCGTGTCCGAATTTCTTTGCAGTGGCCGCCCATTCTTCACGAACAGTCCAGCTCGATGCTTTGGCCTTGCACCCGCTACCATAGTTTCCCGACCCTCCTCTCTTCCCTGCGAGATCAGTTCCCCGCATCGCCTTAGTCTCTAACAGCATTGAGAGGCAGCTTTTCTCTGAGGCGGAATAGCTGTTGCCGCTTTCCCTGGCGTGCACAAGTCCGTCCGCTACCTTGTCCAGATACTCAGTCTGGAATTGATGTGTCTCCATGAAGAGTTTCATGTAATCAGCTTCCGCCTTCTCGAATTCTTCTCTCTTCTTGTAGCGGTCTGCTTTGGGTTCCTCGCCGATTTCGCGCAGAATCTGTTTCCATCGAGGGAGGCCTCGCCAGAAATGTCTCAACAGGTACGCGAAAGCTTTCTCAGCCATTTTCGGGTACGGGACATGAAAAGACATGGGACCGACGTGATCTACTAACGACTCGCCCGGTCCAGCCCTAATGATACCGGAAGCAATTGCCTGTTCAGCCCAGTCGTCCACCGCGCCCTCCATAGCTCTCAGATAACATCTCTCAGAATGTTTCCCATGGACTACCGCAGTCGTCGAGAATAGCGGTCTCCAGAAATCATCCTCGTCCTCCATGTGGGTGCCGATGACCGGGTCGATCGCTAGCAAACGAGGATCCTCCTTGACAAGAAGGGCGACCGCCCCAGCTCCCTGGGTGGGTTCTCCGGGGCTAGTAAGCGGATACCTGGCTATGTCGGTTGCGCAGATTACACTGTATTTTCCATTGCTTCTGCCTGCCCACGCCCAGTCGAGTGAACTTTCCAGAGCGTCTGCGGTGCTCACGCATGCGAACTTGTACTCGACACCTGAGGTTCTCTTCAGAGATCCTTTACCATATTTTTGTTCCAGCATTCCGTGAACGTAGGCTGCTACAGGTTTGGATTCGTCTACCCCGGTTTCTGTGGCTATGTCGATTCTGGCTAGACTTGAGGGGTGAACATTGTTTCTCTCGATTAACTCGAAGATTGCGTTCGCTGCCAAGACCGCGCTGTCCTGGTAAGTGTCCGGGATGGACATCTTGGCGATTCCAATACCATGAAGATACTTTGACGGGTCCGACTTTCTGGCCATAGAGAACTCCGTTGGTTTCTCCGGCCGATTCTCGTCAGCGAGCTCCAAGTACAATCGGGGAATGTAGACGGCTATGTCGTCTATGCCGACAGCGGCCCTCATAGAAGAATCTCCGCGGAAGCGTTGTGATTGGGAGAGTCCGTTTCGGCTCACTTGACGGAAGATAGTGGTCACGAGAAGATAGGTAAGCTGTTCTTTGGTTGGGATTGTTTTCAGTTACGATTCGGCACGTTTGCCGTCACGGTCAAGCCGGCTTGACTTGATACGCTTACGATTACCTACTTGGTAGTGGCTAACTACCTACTTTATAATAAAGACCATCGTCATCTTGAGACATGATTCAAACTCTGTTCGGCTCGTCTGTCGATCTGCCCTCACTTATCCTACGGCTAGCGATCGGCACATTGTTCATCATACACGGATATCCTAAGCTAACGGCAGCTCAAAGAGCCCAAGGCGGCGCGTGGATGAAGAGCATGGGAATGCCCGCCGCGATCGTTCCATTCGCTGGCGTTGTCGAGTTCTTCGGCGGACTAGCATTGATTCTAGGAATACTCACACCCATAGTAGCGGCACTCTCGGCGTTATGGATGCTCTCAACAACGTGGCTCGTAACTACCAAGGCGAAGAAGAAATACGTCGGCGGATATGAAATAGACATCACATTGTTTCTGGCTGCCCTTGCGTTGGCTCTCCTTGGTAGCGGAATCTATTCGATCGACCACCTTCTAGGACTATAGGAAGAACACAAGGTGTCGGTCGGAAGAAACACGACAGCAACAACAAAGACGGTCGCTCCGACGAGCAATAGTGCGAACAGTGAAATCGTGAAGAAAGCTTACCTGAACGCATCTCGTATAATGAAGGAGTCCGGTTTTGGCCTCAAGAGCAACGTCGAAGTGGCCGTCGACCCTCAGCTGCCTTTTATGGGATATACCATGCCGCAGGGCAGGGGCTACAGAATAGTCGTATCAGGTGGCTCAGTCGGGTCAGGAATGCTTGAGGGCTTGCTGGTTCACGAGATGTCACATATCTACAGGATGGAAAATAATCACTCATCCCATGACGCTGAGATAATCGAGGAGGCAATTGACAAGATTGGCAGACAATACTTGTCGGATGACTATCAGCAGAAGATCGTTCATGATCTACTGAACGATATTCAAGACTTGTACGCTGACGATGTTTCTATGAATGTCCTCAAGAAAAATCCGATACTCGAACCAGGTCAGATGAGCAGTTTCCTCCAAGACTGGGTAAAAGATGAGCCTGTAGAATCCGGCGATCAAAAGAAAGACCGTTGGATGAACGCGTCGATTATGGTCCACAACGCTCGTGCGATTGGCCAAATGACGAGACACGGCATTGAAGATACCGGTGGAAAGGCCGCGGATTCTAACAAGAGATTTCTTTCACAGATGCCACCAGCAGCCGCACGGCAGTTCCACTACTTCCAGGACCTAATGATTAATCTGAAAGAAAACATGACTAGAGATCAGTATCGAAAGCTTCTCGCAGACTATCTGAACCGGTTTTTGGAAGTAGCCGAAAAGAACTAATGAATGGTCGAAACTGTCCAGGGTAACAGGATTGAGTGAAGGATTCGACTTCAACAGCGCACTGAAAGAACTCGACAAGAGCGAAACCCACCTCACCGTGAGAGTAGAGTTCCGCAGATGGGGAAAACCAGTAACAGTCGTACAAGGACTACCAAAAACCGGACGCTCCCTAGCAGAAGTCGCTCACAAACTGAAAGAGCGCTTGGCCACTGGTGGGACAGCGAAAGACGGCGTGATAATGCTGCAGGGCGACCACCGCGCAAGAATCAAGGCTGAACTAGTCAAGCTCGGCTTTCCAGATGACCATATAGAAATATTCTAGCACTTCCGAAACTGTTGACTGTAGCGTCCATGGTCTTTTAGACTAAATCGTAAACCGCACGCGTTGATGAGGCCGCTCGAGAGGATTATTTTCTCCGCTTGCCTAGGACCTATGGAGAATTGACAGTTATCTTTCCAGCGAGCCAATTATGCCAAGCGCAAGTGTATTTGTAAACCCCCGGTACGTTTAGGGTTACCGAGAACGATTTTCCCTCGGAGATCAATCCAGAGTTGAATTTCAAAGCTCCAGCAGGAGCAACGAGAGCTGTGGCCGTGTGACCCACGGTATCGTCGTTCACCCATTCTATCGAATTATTGACTCCGATTGTTGCGGTGACGTTAACGGGAAAAGGGTAGGTACCGTTTACAAAGTTCGCTTGGAAATTCCCCACGCTAAACCCCGTGGGCTCCGTTGAGGAGCCCAGCGGTATTCTGATAAGTGTCACCATTGGCTTGGGTGAAGACAATGAGCCGATATAGATGTAGCCAGCTGTCGCCATCACGACAATCGCTACGACAACAATCGCTAGGATCATAACCCGCCGCTGCATTTCTTTCATAAGGATCGCTTTCTCGTATTGAAGCTAGCCCTCAGGCCATTGCAAGGCCCTTTCTCGAAATCGCTCCAAATGCTCGCAGTGTCTAACGAGGGTGATGGGATGCTGTCTCTTCTTATCCGGTGACGACAACTGTTCCGTGCATCCAGGGATGGTAAGTGCATATGTACTGGTAAGTTCCGGCGACTGTGAAGGTCACTGTGTAGGTGGCGTTCTGATTCATGTTCCCGGAATCAAAACTGGTTGCTCCAGACGGAATGTTAAAGGTGGAGGTTACAGTGTGAGGAACGGGATCGTTGTTGATCCAAGTTACTTTCCCGCCTTTCGCAACTGTTACGCTGACCGGATCATAATTGAGGCCCTGCGTGCTACCGACACCTTTCGGAATCGAGACACTCACTGTGCTGCCTCCAGCGTTTGAGCTTGAAAACGCAAAGATTGGCGAGCCCGTGGTGAGCTGGTAAACCCCAAGCCCGGCAAGGCCGCAACCTGCGCCTACAGCAAGTACGATTAGTATTGGGACAATAAGCCCGGCATAATTCATTTTCTTCGGCGGAGTACTTTCCAACCTACAGCACAGAGATCAATTGCCCGATCGTCGAGAAAATAAGCTTTCAGCGGGTGATTGCCGGCCCGGTTCTTTGGACGCCATGCAAGCTAAAATAGAAGTAGGCTAAGGCCAATCCGAGCCCGAATGGTCGACCAGACCAGACGTGAATTTCTCAAACTCGGATTAGCAGCAGCCGCAAGCGCTGTCACAGCATCCGCAATCGAGATCCCAATGTTTGGGAGCCAAAACTCCTCGATGCAAACCCAACTAAATAATGCGAATACACAGGTCGCCAACCTAAAAAATCGAGTCAACACCATCGTTGGTTTCATCAGCCTGAACATTACCGAACAGTCTCTCCTAGAGAAGATAGTAGAGACAATCATACCAACTGATGCCGATCCTGGAGCAAAAGAGGCCGGTGTGATCTATTTCATCGACAGAGCGTTGGCAGGTGACTATGGGCAGAGCGCCAACATGTTCATGGACGGCCCGCATATTCTTCCCAGGATCCCAGCGAGCACGACCGCTCCGCTGAGCATCAACCCAACCCTAAGTTGGGCGACGAATCCGTATATTCCTGGGGCCTCCACTAGCCCAATTTCATACATTGGAGGCAGCGTAGTTACCCCGGGATCCGGTACTCAGGGCATCACAGCCACTCCGAGAGTCGGCTCTGGTATCAACTATCAGTACCCGCTTAACATGAGAGAATTCTGGAGAATCGGCTTGGATGCATTGCAGAAATACGCGAAGGATCCGAATGGTGCCTACAAGGGACCTTTCGAGTCCCTGTCTTCAACGAATCAGTTGACGCTCTTGCAGGATCTATGGGGTGACAAGCCCACCAGTTTCAACAACATACGTCCGTCAGATTTCGCGTATGAATTGACTTTCATGACATGGGCCGGATTCTTGATGGACCCGATCTATGGAGGAAACCAGAACATGGTAGGGTGGACGTATACAGGATTCAACGGGGTCAACTTCGGCAACTTCTACGGCGAGGGTAAAGACCAGAAAGCTCTCATGGTCGCGACTACTCCGACAAGGCTCAAGCCAGCCAGCCTCGCGCAATATCAACAGCAAGCGTCTGGGAGCGCGTAGAAATGCCAACAACAATCACGGAGACACCCGCAGATGTAGTGATCCTAGGGGTTGGTTACATGAGTGGTGTGATAGCTGCTGAACTTTCAGACCCGTTGCTGAACAACGGCAAGGCGTACAGTGTTGTCGCCATTACCAAAGGTCCGTACTGGGACTACGTCAACGACTTTTCGACTACCAAATATGATGAATGGGGAGTCGGGTTGGGACGGAAATACGACAGCCCACTTCCGCTCCAATCGACAACTATCCGGAACACACCCTACCAGTTCGCACTACCCGTCCGACGATACACTATGCCGATTCAATATCATGCGCTCGGGCACGGAGTAGGTGGGGCAGCTCAGCACTACGGCGGAACAATGGGACGTCAAGGCCCATGGGGGTACCAGATGCTATCACAGACCAATACTAGGTATCCGGGCACTATTGACACCATTAACCCGCACAATGACCTCCAGGACTGGCCTCTCCAGTACTACCAGTACGAGCCTTACTATGTACAGTGGGAGAATGCTCATGGACTCTGCGGAAACTATAATGGGAGTACTGACAATCCGGGATCTGACTCCAGCGGCTATCCATGGATGAGCCAGAACTATAGGCTACCTCCTCACCCGCTCACACCGGCTGCGCAGTTATTCCAATCGACTGTTCAGTCAGCACCTTTCAATTATCATCCCTTTCCTCACGTAAACGCTCTGGCCTCACAGCCTTACGTCAACCAGTACGGTGTACCGGTTAATCCGTGCGTCTACGACGGTTATTGTGGCGGTCTCTGCGACTATGCTTGCGAGACAGGAGCCAAAGCAAACGCTGCATACAGAACCATACCTGCAGCAATGAAGAATGGAAACTTCACTCTAGTCGTGAACAGCTTCATCTTCCGACTAGACACCGATCCTACAAGCGGCCTTGTGACCGCCGCTCGTTATTACGATCCGCAAGGAAACGTGCACATTCAACAGGGGAAGGTCTTCTTCAACGGAATGTGGGGATACAACATGATCAGAATAATGCTCCTCTCGGGAGTCGGTGCACCCTACGTATGGAAGTCGGATCCGACCATGGTCTCGGGTACCGTGGGCAGAGGTATGACTAACGGCTATTCGCCATACAGGGGAACAAACGTGTCCGGAACTCTCTCCAATATCGGCGGCAACGCGTACCCTGCAGGGAACGCCGGCGGCGGCAGTGTGGACATTTACGATCTGATGGATGACAACTTCGACCATAAGAATTTGGGCTTCATAGGAGGAAGCCAGATAGGCGTGGGCGGGTACCCGGGAGGGGGACCTGGAAATATTACGTTCGCGGGAGGAGTCTCGTCAGCAAGTATGGGAGGCACTTTCAAAGCTACCCAGAAAGACAAGTATTTGCAGACCAAGACTGTCTTAAGCTCGACGCCCTTCGCTCCTGACCTCCCGACCACAGATAATTATGTCGACCTAGACCCGCACTACACAGACATCTACGGCGACCCGCTGGCCAGATTGACCTACGACTGGACACCGAACATGTATGTTGGGGCTACCTACCTCGCGACCAAGGTCAAGGATATCTTCACGGCGATGGGTGCCTCAAACGTCACTGTAAGCAACACGGTATTGCCTGGAGCCGTGCATAATGACTGGTGGGGCCACCATCTGAGGGGAGGATGTCGAATTGGCACCGACCCGACCTGGTCGGTGTGGGACAAATGGAACCAATGTTGGTCGCCAACAGTGAAAACACCCTTCAATATATTCGGTGCTGGCGAGATTACGAACACCTCAGGGGATACCGTTCCGTCCGGAACACATGTTGCTGGTCCACAGTCCTATCGTGCCGCTGAGGGGATCAAGCAGTATCTCGGGCTCATGACTCCTGGTCTAGTCCCGTAGCAGCGATTCACTAGTACGTCAAGAAGAGGGCATATGCCAGCCCTAAGACTCTCGGATAAACCGAAGCCTATTGATCTACCCCAAATCCAGAGTAGAATCCCTAAGCCAGAAGAACTCGTGGTTCTCAGTAAGCCATTGCTTGATGCGACAATTATCATCGGAAGAGCTCTCATGGATTGCAAAAACAAATGGGCCATCGGAGGCGATGTCGCGGAGGTAATATCAGGCGTCAATGTGCAACCCAAACATATCGCAATACTCAGCACCAAGGATGGATGCGACGAGATTGCGCGAAAGCTTGCCGAGTATCAGGTTGAGCCTCCTCGCACGGTTGAGAGAGTGTTGGATAGAGACGCCAATGTCGACCTGAAGCTCCACAAGGTACGGATCAAGAGCTATACATCTCGATTCGACGTTGAAGGCTCTCTGCTCGACGTGCACGGGAATCTACAGATCAAGGTGGGCGAGTGGGATTGGGGAGACCCTCTCGACTTCGACCCGGACTACGTATATGTGCTAGGTGTGAAGATGCCGATAGTTCCGCTTAAGATGAAGAGCGAACTCTATTCGGGTCTTGGGTGGACGGACCGAGCGATAAAGATCCATGAGGCTGTTATGAGAAGCCGACATATGTTCGGTTAGACGAATATGGCTGTAGCTCAACAGGTTCTGCCTGCAACCCCGCAGATCCTCCAGAAAAACCGGGGAAGAATAAGTGGCAAAGAAGTCTGGCGACAGAACCTAAACTTTGCATCACTGGCCGCGTTTAAGATCGGCAGCACCCTCGGGCCCAAAGGCGCGTACAAACTCGTAACTTATCGCAGAGGTCCTGAAATGGTGATGAAGGTCACCAAAGATCCCGTCGACGTCGTCGACGAACTAGGAATAGAGTACCCGGCGATAATGACACTCGCAGAAGCAGCGAAAATACAGCGCCAGCACATTGGCGACGGAATCTCCACCCTGCTCGTTCTCGTCTCCGCGCTCCTAGCGGAGGCTGACAAATTGATCGAGATTGGTTTCCATCCTAATACGATTCTGGATGGATATCTGAAAGCAACTGAAAAATCAGCCACAATCATCAACGAGATCGCAACGAATGCTGCTAAAGACCTCGACGAGCAGCTCTTGAAGGTAATTGATTGCGGAAGAGACCTTCTCGGTCCAAAGTTGCGGAGGCATCTATCCGAGGCAATCAGCCGTGTAATTGAAGATGGATTGATTGACGTCAACAGAGTCCAGATTGTAAAGAAGCCCGGCGGCCAGATAGATGACTCCGACCTAGTTCGCGGAGTCATAATCAAGAAAGGCAAGGCGCATCCGAGCATGCCAGATTGGGTCGACCAGCCAAAAATAGCGTTCCTAACCAAACTTGAGGTCAAGCGGCTCGAACTGAAATCGGTGGATGAAGGTCCCTTCTCAACCAAACTGAACATTACGAGCCAAGAACAGATTCAGATTTTCAAATCGGAAGAGGCTCGCCTCCGAGCTCTCTTAGTTGATATGGTGAAAACCTCTGGAGCCAACGTCTTGATCTGTCGATCCAAGATGGCGGATAGAATCTGCGACCAACTAAGCAGGCAAGGAATTTTCGCGATGCATTTCGTAGCTGCCGATGAGTTCGAGGCGGCTGCAAAAGCTACTGGAGCCACTATTGTCGGGAATGCTGACCAGCTTCGGAAAGAGGACTTGGGGATTGCGAGGAAGCTCGAAGTTGACAAGATCAAACCCGACGACATCGTGATTCTTCATTGCGACGGAGGGTCCACGCTCTTGCTTCGTGGCAGTAGCCCCGAGCTTGTTCTGGAGCAGGAAAAGACCGTGAAGAGAGCGCTTCTCATCTTGAAGCATTCGCGCTCGAACCCTAAAGTGGTTCCTGGCGGAGGAGCGATCCTCGTAGAGTTGGCCTCGCAGCTCAGAAGATTTGCCCTAACGTTCGAGGGAAGGGACCAATTCGTAATTAGTTCGTTCGCGGACGCTCTAGAAAAAATCCCAGAGCGCCTCTCAGCCAACTGCGGCCTCGATCCCATTGATATGATGATCCAGCTCCGCAATTATCACTCAAGCGGAGGGCAGGCAATAGGTGTGGGAGAGAACGGATGCATTGACATGTTCGAAGCGAATGTGATCGAGCTTGCTTCAGTAAACAGGGCCAACATTCACCGGGCGTTCGAGCTTGTCTCGTTGTTGTTGAGAATCGATGACTGTTTCTACGTGAAAGATATTCCAAAATTCCATAAACAATAACCTAGGTCCTCCCGACAAAATCTTGAGCATCTCTCGGTGCTAATTCTAACAATCGGACACTCAACAAGGACGCTTGAGGATTTCATTGGCATCCTGCGAGCCCATGGCGTCGCACGACTTGTTGATATCCGCACTATCCCACGCTCAAGGCACAACCCCCAATTCAACCAAGAAACACTCTCCAGGAAACTGAAAGAGTCCGCCATAGACTACGTTCTAATGAAGCAGTTGGGCGGCTTGCGCCATCCCAAGGCAGATTCCCCGAACATGGGTTGGAGGAACTCTTCCTTCAGAGGATTCGCTGATTATATGCAGACGCAAGAGTTCGCGAACGGGATCGACCAACTGATTGAGCTAGCTAAAGATGGTCATGTTGCTATCATGTGTGCGGAGGTTCTGCCCTGGCGATGCCATCGGTGGCTAATCGGTGACGCTTTGACTATTCGAGAGGTTCAGGTGGAGCATATCATGACGATCAAAAAGCGGACGAAACAATCACTGACAAGATGGGCTCATGTCGAGGGTACCCAGATTACCTATCCGGAGAGTCTTGCGTAATTCGTCGCTGATACGCGGTTGATTGGTCTATTTTCTACGGCTTTGCGTTTATCGGTGAAGTTGGAGCAACCGAAGCCCATCGTTTTTTCTTCCTGACAAACAGGGCAAGCATTGCTACAATCACTGCGGCTACTGTTATTGCAATAATTGTGATGAGGGTGTGGTCGGGCGGAGGATTCTGCGTAGGAGGAGGCGTAACTGGGGCTCCAGTTACGTTGACCCAAGCGTTACTCATTGCAGGAGTTGTGAAATGGTAGGAGCACTGGTACGTATAGAGGCCGGGTCGGTAGAAGGTATAGCTGTAACTTTGGCCTGGGTGGAGTGTCCCACTGTTTAACAAAGGGCTTCCGTCTTGGGTGGTATTCCCTACCGAGGTGACTGTGTGTAGGCTGCTCCAGTTGCTTGCATAGGTCCAGATCACAGTGGTGCCCGTTGTGACATTGATATGTTTGGAGAGGAATGCATTGTCGATTATGCTAACATTTGCTTGCCCTGGAACGCTGGCCTTGATAGATTCAGTCTGAATTAGTGGACTAATTACGATCACGAGTGTCAATAATGTGAAAGTCTTGAGAAAAAGGGGAGGTGCCCCTTTGTTGGGGCTGCGTCTATGCAGTTTTTGGCTTGGGCTTGAACGCAACATAGGCCACTAAGATCAGTGCGATTACTGAGACTATTAGCGCGCCTAGGCTATAGTTCTGTGCGTTCATTGCTGTCGATTGTATTGTGTCTGCTCCGTTGCCCACAGTTACAGTTGTAGAGCCAGTGATGTCGGGGCTGAAGGGTAGGTGGAAGTCGCTGACGAGTTGAAGCTTGATCGTGTGAGAGCCGCTGTTGAGAGTAAGCGGTATTCCGTTCGAGCTTGTCCAAATCTCGTAGTAGTTGCCGTCGACGAAGACGTGAATGTGGCCTTCTTGTATGCCTTGGGAGTTGGTGATGTTAACATCGTTGTGGGTGCCCGGTTGAACGAGGGTGAAGTTCTTGACAGCGAAGGAGACGAGGAACGTTGGACCGACTGTCGATTGGTTGTTGAGTGCACCGTTTGACCCTGGCGAAAGAATCGTGATCCCACACCCAAGACATGTCTTGGTAACTGGGCCGGCGATGGCTCTAGGGGTTAGTACCGGAATGGCGATGAGGAATGTTGCGAGTAGAATTGATGCGCCTATCCATTGTTTTTTCCGATTCATATTCTTCCTCAGCTTCGTCGATTTCGGCGTTCATTAATCTTATTCAAGTAGTAAGAATGCATTGGACTAGGATTATAGATCAAGAATTGCCCGGGTGAAGCCTTATGTCAAACCACCGTTCTTAACGATTGTGAGCGGGGGGATTGTTCTGACCGCTGAAAGCGACGTGTATGCTTGCCCAAACTGCAACTATGAAATGGACAGCTGTCAGTGTGCGTGTCCCTACTGCGCCGAGAATGAACGATGTGACTGCGCAATCGGCCACGACAAGGCTACGGGAGGCTAAAACGGTGAGTCGCGCGATTGTCAAGGTCAACGATCTGTCTTGGATGACAGGCGGCCCGCAGGGCAGCGGAGTAGATTCTTCCGCCAACATTTTCGCTGGAGCGTGCGTTCTGGGTGGGCTCTGGACCTTCGGGCTCCGAGAATACTACTCGAGCATCAAAGGGCCGCATAGCTACTTCGAAGTCAGGGTAAACGGCGACAAGATTAGATCCCATGTAAACAACGTGGACGTCTTGGCCACCTTCGATGCAGAGACCCTTATCCGTCATGCTGACGAAGTAACCTCTGGCGGAGGAATACTCTACGATCCAACATTTGCGAATATCGAGATAGACAGGGTCGATACGATCGAGACTCCGGTCGTTTTGAGGATCAAGGCTAGACTGGCAAAGCAGGGTCTGCCCGGAACCGTTACTGGAATACTCGACGAAGCGAGGAAAAGAGGCGTCAACCTCTTCCCAATTCAATACAATGACATTATTGCGAAGACGGCGGCCCAGATTGGAGAGCACCAGCTGAGCAAGCTCTCAAGAATCGTCAACGTCCTCTCAGTCTCAGCCTCCTTCGCAATCCTCGGTTTCGACGAGACCTACCTCAACCAGTCGATAGAGAGAGCGTTCGCCAGCAAGAAGAAGGTCGTCGACATGAACGAGATAGGCGCAAAGCTCGCCTACGACGCGGCCAAGACGCAGTTGAAACAACCTTTTCCATTCCAACTCCAACCTATTCAGAACCAACCGAGGTTGTTGCTAATGGGTGTCGAAGCAGTTGCACTTGGTAAGCTGGTGGGCGGTTGCAGGGTCCAGACCTATTACCCTATAACCCCTGCTGCTGACGAGAGCGAGTTCCTAGAGTCGCACGGAAACTTCGATATCTCTGCAGGTAACAATCTGAGCCAAAAGGGCTCGATTCTTGTGACACAGACGGAGGATGAGATCGCGGCCATAACTATGGCGACTGGGGCTGCGTTGACAGGAGCGAGAGCCGCAACCTCCACGTCGGGTCCCGGCTTTTCCCTGATGGTCGAGGGATTGGGATGGGCGGGAATGAACGAGGTTCCGCTCGTCATCACCCATTACCAGAGAGGCGGTCCAGCGACGGGACAACCGACGAGGCATGAGCAGGGAGATCTGAAGTTCATCCTCAGCGCCGCCCACGGAGAGTTTCCGAGAATCGTACTATGCTCAGGGGACATGGAGGAAAGCTTCTACGACGCTATCAGAATTTTCAACTATGCAGAACGATTCCAGATGCCCAGCATACACCTAATCGATAAGGGACTAGCGAACAACAGCATGACCATTTCGCCACCAAAGGCCGATCTTGTCCCAATCCAAAGGGGAAAGCTGATCCAGGGCGACCATCAAGGAAATGGTAATGGGGAGCCGTACAGAAGATTTGCTTTCACTGAGGACGGGGTCTCGCCGAGGGCAGTTCTCGGAATGCCTGGCTACCGGTTCTGGAACACCGGAGACGAGCATGACGAGATGGGACATATCGAGGAAGACCCGGACAACAGAGTGAAAATGATGACGAAGAGGATGACGAAGCTGGAAACGTCGGCGAAGGAGATTCCTGAGGATGAGAAGTTCAACTTCTTCCGTTCATCAAAGAAGCAAGCCGATGTTACAATCGTAAGCTGGGGATCGACGAAGGGACCGATTCTGGACGCGATGAAGCTATTGGAGAGAGACGGTATTGGAGTGGAATTTCTCCAGATAAGGCTCGTAAGTCCCTTCCCAACAGAGACCGTCAAGCAGAAGCTTGCCGGGGCCAAGCTCGTTGTCGGAATCGAACAGAACTATTCAGGTCAGATGGCAGCCGTGATAGCGGAAAAGACGATGATAGATGTCAAGAACAAGATTGTCAAATTCAATGGCAGACCGATGTCACAGGACGAGATCTACCAATCAGTTAAACAAGTAATATCAAATCCTGCACAAAATAGGAGAGTCGTACTAACTCATGGCGCTTAAGCTCACTGATCTGAAGACTGAGGTCCATAACGACTGGTGTCCAGGATGCGGAGACTTCGGCATCGAAGCTTCCTTGAAAATGGCTCTCACCGAGATGCCGGTGGACATTAACAAGGTTGCACTGTTTTCCGGAATCGGTTGCTCCAGCAAGCTTGTCCATTTCACCAACGCCTTCGGAATCCACACGCTGCACGGTAGGGTCTTGGGGTATGCGCAAGGCGCCAAACTCGCGAACCCCGATCTAGAAGTGATCGCGGTTGGAGGAGACGGCGACGGACTGGGAATAGGAGTAGGACACTTCGTTCATGCAGGAAGGCGGAATATCGACATGGCCTACATTATCCACGACAACGGCGTCTACGGTTTGACCAAGGGGCAAGCTTCACCTACGTTGCATTTGGGAATGCAGACGAAATCGTTGCCTGAGCCGAACATCAATTCCAGCATCAACCCTATAATGCTCGCCCTCGCCTCAGGCTTCACCTTCATCGCCCGCAGTTATGCGTACAATACTAGACATCTCAAGGAGATGATCAAGAAGGCCGTCGCCCACAAAGGCTTCGCCCTGATAGACGCGCTGCAACCATGTCCAACATACAACGACATCAACACGAAAGAATGGTATGGCGGAGAGGATCGTATTGACCCAGCGACAAAGAGACCGATGCCACGAACCTACGATCTCGAGAGCACAGGTTACAACGGCAGAATAACAGCGGACATGAGCGAGGACGAGGTTGACAAGAACCTTCTCCAGGTCATAGAGAAATCGAGAGAATGGGGAGACAAGATCCCGATAGGCGTCTTCTACCAGAACGAGACAGTGCCAATTTACGAGGAACGGATCAGCGAGCGAAGCCCGATTTACTTGAAAGAGCCACCAGCAAGACAACAACTCGCCAAGGAAGACGGAAAGTCGGTTGTGAACCTCGCCAACCTGTCAAAGGGATTACTGTTCGAGAGCTTGGTGCTCGCACAGTAACTGGTTTACTGCCCATTGAGTCGTATTCCGCAAAATCTTATTGTTGGGACTCAGCGAACTAGTGGGGACCTTACACGCTCCCCTAGACGCCTCACGACCGCCGTCCCAAACAAGGCTCCCAAGGCTCCTACGAGAGTGTCACCGACAAGAGCGGTAACCCAGATGACTATGAGGGTTGAAACTCCGAAGCCATGGAAAAATCCAAACGCCTGAAGCATTGCTAGACCGAACACTGCCATTGCCAGATTGCCTAGGGCTCCGGCCACGATGAAACGTTCCCTCGATAAGTTGTCGAAGATGTGATCCCCTGGGCGCAAAGTTAGGTCGAAGACTATCCCGTTAGGAATCAGGGCGAGAGTCACCGCCAGCGGGGCTCCTGGTGTTGTGACAAGGATTAGACCGGTGACAGTTCCTAGAATGGTTGCGGTCCAATGTTTGCGAGTCAGAGAAACCAGTATCGTGAAACCGCGGATATCAAGAAGAACAGGTCTATCTCTCTGATCGTGTGTCCGAGCGTCACGCCGGAGACGTAACTGTACCCAAGGTACAAGGCGGACATTCCTGCTACAAGGGCGAGGTCACGACTAGTGAAGGAGCCACTCTTGTTGTCCATTCTCTTGCGCCTCTCGGGAGGTCCTGTGGGGGACTGGGCTTACCGTGAAGTATGAGGGGTACTAGTCAATACTGTAGAGGATGGAAACAAGGGTCCAGCTCGCAAGAATCCTTTGTCAGTGGAAGCCTACTTGTGGCCAGCCATCCACTTCTTCTCTTCCTTATTTGGAGTGAGTTGGCATCCGGACGACCAGAGAAATGTTCTAGCGGTCGAAGGGCCGACATGCTGGAATCTATCCTGAACGTTGATCTGCAATCGCTCCTCGTCTTTGCCATACGAGTCGATGTACTTCTTGACTGAACCGAACTCTTGCCGCAGTTTCAGGAACTCGCCCGCGTTATGGATGGTGGCTCTTATTTTCTTCTCGTTACGGACGATTCCTGTATTGCCCATCAAGGTCTTGATGTCTTTCTCGTTGAACTTCGCGACTTTTGGAAGGGAGAATTGGCCGAAAGCTTTCTGGAAATGAGGCCACTTGTTCTCGACCACACTCCAGTTGAGGCCTGCTGTAAAGACCGATTTGGTTAATCGTTCGAAATACTCAGCATCGTCTTTCGGCGGTGTCATACTCCTCGGAGACATGTTACGAACAGCGTGGGATTCGCGGATATTTATGCGCCCCGCTTTTCACCGGTCAAGTCGGGCTTACTTGATACGCTTGGAGCAACCTACTTGGTAGCCGTCTACTACCAGGTTTATAATCAAGCCAAGCAGCTAGAACCATTGATGGTCACCACGGAAGAGAACCTCGGCCGATTCTCAGAGCTTGAGCATTCTGAAGACATCGACCTCACACCGAGGGACAGCAACATTCTCCATGCAATTCAGGATGAAGGCTTGACGGTCTTCGCCTTCGATGGACTGAAGCGTTTGCTCGGGGTGCACCAGGAAATGTTGTCTAGGGTTCTCGACAGACTAGAAGATGAAGGCCTCCTGGAGAAAGTCTCCGAAGGATATCGACTGACCAACAGGGGCAGCCAACAGGTCGCTCGTCCCCTAGGTTCAACCCAACCACGAATCCCAATCGTCCAATCACTCCTGCCACGTGATATCGACGTCCAGAGAATAATCGCCGGTCTCAAGGGTCGATGGTTCGGAAGCCTTCGCTGGCTGGGTTATTCGCAGACTGACGAGGGCTTGGTTCTCAAATGGATAACGGAGGAGAACATCCAAATCGATGCAAAGTTCACCGAGAACTACCTCAGTATCGACGCCAAGGTCGGAGAAGAAAAAGACGTCAGCCAAGCAGTGAAAGCGTCACACCAGCTCATGGGCCACATTTCACAACTCTATGGCGGACCCAGGCGTGGCCGAAACCTCTTGACACCGGTCGCATTCTTTCCGGACATGTCTTTCGCCTAGCTTGTGACCCGGCTCCGGGCTCCTCGGTCAACAAATAGCTCCACCCACCCTACATGGGTAAGGTGAAAAAATGAGTAAACAAACAAATTCGTCAGCGATACTTGAATCAATCTCCGACGCAATAGTCGACGTTACAGAGAGAGTCTCTCAATCCGTTGTCCGGGTAGGAGCCGGAAGATGGAGAGGCGGAACAGGAACCGTCTGGAGCAAAGACGGACACATCGTCACAAGCAACCACGTCATCGGCGACATGCGCGAAGTCGAAGTAGGCTTCAGCGACGGAACAAAACACACAGCAAAAGTTGTGGGACGAGACCCATACTCTGACATTGCACTCTTGAAGATAGACTCGAACAACCTCACACCAGTCGAACCAGGAAACTCCGACAACCTCAAAGTCGGACAGTTCGTCCTCGCAGTCAGCAATCCATTCGGCAGACAACCAAGTGCTACATCAGGAATCGTGACAAACCCAGCCTACAGCGTACGCGGATGGTGGGGAAGCACAATGGACAAGGTCGTCGTCACAGACGCCCGTCTCAACCCAGGATACTCCGGCGGACCATTGGTCGACGCTAGGGGTCGAGTGATCGGGATCAACGCTGCGTACGCCAATAACCGCGGAATCTCAGTACCAGTCAACACCGTCAAAGGCGTCATCGACAAGCTAATGCACGACGGAAAAATCAAGCGAGCATACATGGGCATAACCGCAGACAGCATCAACCTCCCCGACAATCTATCCGAGCAAGCCGGTATCGGCCAGGACGCTGGACTGATCGTCTACGGCGTAGACCAGGACAGCGCTGCGAAGAAAGCAGGCCTAGCAATAGGCGATGTCATCGTGAAGCTGGACGGGAAACCGGTTGAGAGCCTCATCGACCTTCGCGGACTATTAGACGACAAAGCCATCGGAAGGCACGTCAACATATCGGTTCTTCGCGGAGAGAAACTCACGCAGCTGACGGTAACACCAACAGAAGCAGAAGAATAGACAAACAAAAACTAGGCTCTGGCCAAAAAAGCCAGGGTCAACCTTTTTCTTTTTCCAATCTCATGAGTCGTGTCACTATCACCCTATGAGGTCGGTTTTCCACTTGTCTTCTCGTAAATGTTCATAGGAAAGCTACGTTGAGTATAGGTTGACAATGTCGTCTGAATCCGGTTCCAGCCAGAAGCAGCCTCAGTCAACAGTAGACCTCACGAGTATGACACCGATGGAGTTCACGGTAATTTCTGAGCCATGGGTCAAGTACAAGCTGGAGGATCAGACCAAGCTCTTCGTGAAGCTTGTTGTCATCAAAGTTGTCAGGGGACTGAATGAGCAAGGACAACCCGCCTACAACATGAACGCCCAGAACATCATTGCAACTCATGGCGCTCCGAACCTCAGAGGCCAGCCCTCGACAACTCAGCTCAACCTGGGAGACCCGTCAAGCTACAAGGTCGTCGCAAGCCTTGACTTTGATCGGATGGGCGAGGAGAAGTGGAACGAGTATCATCTTACCGACGGAACTGTCCTGAAGGCAAGGCTCGAATTGTCTAACGTGTCTAGAATAGACAAGTATCAAGGCGATGGCGACCCAGTGTATCTTGTGAATACAAGTCAGCCACTCGTCAGGTTCAAGATTTCCGAGCAAGTACTGAAATCAGTCAAGACCCCGGTTCGGCACCCCGACGTTAAGGCACCTTATGGCTAGATGCCCGAATCGTTCCGTTTGCTGTCAAAACAAGTTGGTGTTATTCGGCTACACCGCATAACGATCTGAGTCCGAATTGACTGCCCTTTTCAAGTTTAGTTCTGCATTGATAGTTTTCTAAGGCGGAAAAGTAAGACAAAGGTGACCACCGCGGCTATTGTCAGGCTTGCAACAAATAGCCAGAGCAAATACAGATCATACTGTGCCGATTGACAATCGTATAAAGCGCTGGTAATACCAACGGAGTATTCTTGACAACGGGAAAGTTCTTCGTAGTAGCCTACAATGGACCAGGTCAAATACAAGGACCCAAACACCCAGATGGGAGAGTTTCCAAATATCATGAGGCCAGCGGCGTCGGCGCTGACGAACCCTTTCCTTAGAAGTCCAATCACAGTGAGAATAATGCTAGCGATAATCACTGTCGTCAGAAGGACTAATATGTCCTGAGCTGCAAGTCCCCAAAGCACCAATCCTATTTCTACGAGATTTGCGAGAAGGCCAAAAAGAAGGAACCGTGTATCCACATTTCCTCGACTCAGGCTAAAGTGACGTTGAGAGGAGAAACTAGGCCCGGTTCTAACATGGATTTGTTCCTAGGCTTGAGGCTCCAAACTCCAAGTTCGGACCGTTCTTTCGGTCTAGGGCTCGATTGCAGCTTTGATCTTCCTGCTTATCTGTTCTAGATCAGCGGTGCTCGCGGTTTTTCGTTCAGGGAAACCTTCGGGCAGCTCGTGAATGTAGCGTGGAATAACGTGGACGTGCATATGGAAGACCTCTTGGGACGCGGCTCGACCGTTCGACTGACCAATATTGATTCCGTCAGCCTTCGAGGCCCTCATGACCCCTTTCATGACCTTGGCCACGGAAACGAAAACCCTCCCCACTTCTAGGGGCGACATCTCAGCCATACTTGGATAGTGTTTCTTCGGGACCACCAGTGTATGTCCAGGGTTCAGAGGATGGATGTCAAGGAATGCGAGCGAGTGCTCATCCTCGAAAACGATTACGGCTCCTGCTTCTTTCGAGACTATTTCGCAGAAGATGCAGCCTTCATTCATGGGTCCATTCCTCCTCCTTGACCTCTTCTCGCTGGTTCGCCAACCTGGCAAGATCGAAAAGGAGGCTTGACAAGCGGTTCACGTATGGAATCGCCTCCGGATTAATCGCCTCTATCTTGGCCAATGCTGCAACGCGTCTCTCAGCTCTCCGACAGACCGCTCTGGCGACGTGAAGCTGGGCCCCGGCAACGCCTCCTGTCGGAAGGATGAATCTTCGCAGAGGCTTCAGCCCGCTGTGAATCGAATCAATCGTCTTCTCCAAATTATCAACATGGGATTTGCCAATTCGCGGCACGTTGGCGCTGACAAGCTCTGAAGCAAGATCCCCGCCCAATGTGAAGAGATCCTCCTGAACGCCTTTCAGAATCTTCTTAGTCTTCGCATCCTTCGCAATCGCCCGGGCCAATCCTAGCTGCGAGTTGAGTTCATCAACCGCCCCGTACGCTTCTACTCTGGGGTTCTCTTTTCCTACCCGGGTCCCGCCATAGAGACCAGTCTCACCCCTATCGCCTGTTCGCGTGTATCCTTTCATCAAGCCCTTCGAGCCTACTTACCGATCCAGAAACGACTGTTGCTTATAGTAGCTTACCACATCAGCCCGTCTGCCTTAATCGAGATCTTCCTTCCACGTAACCTCGTTTGGAAAACATTGGTTCAATCCAACTATTGTCCCGGACCGGAGCTCACACGTCGTCGGGACCCAATGAGATCAATTATTCTCCTAAGAATGCTCATGTTGCTACCGCTGCTTGTTCTCGTAGGGTTTGAGCTTACCCTGTTCTCTAATTTTCCCTACGCGTGGAAACTTGGTGGTTGCCATGCAGCTGGTCTCGGGGCTTGTTATCCTGTGAGCTATGACTGGGCCAACTTCGAAATAGATATGGCATTTTACACACTCCTCAGCTACTGGCTTGTCGTAGCGAACGGAGTTCGCCAAAGACTGTTCACGACACTCCCTCAACAGGGGCCTGTCAAGAAAACTCTGCTGACTGCGCAGTTCAAACTTGCGTTGCTCGGGGGCTTGTTGATGTTCGCGATCCCAATCATCACTTTCTCTTCCTTGGCGTCTACCGGGTACTCGTCCAGGCATGCTTGCCTGGTTCCCTCTCCATGCCAAACCCAAGCTGACCAGTTGGCGGCAGCCTGGAGACTCACGACTGCTATCGGGGGATACTCCACGGGGCTGACGATCTTAGTCGCTGCGCTGGGCGTCACTGAGAAGAAGTGGCATCGCCTGCTCTCTACTTCTTGATTGGTGTCTCAGGTCTCTACATACCGGGCGTTGAGACGTTCTTCTCCAGCGGAGCTTACACTCTATTCGGCCTAGGTCAAGCGGTAGTTGGAGCGTTTGTTCTGACTCTTGGTCCATTACTGGTCTTAGGATCATCTCTGTCAATTCTGCGAAATTACTAGCGCGACCCTGTTGTTCCGAAGAAACTCATTGAGGTCGAAAAGTCACGTCCAGTGGGACAGTTGTTTCTGTGCTTTGTAGTAGCCTAGCAAACGACTCGCCTCCGACCAATTTCTGGAGGGAATGAGCAATCGCTTCCATGCTTCCGAGAGAGCCTCCTCAAGACTCCTGAACAGGGACGGGTCTCCCGTAAGCGCTCTCCTCGCGAGTTCCCGGAATCTCCAAACTCCGAGTGGGACCCATTCCTTCGTCACCTCAAGGAAGACGATTGCCCCGGCTTGTCTCCGATTTCGGTCGAGATATTCCAAGACAGGGAGGCGTGAAGCGTGATAAGCGCCTGCAATGTTTGTGGGATAGTCTTTCCTTCCCTTGTTGAGTTCATAATCGCCGAAAACCTCTGGTCTTGGCCCTGTCAACCAGCCTTCCAGGGCTTCAAACATCCAGCTTGTCGGAAGTAGAAGGACGTGTACGTTGTTGCCGACAGCGTGGGCGCTGAACAAGCGGAACTCATCTAGGCGAGGATGATCCAGTACTTTTCCTCGAAGGTCTCTCGCTAGAATATCATCAATCGCTGTGATGCTCCATTCCGTCGGGACCAGCCTTCGCGTTCTGCTAGCTCCCAAAAGTCCGATGGAGAACATTCTGACAATGTGTTGCTGTGATATTCCGTTCTGGTAGAGAGATTGAGCCCCCTCATTGGCGGAGAGGTCGGTGTCGGATACGACCTTGTCGATTTGTCGCGGGACATCTGGGTTGCTGGCAAGGCTGAGCCGTTCTACAACTCCTGACGGTCCGTGAGGCGAGCTTCTCGTTAGAAGGTTGATTTTCACGTACGGTTTCTTCTTCAAGACCAGCTCGGTGTCAGTTGGGGTCTCTGACATCACAATCTCCTGGACAAGTGACAATGTCTTGTCCGGGTTACGGGCGTCCTGGACCCTTACCGTGGACTTTCCCCGAACCAAGCCGAACCTGTATCGTATCAGCTCGTCTATCGACTTGTCAAGCCACCGGTCCGGCGAATCGAGCAAGGACGGGTCCGGCTCCTGCAACACAGGGACGAGAGGACCTGCGAGAAGGTTCGGATAGCCATAGCTGCCCAGGAAGACGCCTGGAGGAGAAGGTCCGAAAAACTCGGTCTTCCCCACCATCTTCTCGATGTCAACCAAACTCTTCGCCCTGAGGAAGACTGGACACCGGGAAGAGTTCTGAACGCAAACTAGCCGGTTTCCTTTGCAGATCTCACACGATACCTCGTGGCTCTGTTCGCTCCGTGCTGGCCTGTAGAGCGTCTCCTGCAAACCTATCGCCTACAGGGTAAGGAAAGCAATTTCAAGCCGAACCGGTCAATCTACCTATAGCAAAGGCGGGTTCAAATCCGTTTCCCGCCGATCATGGTGAAATCAACGATCAAGGAAGCACTCCTCTACCAGACACTGGCCGATTCAAGGGTCAGATGCACAGCATGCGCTCGATACTGCAACATTCCCGAGGGAAAAGTGGGTCTATGCGGGGTGCGACAGAACATCGGCGGAAAACTCCAACTCCTAGTCTATGGAAAAGTGATCACTGGACATATTGACCCGATCGAGAAGAAGCCGGTTGTCCACTATATGCCGGGGTCGAAAATATTCTCCATCGCTACGACTGGTTGTAACTGGCTTTGCTCTTATTGCCAGAACTTTGACATCAGTCAGAGAAGGAAGGTGGAAGGAACCGATCTAATGCCTCCTGACGTGGTAAGCCTGGCGCTGAGCCATGGTTGTCAGGGGATTGCGTACACGTACAACCAACCGACCATATTCATGGAGTTCGCCCACGACATCGGAGTCGAGGCGCGTAGGAATGGACTCATCAACATATTCGTCTCGAATGGGTTCGATACTCCGGATACTGTTGCGATGATGGATGATTTTCTCGACTGCATAACGGTTGATTTCAAAGGCAGTGGGGAAACGAACTTTGTCAGAAAGTATATCGGAATACCGGATGCGCAACCAATCTTTCAGACGATACAAGAGATCAGAGACAGAGGTAAGACGCACATCGAGATCACGGACCTTGTCGTCCCCGAGATTGGGGATAATCTAGATGAGGCACGCAAATTGAGCCGCTGGCTCTATGACAACCTTGGACCCGACGTGCCAGTCCACTTCCTCAGATTCCATCCCGACTACAAGCTCATGCACCTACCGAGTACTCCAGTGAAAACTCTAGAAGAGCACTGCAGAGTAGCGAGAGAAGAGGGACTGCGATACGTCTACGTCGGGAATGTTACCGGGCATCCGTGGGAACATACCTACTGTCCAGAATGCAAGAACATCGCGATCAAAAGATACGGATTCGACATTACTGGATGGAACCTAGATGAAAAGAACAGATGCACAAACTGCAGCTACCAACTTCCGATATTCGGCAACCTCAGCTCATCAGTCAGCGAAGACCGATTCCTACCCGTAGTCAACTAAGTGCTGCTTAGGCTTTCCAGTTCCAACTCCGGATACTTGTTTTGACCCAATTCGCGGTTGGTCGCTGAGAGCAGGATGCGGACTAGCTCGTCAGGGGCGAGCCTTCTGACTCCCTTCAGATGGTGGAGCAGGAGTTCTACCCGTCCAG
This sequence comes from Candidatus Bathyarchaeota archaeon, assembly GCA_005882895.1. Classification (GTDB taxonomy): domain Archaea; phylum Thermoproteota; class Bathyarchaeia; order 40CM-2-53-6; family 40CM-2-53-6; genus 40CM-2-53-6. The sequence goes on along the minus strand of VBBD01000012.1, from coordinate 5,652 downwards.
GTTGGAAGGTCAGTCTTGCCAGGTACTGGTCTTGGTGGACCTTGTGTCTCTTACCATCATCCAGAGAGTAGTGAAGATGAAAGACTAGATCCAGGGTTCTGAACGTTCCTTTCTCCTCTATCCGACGAATCACTCTCTCCACTTCCTTGGCGTCGAGAATGTCGAACCCGTCCTTGTTACCGACTCCGAACCTGAACACGACTCCTCCCGGCTGGTACCCGGGAATATCCGCGACCGTGATTTCTAGAGGTTTTTTCTCTTGAGCAAGTGATCTGAGGCCTGCGAAGATCGCCTTCTGCAAACTCTCAGTGTTGATATCGTAAAGCCATGATGCGCGAGCATGGTAGACCGTCGGGAAGCGTTCCAGTGTCCCCAACCAGGGGTCATCATCAGAAGTTTGGTTCAAGACGCGAGGCCGCCCAACATCGTCAGGGTAGGCTGAGACTGTTCGCAATTAACCGTTCCATCCCATGGAGGAGATCAGGAGGAGAGTTGAGCTTTGTTCTCCTGTGCCTCGGCTAGATTCGGCCGAAAGAGTTCCGAATCACAACTATTGAATTCTGGTACGGCTTCGGAGTCCGAACCCTCCTCGGGCTACGAGATTGAACACTTTCAAACGACTAGCAAACCTAGCATTCTCAACCACGTCCGACAACTAGGCGGATCCCCCGCAAGATAGTCTTAATAGATTCCAAACACAAGAAATGAATAGATTGTTGCAACTTTGAACAAATGTCCGTCTTGGGATGCGATCTGAGAAAAAGTCGTAGACTCATCATCTCGTGCCCCATTCCTCATCTTGACTCCCTGCCCCAACAGGCCGGATTCGCGTGGGATCAACACTCACGGTGGACTTGAAACGGAGTTTTTCAGATTCTGCCCGGGATGTGGACGCAGATTTCATGTAAAGGTTGAGGGCAAGCAACTTGTTCATATGGAAAGACAGGAACGCCGAAGACAACTGGGCGGGACGGGTGGTCCGGTTGGTAGTAGGGGTGGTTATGTACGTGGCCCGGGAGTTCCAGTGGTCGTCGACGTGGAGGAATTTCAGTACAACTACAAGTGCACCCATTGCGGACATGAATGGTCTGATAAGCGCGTCGAAGAGCACAAGGAAGGTTAGCAAAACAAACCCGAGCCTCACAGGACACCGACGACTTGGTCCACGAGGAAACCGGGACAATTCTCGTCCCTATCATGTTCTCTGGTTGCTGGTTGGGAATCTCCAACCTCTCCGAACACTAGCCATTCGCGGTCTTATCATTGCCGACCAGTGCCCGGAGATAAGGTAGAAGAGACTCGTCGTCCCTCCCTAGGTAGCGAAGTCGTCCTTTGTCAACAGAAAGTGAAGATCTCGAGTTCCGCGACATACTGAAGCATCTTGATCGGGAATCCGCCCATTTTATCGTCCGGCTGGAGACGCATCATTCCGGAAGGCTTGTGACCGTTGTCCAGCCCCACGATCTTATCCGGGATAGCATCGACTTGCCCGGACTAGCCCACAAATTGAAGCAGAGTCTTGGAACCAGCGGCGACCTAGAAAACGGTCGCATCATCCTCCACGGAGACCACCGAGACCAAGCCAAGAACGAACTCGCAACGCTAGGCGTCTCCCCCGATAACATCGAAATGATCTAGATCAAGAAAAAGCCTATCGTGTTCCCGGGTGGGCTATTGGAATCTTCCAGCCTCTCCAAACGCTGACCATTCGAAGAGCGAAAGTGGCTGCAGCGGCGAGAATCTCAGCGGGAAGTCCCAGAGTTTGTGCTTGGTTGGCCACAGCGATTATGATTGCTCCGAGTAAGGAAGCGACTGCGTATATCTCGCTCCTCAGCACCAGCGGCACTTCCGCTGCCAGAATGTCCCTTAGAGCTCCCCCGCCGATACCTGTAAGCATTCCCAGCAATGAGGCTGGCACTGGGCTAAGCCCAGCCGAGAGAGCTATTGTGGTACCCGTAACGGTGAAAATAGCTAGTCCCGCCGCGTCGAAAGCTGTGACGAACCGGCTCCATCGGACGATTTGGCGGAAATCCAAGAAGACCAGGAGTCCCGCGACCCCGGCAGCGGCCAAATAGCGCCAGTCAACCAGCGTCATCGGGGGAGTGTGCCCGAGGATTAGGTCGCGCATTATTCCACCGCCAAGCCCGGTTGCCACTGATATCACTAGGACTCCGAATAGGTCCATTTTCTTCCTGACTGCAAGTATTCCACCGCTCAAGCCGAATGCGAAAGTTCCTACAAGGTTGAGTATCAGCGTCTCGTCCATCTTCTGTCACTCCCTAGCACCGTTTTTCATACTCAATAGCATCACATAACGTGAATAGAATCTTCGGATGGACCAGGCCTAGTGGGACGATATGATTCACCGAAGACTGAATCCTGGTCCCGAAGTCGCGGGGGGACAGCTACAGGAGCTTGTGGACGACTCTGAGGCAGGCGTTCATCACGTAGGGAATCTTGTTCGCTGACAGCATTTTCTTCGCTTCCTCGTTTTCGAGTCCGAGCTGGGCCCAGAACGCGAACGGTCTGCCATACTTTTTCCGCATTTCTATGACTTGTTGTGCAACCTGCGGAAGTTCTTCGCTGGGACGGAATGCATCCACGATATCCACTTTTTTCGCCAGGTCTGGAGGCAGGTCCATGAGGCTCTTGTAGGCTGTCTCGCCTAGAATCTGATCAGCAGTCGGGTTTACCGGGATGATCGTGTAGCCGTGTTCTTTCATGTACGCGGGTACAGTATAGGCTTCTTTCTCAGGGCTCTTCGAAGCGCCCACCACGGCAATTACATCGTATTTCTTCAGAACCTCTCTCGGTGATATCGTGGCGCTTGGAGCGTGGGTTTGGGACGTAATACTGACCTCTGCTCTGAATGAGTGTCGCGGTGGCTAAAAAGATGCTGAGCGAAATTTCACCTAACTCTGAGGTCGAATATTCTTGAACTGCGTATAGAACAATGAGATGGAGATCACGTAGAATACCGCGGCTAAATAGAAGGGAATGTCGAATCTTCCTGTTGCCAGGATCAAGCCTCCTATCACTGTGGTTATGCTGTTGGGAATTCTCCAGACGACTGTGTTGATGGAGCTCGCCAGACCCCTCTCTTCCTGGGACATGATGCCCATCAGATAGGAGTCCTGCAAGGGTACTGACATATTCATCAAAGCTGCGCGAATGATGTAGAGTCCTCCGGCCAGTCTAACGTCCGGGACGAACGCGAGGCTTAGCATAAACACTGTCGAGAACCCTTGCGTCGCGACTATTGCTTTGAGCAGGCCGAACCTGCTTGATAGCCGGGGACTAGTGATCGCAGCCAGAGCAATTGTGAGATTTGACAGCGAGAGTAAAGGCCCACTAAAAGTGTCGGGCGTTCCGAACTTGAGGAAGAGCCAGGTTGGTATTAGAGGAATTATGAATCCTGCTCCGAGTCCGATAAGGCTGTTTATCCCGGAGAATTTTAGGAGTGTCGGGAAATTCTTGCCTCTGATCAGCTTTGACGGGTTTGGAGTTTCCTTGTAGCCTCTGAGGATGCGAAACAGCCAGACCGGCGTGATAGCTGAGATTAGTCCTAGGAGCACTAGGAGGTCCTGATGGACGGTGATCGAGTTCAGTCCAGTCAAAGATTGGATGGCTGGGATGAATGTTGGCAGTAGGAACCCGAACGCTACGCCTCCATTGCCAAGGATGAATGAGAGGGAGAAGGAGGCGTCCCGGTTTTCCAAGCCTGTCTGATCAGCGATTATCGCGTTCCAAGTTGACAGCGCGGCCGACTCGGCTATCCCAAGAACTATTGCGGCTACAACAAGGAGGCTGATGTTGACGGTTAGGGCTATCATTATGATAGGAAGGGGAACTAGAGAGGTCCCGGTCAGGAGCAGTTTCTTCCGCCCCTTCCTGTCGGAGAGTATTCCGAGGGGTATTGAGAGGAGAACCATTGCTCCCTCTAGCCCGAGGAGTAGTCCTACGATGCCTGCGCTGATGTTTAGTTCGGGAAAGAATGCTGTGAGGTAGACAAGGAGGTAGCCTATCGCGACATTGTTGAAGACAAGGGCGACAATTAGCCATTTTAGTTTACGAGGAATCTTGGAGAAGAATCCCCGTTTCTCTTGGGCTTCGGGATTCATCTCGGCTCTCCAGCGATGGTCGGGATTGATTCCGGGTTATTTAATCGGAGTTGGGTTGGCCTGTCGGAAATCAGAGGATTGTCGATGTTGAGTTTGCTCTCGCAGAAAGAGTTGTGATAGTGTTGCTGACCCGAGAGCGGCGGCAAACGCGAAGAGAATAACAGACTGGAGTTGTGTCGCGTCCGCAATCACTCCACCGATCAACGGCCCTATGCCGCCCCCGAGACTAATTGCCGACTCCAAGATTCCCAGGCCTTTTCCTCTATCAGCGATAGTCGTGTAGTCTGACATCAGTGCTGCGGCGGAGGCCTGGATCAATGGATAGATTGGAAGAGTCCACAAAATAGTCACCACAACAGTGTTGGTGACGAAGTAGATCGTCGCGAAATAGATCGCATATCCCACAGCGCCCAAGAGGAACACAGGTTTCCTACCGATCCTATCGTCCAAGGGACCGACGACCCGAAAAGCGATCGCCCCGAGGAGCGTTGTCGCGGTTGCGGCCAGTCCCGCCATCAACCGGGACCCGCTCAGGGAATCCACCAAGTATATTGTGAAGAAACTGTTGAATGAGGAGGATGAAACGAGTGCGAGAATTGATACGCCGCAGAGAATTCCAATATTTCTCTGCTTGAGAAGACTCCAATATCCCTCGGCGCGAATCACGGATTTCGCGATGGTAAGCCCTTGTTTGGCTAGGAGGGAAATGACCAGGATTCCTGAGTAGCCGTAGAGAGCTCCGAGAACGTAAAGATAGATGGGGTCAAGGAATTGGAATAGTACTCCGCCGATTAGGGTTGCCGATGCATAGCCTAGTGAGGCTGCTGTCCAGAATTCTCCGATAGCCCGGCCGTACTGGGTGGATTTGTCGGTCGCCAGTGCGGCAAAGATGGGAATGAAGCTTGAGGAGAATAGTCCCATGAGTGCAATCACGAACACGAACTGTGCAGGATCCTTCAGAAACGGGAAGAGAGAGAATCCAAGAGCTTGCACAAGGAACGAGAGAACGAGAATCCTAGTCCCCTTTCCCGTAGAGTCCAGAATCCCTCCCCAGACTGGGGAGAGGACAATCGTCTCGATCGCCGGAATGAACGCAACTAGAGAGATTAGTGAGAACGAGGCCCCAAGGGAGCGCAGCTGTATCGGAAGAAATGCCCAGATTATTCCGATCGGGCCGAACGCCAGAGCGGTTGATAGCTTAACAGCGATTCGCTGGTCCGTAACGACCCGTCCCACGAGATGGTGCAGAGGCGAACTAACGGGCTATTTTGAAGGTGTCGTCTGGATGAGACGCCTGATCTCTTCGCTTATCCTGCGCCGCTCATTCTCATCCTTCGCCATCATCCATTGTAGCTTGAGTTTGAACACGCGATCCTCAAGGCTAGCGTTCTGTTTCTGCACCGTGTCCACCATGCTTGTCGGCGCCATCGCCCGGTATCAAGAACCGATTTGCTGATAGTGTGAATATAACAAGATCTGAACCTGCGACGGGGATGTTAAAGCCCGGCCAGTCCTCCGATTACAAAGCCGA
>VBBD01000006.1 GCA_005882895.1 Candidatus Bathyarchaeota archaeon | reverse complement strand
CACGCGCGAATTCGCAGTTGGAGGGGGCTCTCGCCGAGATAGCGAAAACAGCCCAACAATTCTAGACGAATCCGAAAACGAGGAATGCTGCCAGGAAGACCCCGAGTATTACGCAAATAAGAGCTTTCTGCAGCAGTTGTTTCAGCCTAGATTTAGGAGAGGATTTTCCTCTGGACCCATCTTCGTCTCCCCATATTACCCATCTAGCTAGTAGAAGGAGGGCTCCAGCACCCGTCGCGGCTAAGGACCTGATGACCAAACGTGGGCTGCACGAGCCGCCCGTCAGACTGCTACAGCCAAATACGACGACGAAGGCTCCCGCTAAAAGCAAGAGCCATCCTACGAATCCGATAACGGTCTTCCCGCTGATTACTCGCTGGGGCTCAGCTTCCACTTCATGCCATCTCCAAAGGCTCGGAGGGTCTAACCGGAGACGACGCGTTCACTAGTCGTTCTATTCTGTCCATTTCTCGATGTTATGGCATGGGTCGCCGCATTTCTGGATCTCATGGAATATGGCCTCGATGGTTGGTTCCTTTGTCGTCATGACAGTTCCGTTCTTCAACGACAGTGTGACATCCAAGTGGTGCGATTGGAAGACGCGCATCACTTGACCCGTGTTGAGGACTGTAATCGCATTCTCCAGGAGACGCTATGGCGATTAGAGGGCTGTTGGGTCAATGGAAAATAGGCTAATGCTGACGCGGCAAAAACGAGGAGAGACAGTACGAGAACCCAGAATCGTTTCCGCATCTACCACTTTGAGTTGCGAAGGGAGCGAATAGGCTTTGCGGGTCAATAATCACTACCTACCCAGCTTCTTTCTGAAGAGAAAACGATCTGCCTGTCGTAGGCCCACCGATTCCCAGAAGCGTGCCGCGGTTTTGTTCCCGTGGAGTACTTCGAGCCCGATCTCATCTATCTTCATCCGTTCGCATTCTTCAATCAAATGTTTCGCCAGCTCTCGTCCGATTCCCCTCCGCCGGTGGTCCGGTCTTACGAAGAAATCGTTCACAGTCATGACTCGTCCGAGTTCTGCCGAAGACGTGTAAACCGCCAAAGCCACGCTATTCTCTCTTTGATTGGCGTTATTCCTTCAGATGCGTGGTACTCTGCGATGAGCTTCTCGATCTCCTCGCGGTTTGACAGGCTAGCCCGGCTTATGGTTACCATTTTCAGGTCCTGGTTTCTAGCGTTAGGGAAATAAGTAGAGGGCAGCGGTTATATGCAAGTCTTTCCGATGGCCTTTGGATCACATTCCACTCCAGCATGCCAGGCCTGCGGCTGCGCCGAAACGTCCTGTGAAAACTGCCAAACAGTAGCCAATTGTTCCAATTGTGCGTCATGCTGCTGCAGCACCATCCATCAATCTTGGAGGCATGCGAGGATCGGAAACGGGATCAGGATCGAATACTTCAGCTCAGCCTGGATGACAATTGAAGTCTTGGGATCTATCGGGGTCGGATTGATTGCTGGCAGCTTCGCGCTTCTCGCTTTTGGTGGTGATAGTCTGATAGAGCTAATCTCCGGCATCACGGTCTTGGCGGGTCTGCGCCGGGACTCTTCGAGAATTGGCAGTGTGATCGACAGCAGGAGAACGGAACAATTCACGAGCCTCCTCCTCTTCGCTCTCATCCCCGTCATCGGCCTAGGCGCGGTCTACTCGTATCTTTCAGATCTGAAGCCGGAGGGATCGCCGCTCGGAATCGCCATTGCTGTTGGAGCAGTGATCGTGATGCCTTATCTGTACGTCCAGAAGAAACGAATAGGACGCGAGACCCGGTCGCTCGCCCTCTCGATTGATGCTATAGAGTCTGTGACATGTCTCTTCATGGCCACAGCTCTGCTCGGTGGACTTCTCGCAGAATTTTTTCTTGGATTCTGGTGGGCTGATTATCTTGCGACCGGAATCATTCTCGCGTTCGTCGCTAGAGAAGCTGTCGAGTCATACCACGAACTCGACGTTGAGGAAGCTGCTCGGGTTTAGTCCGGTGCTTAGATTTCTCCTATAGTCTCGAAAAAGAGTTTCAGATCTGTCAGACTTCTTAGGAACGCGGGATCTGCGGGGAGGCCGCACCTTAGCGAGGTCTTGCGGAATCGTTTCCGCTCGAATCTGCTCGGGGGTTACGCCATGCGGAAATACGTGCGGTCCTAGACCGCGGACCATCGGTTCGACCGCTAATCCTATCCAGAGAAGACGAGACGGTGTCAGATCAATCAGGGAGATTTCATCCGCCGGAAGGGTTGTTAGTCCACGAGCAGGTGGAGTTTATCTGTGGTAAGGGAAGTCTTGGACGGCTGTTCCCGGCAGCCGCAATCGGCCTCGGAGGCATCTTCCTCGCCGCCGGTCTCCTCAATCCGACCAGCAACTGTTACAACAAGAACGGTGTCCTCCAAACACCCACTCAGTGTGCTTCAACGAACCTTCTCTTCGCGGTCCTCGGCGGGGTAGTGCTCCTCGCAGGTCTAGTCTTGGCCCTACGCGGGACGAAACAGAGGGACACCCGATACTACGTGACAACCTTCCGACTGGTTGAGGCGAAGCAGCGCCGCATAGTCAGAGAGGTCCCTAGGGATCTGTTTCGGGGACGAGAGTTCTCCCAATTCCTCCAGGTAATTCCGACTTTGATCGTTAACGGGACTCCCTTCTTCACCGCCAAAATATTGGACCCTCGGTCGGGTGATGAGATGATGAGTCTGCGCAACCTGACCCAAGAATCGATAAACGCTCTCGAGCTTGTAGGACAGGTAGTATACTGCAAGTACTGCGGTCAGAGGAATGATGCTAAGAGCATGCGCTGCTCACAGTGTGGAGCGAGCCTCTAGAGACCTATGGCCGTCAAGCCCCGCAGGCTGGTAACATTTCCACGTTCGCCAGCGGTTACAGTAACACGGTGAGGACGAGACAGATGGCCTCTCAAATCGTCCTCGCTAACGCATATCAGAAATGATGGGACAGACGTACTAGGCGCTGTTAACAGTAGGGCTCGGACCCGGGAGGGGTCCCGGTTCCGCTACGGGCGCTCTCGTTCCGGCTCGTTTTCGAAGCAACCAGGTAGCGGTCACTGCCGCGCCCGCTCCCACTATTCCTACGCCAGCGTACATCCAGAGGGCCATTGGCGAGAATAGCGTTGAGGCTAGAGAGGCTAGGCCGTTTCCTGTTGCCGGAGGAGGGTCCCTCTTGGAGAGGCCGAGGCTTGTCGACTTTAGCTGGAGCGTGACTGGGACAGTTGCAGTCATGTGATGGGTCACTGTTACTTGGTCAGATACGGGGAAGCAGCCTGAGGGTCCACAGAGATAATCACCAGGATTGTACAGTTGAGTCTGCGCGGACTTGACAGAAACTACTGCGCTCGACTTCAGAAGAAGGTCGCTCGCCTGGTCATAGTCGAACCTCAAGTCAAGCTTGAAGCTGGAATCGCTCGACCCACCTGAACCTAGGATAGGCGGACTAGTAGTGGAAAGGGACTGGGAAAGCTCCGATTCTACAATCCAAGCATTCCGATTATTGCCGGGTCCTAGGTTAACAGTCTCGCTTCCCACGACACTAGCATATCCGGTAAGGGTCTCAACGGGTTGGCCATTGGATAGCGGACCGTTTACCCACCAGAACGTGTAGACTTCCTTCTGCGATGATAGCAATTGGCCTAGCCCGGGAGAATAACCGTAACCATAGTAGCCGTAATATCCCGGATAGTAGGCGAGCATCCTCTGGATTATGCCGAGGATCACTGACGTGGCGGTCCCAGCGGATTCGACGCGAGTGGCGAGGTTAATTGACTGAGAGAAACTCCCGATCTCGGTGACAGGGGTAAAGCTGACGGGACCCAGCGATGCAATGATGCTCACCTGGTGGCTAACATTCAGGACGGCTACACTGTTGTCAAGCCCGTTAACAGTCCAGCCTATCGAACCCTCCAGGCTGATCGTGGGCATGAAAGAGGATGGAATTGGCGCGGGAGTGCTAGACACGACCAAGTTTCCGCGCAGAAGTGGATGAAGACTGTCATAGTAGGTGTAGTTACCTGCGGTGTTGAAGGTCACCGAGAACGAACCAAAATGAGTTATTGGTCCAGAGTCAAAGGTTTGAAGGCCAACTTTGTTTGTTGCGGAAGAGGTCACCGTGTGAGCTGTGCTGCCATAATTGAACCACATGACAGTTGTCCCAAGTTGTATGGAGAAGTAGTAGTAGGGGTAGTAGGAGGGACTGTAATAGCAGGAGTATGTCGAAACGCAGGTTCCGTTGTCGTATATGGTCACAAGTGTCCTTGGTTGATACGGGCCGCACGCGGTCTGGTTGTAGACAATGGGAGTTGCGTTGCAGCTCTGAGTTGATTGCATTGACGCGTTCAGTCGATAATTCGCATTACTACCTACACTGAGAAGGGGCGCCGCGCTTGCAGAACTCACCATTAACACAACCAGAAAGATGGCGGAAACGCTACCTGTGGTAACCTGTAGAATCTTCAAGATAAGAGCAGGCTGGGAGTAAACCGATAAAAGGATTGCTGAAATATCTAGCGGAGCTTGCGCCTTGCGAGAAGCGGCGGGGTTTCTTTCAGCCTTCTCTAGACGCATATTAACTCAATATATGTATGTCCGGAGGAAAACACATGTTGAAGCATATCTCTGTAGCTATTCTCCTAGCCCTCTCACTAGCCATGGTCTCAATCGGCCCTAGATCCGCGGCCGCACCTCAGACCACCTATGACACCAACACGTTGGCCGGCAAGGCGGCTGCAGTTCAAGCCGCCCAGAACCAAGGCCTCCAGATCAACCTGTCAAATTTCATCCTCCAAGAAGCTGATACCGCCGACCTAGCCACTAACCCGACACCAAACACGCCCATCACGCCATCATTCGTCCTGTCCAGCAATCTCGACGGCCAGACGGTCCAATCCCCAGATGTAACCGTTAACCAGGACACGGCTGCCGCGAGCCAGAACGAACCAGTCATCGCTGTAGATCCTAACAACCCTAACCGGATTGTCGCCGCGTCCAACGACTATGTCACCAGAACCTGGACGTGCACGGTTGGCGCTACACCTTGCAGCGCTCTCGGCGACGGCTACTCTGGAACATACTACTCTAACGACGGCGGCAAGACATGGTGTTGTGTCGCCACTGATCCACAGCACATTGGAACACTCATCCCTGGCGTAGAACGTCTAGTCGGTGGTCAGTATGACGCGGGAGGAGACTCCAACCTCGTGTTCGACAACAGCGGCAACATCTACTTCACAGGTCTCGGCTTCGACCGGCTCACAGCTCCCAACACTGTCGCGGTGAACAAGGGGACCTTCGACTCCAAAGGCAACCTTCACTGGGGACCGCCTGTCTTCATCGGACAGACAATCGCTCCATCCACCCTTAACGACAAGCCCTGGACCGCCGTGGACACTCATGCCTCCAGTCCTTTCTATGGGCGGGTCTATGTCTCGTGGACACGGTTCATCTTCAGTGCCAAGACCGGTGCCTATGTACAATCCCCCATCACACTCTCCTTCTCCACCGACGGCGGCCACACCTTCAGCACTCCCCAACTGGTCTCGCCTAACGTCCTCTACAGCCAGGGGTCTCACGTAATGGTAGGACCCGACGGCACAGTCTACGTCCTCTGGGACGGCGACACAAGATTCGGTCCATTCGACAGCACCTGGATGTCCAAATCCACCGACGGCGGAGTCTCCTGGACGAAACCGCTAGCTATCGCATCCCTCGTCGACATCTTCCCGCCAGCCAACACAGCTTTCAGGGTGAACAGCTTCCCAGCTGGCGACGTCGCCCCGAACGGTGACGTGTACGCTGCCTGGTCAACGGAAGCCCTCAACACAGCCAGCAGCTACGGCGTTGATCTAACCTGTGCCTCCGGTGCCACAGTCTACGCTAGCTGCCACGCCGCGGTCTACTGGAGTGAATCCAGTGACCATGGAGCCACTTGGACGACACCGCAGCTCGCCTTCCCTGCCATTGACGCTAGTTCGCGCACAGCGATCGGGTATCCAGTAACGCAGCCGATCGGCGGAGCCACTCTCAACGCCCCTGCCCCGCGACGAGTAGACACCTTCTTCCCCGCGGTCGCCATATCCCCGCAAGGCAACGTGTACATGTCGGCCTACGCCGCAGACGTGGTCTCCCCCTGGCAAAGGTGCGCCCAGCCTGATAGCCCCACCGCCGTCGGACGAATAAACTGTCTACAACTCGATAACTACATCAACAACGCCCGCCTCGACTACGTCGTCACCGACCTGACAACATCCATGACCCGGACGGTAACGACCCATCCGATCAATACACGCTACCACTTTGGAGGGGGCTTTATCGGCGACTACACTGATCTAGCAGTTGATTCCAACAACAACTTCCACGCTATCTGGACCGACACCAACAACCAGCAAACCGTCGTCTGGTGGTACGGCTTCCAGTTCGTACCCACTAGCGTGCACCAGCAAGACGTCGTCACGCTCACCGGGTCCTTCTATATTTCCTAGACATAACAAACCCCTCCTCCACCTTTTTTTCAGAACCTAAATATCATCGCAGATAATATGCCGCACGCGATTGGGGTGGCTAGAATCTTCAGCCGTCGCGAAACCATTGTCTTAGTTCTTCTCTCCACAGCAGTTCTTGCCGCCGTGACCTACGGCGTTGTTACCTATCAGACTCCATACGGCTGCGGCCCCAACGGCGTTGCCACCGGACCCGGTATCGACTGGCAAGTATTAGCTGAACCGTGTATCTACATTTACTTCACTGGAATCGTCGGAGGAAGCGTTCTCCTGATCCTTCTCATACCCGTGCCTGAGAGAAAATCTGATCACTAATTATTTTTCCTCCGAGGCTCTTGTAGAGAATGATGGCAGGGCTGTCTTTGTTCGCGAAGCCAAAAGTTTCCTCTTCCAGCGTTACGAATCTTACCCCAGATTTCTTCAGCCAATCAAGAGCAGCGAGCAGCAACATTGAACCGATCCCTCTTTTGCGGAAACCGGGTAAGACTGCGACCCCATAACCTATCGTCCCAGTCCCTCTATCATGTTTCGCAGCACCGCTGAATCCAATTATCTTTCCACCTTCCTCAGCGACGAAGATACGCCTCTCGCGGTCTCCCAGGAACTCGTTTACGTAGGACATCAGATCGGCACGAGCTCTTTCTTTTCCACCTGTTTTCCTAACCCACCACAACCAATCAGGCAGGTACGCTTCAAGAACAATTTTTCTAAGACGTCCTCTGTCTTTTGGCATAGCCGCCCTGATCGCAACTTTGTTCTTCGATCCGAATTTGGGGAGCGGCTCTCCTAGGTCCCAGAGGAATCCAATGTTACGGACTGTCAGCTTATTCTTCATGAATATGCCTGTCTGTTATGAGATGTTTCCGGCGTGACACAGCAACCTCCACATTCCAATAGGAATCTTCCCGGGAAAACCTATAAAGAAACGGTTTCCCGAAAGCAACGAGGAAAATAGTATGAAACGAGCAATTACAGTAATCACGATAGCGTTGATCTTGACACTCGCCATACCCCTCGCAGCCCACGGCACAAACAGTACCGGTCTTAGTTTCAAGAACATTCCATTGCTGCGCCCTGACGGAAACAGCGAACCCGAACTCTCCATCGGACCAGACGGCACCACAGTTTACGTGGCACTGTCCTGGACCCAGTTCTTCACCAACACATGGAAAGCAGGATTCGGACAAATCCCACAGTTCCAGGGAACGATCGACGCCAACCTCGCAAAAAATGTCGGCGGCGGTGGCGACGCGGATGTTGACATCGGCTCAACCGGCACACTGCATGTCTCCACGCTCATCTTCTTCTTCAACCCTCAAACCCGCATTACCCAGCTAGGCGTTTCAGCAATCACCTGCCCCAACGCTGATACGTCTAACAACTTCTCGCACTGCACCGGCCAGATCATCGACACCACTCAATCCGACCGTCAATGGATAACGTCGGATGGACCGCACGTTTACATTTCCTACCACGACTCGGGATCGAGCACTTTGATCCACGTTCAGCGTTCTGACGATGATGGCTTCACCTTTCATCGTGTAGCAGACCCGATCACTGGACAGAGCGGTGTTACTGGAAACTCTACTTTCAACAACGACCAGGGCAAGCTCATCGCGGACTTATTCAGCCACAATGTCTACACAGTATGGGCGAGCGGCGTCTCGGGCGTGCAGAAGGGAACGACCGCGAACTTCAACAACATCTACGTGACCGTCAGCCCCGACATGGGCAAGACCTGGACTCCACACCTAGTCTTCTCCGGACCTATCAACGTAGCATTGAACAACGTTTTCCCAGCTCTAGCTGTAGACCCGCTAAGTGGAAGCCTCTACGCCGGCTGGTCAGACGCGCACCATGTATTCATCTCGAAATCAACAGACCAGGGCCAGACCTGGACCAGTCCAATACCTGTGAACACGTCCCCCGTGAACACAGCGGTCTTTCCATGGATCGCAGCCCGCGGCAATACAGTTGACTACGTGTACTATGGGACTAGTTCTTCGAGCAAAGATGACCCAACAGCCATCTGGAATGTGTACATGGCACAGAGCACAGACAGCGGGTCCCACTTCGTACAGAGCAGCGTCACAGCCCATCCAAACCATGTGGGCGTCATATGCACCAACGGAACCGGTTGCGCACGCGGGACACGGAATCTACTCGACCTCTTCCAGGACGCGATCGATCCGCGCAATGGACTTGCCGCCATAATCTACACTGACGATACTTTGACAACCCAGGCGGACGGTTCCCCACTACCTCAGGTCTCAGTTGCATTCCAAACGGGCTAGACTCGAACAAAGCCTCTCACATTAAACTCCTCGGTTTCCTTTTTTTTCTCAGCCAAAATTTCCAGGCTTCAGCCTAGCAAAGCAAAAGGGTCGAGCATTCTACTTTTTCTAGTCACAATCAGTCGACAAAATCACTCGTAGCCGCTCTCCTGTTCAAATCGTTGAGTGAAATACAGGATTGGTGGCCAAAGCGGCGAGGAAATACGGCCATGAAGGAAAACAACGCAACGAGAGTCCTGGTCAGAGAAGGCTCAACAAGCCTCACTAGGAGGCATGCGAGAGCCCGCGAATCCTTCACGACCGTAGCCTTCGAAGAAAGAAAGCGCGCAGCAACAGTAGCCTACGGAACCTTCTGGTACATTATGTCCAGAAGATTCTGCTAAGCGAGTCTCGCCTACATCAGGCTCTACGAACTCGTCAAACACAGATACAAAAAATCGACGACCAGGACCAACCCCCTCTTTGTCCTATAGACAATCACTCCTGCGAGTCGGGGCGAATCAGGATCTTTTTTGGGTCTAGTAACACTTGCTGAGGTCGAATACTGTAGATCTCCGTAAGGTATACCAGCCGGGAACGAGGGTGTCTCCCCCAGCTTCTCTTCTTTCCCGTCCAGCCCCGACCTTTCTCTAGTTGGATCGGTTCAGTTATGGTGGGGCTGGCAGGATTTGAACCTGCGATTTCGTGGGCTCCTGGCGCGACGATACGCTCCCAAGCCACGCGGCCTGTCCGGACGCCTCGAGGATATTGTCCTCTAGACCTGGCTAGCCGACAGCCCCTGAGCGCCTCCAGAGTGCAGTGTTGCTTTAGCTCTTATCATTCGAAATCCAACTCGTCGACTCTTTTGTTTCTGACAAAAAGGTAGACTTGAGCTATCTGTCCAAGCAGGACTTTTGCGTAGTAGAAAGCAGGGTCAATCGATCTTCTCCGTTGGTTCGGGCTCTTCGGAGGCATGTTAGTTTTATACTGGGACCTCTCTACCTAATATCTAACAAGCGAAGGGATCCGGTACAAAATAATCACACGGTTACGAAACATGGCCGTCGACAAGAAAGTCCTAAAGACATGCGTCGTCTGCAAACGCAAATTCCTAGGATGGTTCTCAGAAAAATACTGCAGCGACGATTGCCGCATTGAAGGTACACGGTTAAAGAATAGAAACCGCCAACGGAAAGGCAGGAAAGTGCTCGACCTCCGCGAAGGAGCCATCAGCCAACAACTAGGAGAACTGACACGAGCAAGATCCTCTCCAGGCTCGCACCGCGCGAACAAAACTAACGGCTCAGACCTTCACTGCGCAAGACGTCGAAGGTCCTGAACCTTACCGAGAAATGTTCCATCAAAGAGATACGCTTCCCCGTTTTCGAAGTCCACTGCCCCTGATCTCAAGACTGGTCCCATGTATTCCTTGTAGAGTTCCGTCCATCCTTCTTGGTAGTTCTTGTTGATGGGTTGTCCTCCCAAGTAGTCGTTGAATGAGGGCATGATGATGCAGTCAGCATCTGCAACCGAGACCCCGAATTTTTTCTTCACCTCTTCAGTGGCGTTGCCCTCAAACTTCGCATCTTCACGTTTCAAGATCCCTTCAGCGAGCTTGTTCCCATCACTCTTGGCTCTAACCCACGCCTGCCGTGTGATTCGGAACCCCAATGGGTCCTTGAAAACCACTATAGGATGCAAGTGACCCATAACTAGGAATTTACAGCCGAGGAGCGGTGGCGCCGGCCAGGCGTGACCATGGAATAATCCGACAGAATCCCAGAGAACCATCCCATTGGACTTGTTGATCTTGACAGAGGGCGGTGTCAACGGCTCTAGGTTGCCATCGTGATTTCCTGGGACCACTTCAACATCGGGAATGATTTCGACGAGGCTGTCGAAGAACTCCGGGACATACTTCCATTCTTCGAGCTCAACTTTCGAAACCGCATGCTTCACATCGCCTAGTAGCACCAAGAGCTTGGGGTTGGTCTCTGTCAAGATCTTTCGCAGTTTTTCGAGCAGCCGCGGCACTTGGGAGGGTACGTGTATTCCCTGGTGGGCCAAGGTCACCTCCCAGCCGAGATGGAGGTCGGCGATGACTAGGACCCTCTCTCCGTTGTGTTCGAGGAGGAGAGCTGGCTGGTCTGCCACTGGTTTGACTGTAACTTCGTCCGCCACTGATATGCCCGCTAGTTCGAAATCGCTGGCCTCAAATGAAAAGGTATTCTTAGCCCCGGACCCCTATACGAGTAGGGAACTGGTTCGCCACCAACTGTAAACGAAAACAGGATACTCAAAGATGCCTGTCAGGAGATAGGTCAGGCCAAGATCTTCTCCGAGGACCAGAAGCAGAACCTGACGACTGTATTTCAGAAAAGATTCCAGCAAGCCCTCGTCCTAGTTGAAGGAGGAAAGGTTCGGAAGTATCAGTTCTCACCGAGTGGCCGTACAGTCTGGGTGGTGACGGGTCGCGGTCGAGACTATCAAGTACTCCCTGACAGTTTGTTCTGCACCTGCGACGACTACTACTTCCGGGTGATGGAGCGCAAGAAACAACTATGCTATCACATCATCGCCCAGCAGCTCTCCGTAGCCATGAGCAAGCACAATGCGATCGAGATGACTGACTCCCGCTACCCAGAGATTACCTCCAAACTTACCACGATCTCTTCACGCGAGTAATCTCAAGGTTTTAGTAGCCGTTTCCGAAGTTGTGCGAGAACGTACCGCGTGAGCCGAAATGTCTTACAGCCTTCCACCGGAACAGGAGTTTGCGCTGCTGCAGCTCCTGCTCTACATCTTCAGCTTTGCCACCCTCGTTCTAATCTTCCTCTATATCGCAGCCGAACGCCCAGGCGAAGGAAAGAAGAAGGCCGAAGAGGAAGAAGAATAAATCGTCCCATAGATGACTACTAGTGCAGTAGATGCATAGCTCGGCATTCTCAACCCTCAAACCCCCAGTCCTACAGAGGCTCGAGAAAGAAGGCTTCCTAGAAGCCAGCCCGATCCAAGAACTCGCCATACCCGCAATTCTAAGCGGCGAAAACGTTCTACTGATCGCTCCAACAGGAACCGGCAAGACGCTCGCCGCCATCCTCCCCGTACTTGATAGACTCATCGAAGCCAGAGCGGAAGGAAAGCCACGGGGAATCTCAGTCCTATACGTGACCCCGCTCCGGGCCCTCAACAGAGACCTTCTCCGCCGACTCGAAGAAATGGGAAAGGATCTTGACATCAAAATCCAGGTCCGACACGGAGACACCCCGGTCAGCGCGAGATCTCGACAAGCCAAGAGCCCCCCGGATGTTATGATCACAACTCCCGAGACTCTCCAAGCCATTCTGATCGGGAAGAGGATGAAAGAACACCTTCGATCGGTCCGGTGGGTCGTCGTAGACGAGGTACATGAACTAGCGACAGACGAGAGAGGCGTCCAGCTCTCTTTCGCCCTCGAACGACTCCTAGAACTAACCGGCGTCGAATTTCAACGAATCGGCCTATCCGCCACCATAGGCGAGCCTGAACGCATAGGTCAATTCCTAGTCGGGTCGCGCCGAAGGGTCACGGTACTTCGCTCCGATGAGACGAGGGGTCTTCAGATCAGTGTCCGATCCGTTCATCCCAGCTCCGGAGACCAGAAAGAATCCGTCAACCTAGGCTTACCAGCCTCGACAGTTTCCAGGGCTCGCATGATACTAGGGATAATTCAATCCCACAAATCAACCCTAGTGTTCACCAACACACGGGAACATGCAGAGGCGCTAGCCGCCCAGATTCAAGCAATAGGAGCTGGGGTCGCTGTCCGAGTACACCACGGGTCCCTATCGAGAGAGTTGCGAGAAGAAGCGGAGAAGGAATTTCAAGAGGGCAAACTGAGAGCCCTGATCTGTACGAGTTCTCTTGAGCTAGGAATCGACATCGGCAGCGTTGACTTCATCATCCAATACACCTCTCCACGAGAGACGACCCGGCTGATCCAGCGAGTCGGCCGCAGCGGACATACTTTAGGCGGGACTTCTCGCGGAGTCATTCTGACCATCAACACCGATGACATACTGGAATCCGCTGTTCTGATTCAACGAGCCAGAGAAGGAAGGCTGGAACGGCCGATAATCCATGAGAAAGCCTACGATGTACTCGCCCATCAGATAATCGGTCTCTTACTCCAGAAAGGTCGAATGACGGTAGAGGAAATCGGCGAGGTAGAAATACACAGTATTCGACTTCTTTCGAAAGAGGCGTATCGGCAGTCTTGATCAGGATTTTGTCGCACGGAGGTGCGCTAGCGGGACAGAGTTCATTCTGCATGGTCAGACCTGGCGAGTGCTCTCCGTTGACGAGGAACAGTATCACGTCGAGGTGGAGGCGGCCCCTCCGAGCCTGACCGCAATTCCAGGATGGGAAGGAGACATGATACCTGTCCAGGTTGACGTTGCGGAAGAAGTTGGGCGTGCCCGAAGAGTCCTATCTGACGGAATTGTACCTGAGGGCTTTCTTGAGAAAGGTGAGATTGACCGAGTTGAATCTACTCTTTCAGCTCAGAAGGGTCAGGCTCCGATTCCAACTGATCATCTTGTTCTGGTCGAAAGTTTCGAGAACAGCGTAGTAATCCATTCCTGCTTCGGAAACCTGGTTAATGAGACCCTCGCGACAGCGATGGCCGCCCTATTCGGGTCCCGCCTAGGCTCAAACATCGGGACACAGGTTGACCAGTATCGCTTTGCCCTAATCTTTCCTCGTCCTGTCAGCGCCTTGTTAGTTGCGGAAGAGTTCAGGAAGCTTTCACCTGACGACATGGAGAAGATTGTCCGAGACACCATCGATGCTTCAGATCTTTTCGCGTGGAGGCACTGGCACGTTCTACGCCGGCTCGGTGCGGTAAGCCGAGAAGCAGAGTACAAAGCTCGCCAGGCGAGACTTTTGGTTGATATCTTCAAGACATCGATAGCCAATGATGAAGCGCGGAGAGAACTCTTCACAGAGAAGTTGGATGTAAAAGGCGCCAGAGGGGTTCTTGAAAGGACTGGATCGGGCGAGATCACGATCGAAACTATACAGGATGTTGGTCAGTGCACTCCGTTTGCTCTTCCCATTCTCGACAGGATCGTCCCGCATGGTCTACTCAGACCGGCTGTCGAGGAAGCTTCTATCATCGAAATTGTGAAGAGCAGATTGTTGTCCACCAACCTCCGACTTCTCTGTATGAACTGCGGAGACTGGGACAGTATCCGGGGAGTTGATACGCTCAGGGAAGTAGTAAGGTGTCCAAAGTGCAGGTCGTCGTTGATCGCCGCGACGTACCGGAGCAATGATGCACTAGGCCCGATTATCAACAAGAAAAAGAGAGGAAGCAAGTTAAGTCCTGAAGAAGAAAAGGAGTGGATGACAGCTTGGCGGTCCGCGGGGCTGATTCAGAATTATGGAAAGAGGGCGGGCATAGTTTTGGCAGCTAGAGGCGTCGGACCCACTACTGCGACTCGAATTCTGAGAAACCGGTTGGCAAGAGAAGATGACTTATACCTGAGCGTTCTAAGGGCAGAGCGAGAGTTCGAGCGTACCCGAATGTTCTGGGACTAGAAACCTGCATGACAGAGTCTTCGGACAATCTCCTGAATCACATACTATCAAAAAACCCCGGCATGCCCAGAGACGAACTCCTCTCGCTTATCGAGCGCAAGAAACAGGAATCGCATGGCCTCTTGTCCAACGAGGGGGCAGTACGGCTCCTCGCACAGCAACTTGCGGGTCTATCGGGAGAGGCAGTCAACATTTCAGATCAACGGATTTCAAGCGTCCAAGCAGGACTATCAGACACGACCATCTCAGGAGAGATTCTCTCGATAAGCCAGCTGCGCGAGTTTCAGCGGTCCGACGGGTCTGTCGGCAAACTAGTAAGGGTTAAACTGAAAGATGGTTCCGGACAAATCACCTGCGTCCTCTGGGACTCCACAGCGGAAATCGTAGAGAAAGAACAACTCGGAGATGGGTCCAGGCTCCGTCTTGCGCATGGCTACACTAGGTTGGGACTCGCAGGGGAGGTCGAGTTTCACCTCGGATCTCGAAGCAACATCGAAGTCCTGAGCAGAACCTCTACTACAGGACCCGCGCTTAGCTCCGCCGGGTCCCAAGAGAGGATGCCAGCAAGTGTCTCTCCCGAAACCGTGCGAGTTCGCATCAGAAGGCTGCAGAAGAGCAGAGGAGAGAATGGGCCGGCGTGGGCCTTGTGCGAGAACGAAGAAGGTCTCACAATGGCGAAGTTCTGGGATGATAATATGGAGACCGTTCTTTCCATGGGCGAGGGAAGCGTAATCACGATCAAGAATCCGTGGATCACTGAGAGGAACGGGATGGTCTACCTGAACGCAGGATCCAGGTCCTCTATAACAAAAGAGACACTTGTCGACATCGAGTCTCCTCCTCCCGTCACGATTGCATCGATCAAACCAGGTCCCAAACTATACACTACCCGCGGAGTGGTCGTCGAGCGAACTGATCCCCGGGAGATCGAAACAAGGGAAGGCAGGAGAACAAGGGTCTCAAATATCAGGGTGGAAGACGGTACAGGTAAGATTAGGGTCGCCCTCTGGGATAATCATGCCCAAATTGTGGAAAGCCTAAGAATGGGAGACGCGATAAAACTGACAGGAATCAAGGCCCGAGAATCATCGAACGGAGAACTGGAAGCGTCGACCGTATTTCTAACCCAGATAGAGAAATCATAGAGATTTCTGCTGAGAGCCCATGATGGCGCTAAGAGTAGGAAAGGACCCTTTCGACTACATCAACGAGGTCAAAGTCGAGAAATCTCGCCAGTCTATGAAACGCAGACTCCAAGAGTACCATCCCAATGCTAGCTCGATTGACACTCTTGAAAGGGTCGATGAGAAACATCACTTGATAGTTTTCTCAGCAGACTGGTGCTCCGACTGCGTTGCGTATATTCCCGGCCTCGCAAAATCGTTGATAATGGCAAAGAACAACATGCTGCAGGCACGCGTAGTGGACTATGACGCCTACCGGGACATGGCTGAAGAGTTCAATATCCGAGCAATCCCCACAATAATCGTCTACGACAAGAACTGGAAGGAAATTGGAAGATTCATTGAGACCCCGAAAAAATTCGGCACCGTTGAAGAAGAGCTCTGCGCAATCATAGGATCGAAGGGCACGGCTAAGATCTAGTCATTTCCGGTGCCGTGATCTAGATTGGGTATGACTGTGGCCGAGAAGATATTAGTAGTCTCTTCTAGGCTGGAAAAGGAGGGACCCGGAGAATTCGTAGAAGCCAAAATCGACCTAGCCAGACTGAGACTCCTCTTGAAGCGGAGCCGCGAAAGGTAATGTTATATTGCCAAGTCCTGATTTTTCGAGATGCACTTTCACTGGACTAACGTGAGGGTTCGACGGCGCTATCTAGCAATTCCTTTGTTCCTACTAGCGCTGACTCCGGTTCTCGCAGTTCGTTTCAATGTTGCAACCCAGCCCTCTTCCCAGAAGGCGGCAACAGCCCCTTCTCCCTACTGCGAGAGCGGAGATCTCCTCGGCGATGCCCATAGTCCCCTTCGGTTTCGGATAATCTCAAACTGCGAGAGAGCAAGTGGTGTTGTGAAATCCACAGCTCTCCAGGAGGACCGCGACCAATTCATAGATGTCGCCCTAGACTCTCAATACACGAAGTTGCTCGGCTCCGGAAACATAAGCCACGAGAACGGCTTACTGGTCTTGGACCTGACTCCCCAATCCATGGCCATAGTTTCGGTACCGCTAGTCGGACAACACATCACTTTCGTCGGGCCGTGGGTCTACGACACCCAGAGGGAATGGAACGCGATCTATCCGGTCTGGTCTATCCAAGTTGACTAAGTGGTTTTTGTATCCTCTTCTGCACCCTTCCCTCCTGTTCATCATATCTAATGTTCGCCAGTCCCGCTAAGTCCTTAGCGGCTGGAAGACGATTCTGGGGGCTGAAGAATTAGAGAAGATTATCTCCTTCGAGACGCCGGGGCAAAAATTCGCTAGCTCTCTCAGAACATACGAACAATCGTGGTCCCAAGACTTCATTCTAGACGAGTCGTGATATAAGTAGCAGCAATCCGATCGAGTATGCTGCTGTCCTGTGAATCTTCAATAGCAACCGGGCATTCTTTGTCAATTCTGTGCCATATTCTTTCTCGTTGGTCAGCACGGCCATGTGGTGCATTTCGACCACTGTTATTCCGAGGAAGACCGCCAAGCCCACGCCCAACAGGTCTATTCGCGTTCCTTGAATGTAGTAGCTGGCCAGGACAGGCATGAAACCCCAGGCTATACCAAAACCAGGATAGGTGTGAAGCCACTTGGGCTTCTCGATGGGATAGAAGAGGGCGAAGAATCCTCCCAGGATCACAAACACTAGGAACCATAGGGAGTAGAGGAGTGACATGTAGACTCCCACGGCCATACCAGCTAGGACCGCGAGAACGCCGACAGTCCTAATCGCTCTCCGGTTCATCTTTGGGAAGTAGGGAAGGTACTTGTCTTTGCTCGCAGTTATGTCAATATAGTGTGCTCCGATGACGAGGCCGAAGAATCCTGCCAGCATCGTCAATAGATAACGGTCAAGGTGAAACTCAGGAGCCAGCGTCGACGCGACCGTAACCCAGGAGAAGAGGACCATGCTGAATGGCCAGCGGAAACCGAACCACCAAACGTTCTTCCTCCAAACCCCGACAAGATCAGGTTCCACTAGCGGAAGAACCGTTTCGCCCATAATCCAGGCCCTTTCTCTCGGCATATTTAGGAGGTTATCGTTCCCATCTGTGTCTCGTTCGCCGACTCCAAGGGGAGAAACGGCACGTTCAGGTAAACCCGAACATAACGGTGGAAAGTACTAGGTCAAGATTCCCAGATGCACGCCAAGAAAAGCCATTCCCGGAGTGTACGGAGTACTCTGGTTCACGGACTCCGATCGTCAGAATCGCCCATTTTCAGCCCTGATCTTGAAAATGAGAGGGGGTCCCTAGACTTCCCTCCAAACGTTCGGGATCCCCCCGACGAAATCCCATCATCCATTATCCGACCCAAGCCCGGAACGCGCCCTGAATCACGAGACTCGCCCATAATACGTGCCAGACAGCAAGTGACCTCTCCAGGAGGGGGGTCTTAGCGAACGCGACTCGCGA
>VBBD01000005.1 GCA_005882895.1 Candidatus Bathyarchaeota archaeon | reverse complement strand
CTTCCGATCATCGAGTAGGGAAACCCCTCAAGAGGCTTCAGTTTCACGGAGACGTAGGGTATGGAGACGCCGATGACGTTTCGAGTCGATGCGTCCACGTCAAACCGGTCTTGGACGGTTAGCGATGTTTCTTCGACTCTCGTGAAGCCCATCAGCATCTGGGCCTCAGCAAACTTCTCGTAAGCCTGGAACAAAAGATCCTGTGTCTTCTGGCGTAATGCGGTGATTTCGCGGGCGAACTGGAAGAACTCGATCATCAACGCGTCCAATTTCTCCCGTAACAGGTCTCCGCCTCGTTGGGCTATGCGTCGTCGTCGCCGGAGGGCGATGAGCTCCATCCGGGTGGGACGAGCGCCCGCGACGATCTCCGACACTACGAGGTCTTCCCACGATATTTCGGGTGATACTTTTTGATCGTGGCCGGGTCGATACGTTTCAGCTCGCTTTCAGGCAAGACACTGAGCAGGTTCCAGCCAAGGTCGAGAGTTGCGTCGATGTCTCGGTTTTCGTAGAGTCCTTGGTTGATGAACTTCCTCTCGAAATTATCCGCGAAACCCAAGTAGAGCTTGTCTCGGGCGGAGAGTGCCTCTTCACCGATGACAGCGACAAGGTCTCGGAAGCTTCGTCCCTCCGCATACGCATAGTAGAGCTGGTCTGAGACTTCGCGGTGATCCTCTCTTGTCCGTCCTTTGCCGATTCCCTCTTTCATTAATCGCGAGAGAGAGGGCGCAGGGTCGATAGGCGGATAGATTCCTTTTCTGTGCAATCCTCGATCAATGTAGATCTGGCCCTCGGTGATGTAGCCGGTGAGGTCGGGGATGGGATGAGTGACATCGTCTCCGGGCATAGTGAGAATCGGCATTTGGGTGATTGAGCCTTTGCTGCCGTGGAGTCTGCCTGCACGTTCGTAAATCGTACTCAAATCTGTGTACATGTATCCTGGATATCCTCGCCGTCCGGGAACTTCCTCTCTGGCCGCAGAAATTTCTCGGAGCGCTTCCGCATAGTTGGTCATGTCGGTGAGTATGACTAGAACGTGGGTTCCGAGTTTGACTGCGAAATACTCGGCGGCTGTCAGTGCGAGCCTCGGAGTGAGGATTCGTTCAATGGCGGGGTCGTCTGCGAGGTTGACGAACATGGTTACGTGGTCGAAGGCGCCTTGTTTCTCGAAGTCGTCTCTGAAGAATCGGGCCTCGTCGGCTGTGATTCCCATAGCTGCGAAGACGGTGGTGAAGGGTTCATCGGTGCCTCGGACCTTCGCTTGCCTAGCGATCTGGGCTGCGATCTGGTTGTGGGGAAGCCCGGAGGCGGAGAATAGTGGGAGTTTCTGTCCTCGGACGAGTGTGTTCATGCCGTCGATGGCGGAGACGCCTGTTTGGATGAACTCTCTCGGATATTCTCGGGCGAAGGGGTTGATTGGGCTGCCGTTTACATCGAGGTAGTCGTCAGGGATGATTCTCGGGCCACCGTCAGTAGGTCGGCCGCTGCCGTCGAAGATTCGTCCGAGCATGTCCTGTGAGACAGGGAGCTTGACTGTTTCTCCGGTGAAACGGACAGTTGTGGCGGAAACGTCGAGTCCGGACGTTCCTTCGAATATCTGGACGACTGCGACTCCTCCGCCGACTTCTAGAACCTGGCCTCTCCGTTCTTCGCCGCTTGGAGTCCTGATTCTTGCCAGCTCGCCGTATCCTACCCCTCGCACTGATTCGACGAAGATTAGGGGTCCGGATATTTCGCGGACTGTTCTGTATTCGAGACCCGCGAGTGATACCATTCTATTTCGCCTTGACAGCGGGTGCTGTTAGCATCTTGAACTCTTGGTCGAGACGCTCGTTCAATGATTGGGAGTGGTCGGTGAACTTGTCTGCGGGGGTGAGTCTCATGCGGCTGATATCGTTCTTGACGGGAAGTTCGAGAACTTTCTGGAGGGGTATGCTTTCGTCGACTGCTTTCTGCATGAGGTTGTAGTAGTGTAGGATTGTCCGGATCATATTGTAGGTTTTCGTCTTGTCGCAGTAGCTGTCGGCGGGGTTGTAGGATTGCTGCATGAGGAAGTCTTCCTTGATCATCTTCGAAGCTTCCAATATGACCCGTTGTCCCTCGGAGAGAGCGTCTGGACCGACGAGCATGACGATCTCGCGGAGTTCCTCGTCGCGCTGGAGAAGATACATTGCCACTTTTCGCAGGTCGACCCATTCGGGTCCGACTTCTTTCGGATACCAGGTTTCGAGAGTGTCGAGGTAGAGAGAGTAGCTTGTCAACCAGTTGATGGCGGGGAAGTGGCGTCGCTTGGCAAGTTCGGAGTCGAGGGCCCAGAAGACCTTGACGATACGGAGAGTATTCTGAGTAATCGGTTCGGAAAAGTCACCGCCTGGAGGCGAGACGGCGCC
This sequence comes from Candidatus Bathyarchaeota archaeon, assembly GCA_005882895.1. GTDB lineage: Archaea > Thermoproteota > Bathyarchaeia > 40CM-2-53-6 > 40CM-2-53-6 > 40CM-2-53-6. The sequence goes on along the minus strand of VBBD01000005.1, from coordinate 2,976 downwards.
GATGACGCTGATCGAGCCTTGCTTAGATTCCGAGCCTAAGACTTCCAGTCGGCCAGATCGCTCGTAGAAGTCGGCAAGCCGTGATGCGAGGTAGGCTGGGTAGCCTTCCTCTCCTGGCATTTCTTCTAAACGTCCGGAGATTTCCCGGAGCGCTTCAGCCCATCGACTTGTGGAATCTGCCATCAACGCGGTATCGTAGCCCATATCGCGGAAGTATTCTGCTATTGTGATGCCGGTGTATACACTGGCTTCTCGAGCAGCGATTGGCATGTTGGAAGTATTTGCGACTAGAGTTGTCCGATTCATCAGGGGTTGTTGAGTGCGGGGGTCAAGGAGCGTTGGGAATGTTTCGAGAACTTCCGCCATCTCGTTCCCTCTCTCACCACAGCCGACGTACACGATGACTTGGGCATCAGCGAACTTTGCCAATGCCTGCTGGAGCACCGTTTTTCCGGATCCGAAGGGTCCGGGAACTGCTGCTGTTCCTCCTTTGGCGACGGGGAAGAAGAAGTCGATAATGCGTTGTCCGGTTATGAGTGGGATTTCGGATGGGAGTTTGCGTTTGAAGGGCCTAGCGATTCGTACGGGCCAGGTGTGCATCATGAACAAAGAGACGGGTCCGGTCTTGGTCTCTAACTCGCCGATAGGCTCGCTGATGGTGTAGTCGCCTTCTGGGACGATTGAGATGATTTTTCCGGACTGGTTGGGCGGGACCATGATCCGCTGCGTGATCAGGGTCGTCTCTTTGACGGTCCCTAGCACGTCGCCGCCGGAAACCTCTACTCCTCTATCTGCGGTGGGAACGAAATGCCACTTTTTGGATCGGTCGATGGCGGCGGGGGCCAGTCCTCTCTTGATGAAGGGGCCAGTCTTTTCGAACAGAACTGTTAGTGGGCGTTGGATTCCGTCGTAGATCTGGCCTAGGATTCCGGGTCCAAGTTCAACTGATAGTGGTTTGCCTGTTCTTTCGACCTTCTCGCCGGGACGGAGGCCGGCGGTTTCCTCATACACCTGGACTGTGGCGTTCTCACCGTCTATCTTGATAATTTCGCCGATGAGGCCCTGGTCGCCTACGCGGACGACTTCGTACATTTGGGCGCCGAGCATGCCTTCGGCGACGATGACGGGGCCTGCGACCCGTGCGACCTTTCCAGGCTCGAACCCCGAACTTTTGTCATGCTTTAGTTTACTCATGGGCTATCCTCGGGGTTGGCTTTCTAGGAACATTGACTGTAACCTGGTCTTCTGTCGTTGACGATTGCATGTTCTTGATTCCAAGACGTGTGAAGAGGGATTTTGCCGCTTCCTCGTAGAAGTAGGATGTCTTAAGACCTCTTTCATGCCGGAGGACTATCGTATAGTTTCCATCGTCGTCAATGCTGAATTTGTGAGTGAAGATTCGACCATATTCTGACCCGAGGAGTTCGATGGCTCTCATCAGGGCGTCGAAATCGAACTTTTTGAACCAGAAGACTATGAGACCGATAATGGCATTCTCAGCCCACCACTTCCCGAGTTCCCTCGCTTGTTCCTCGGTTAGGTAGCCCATGAGCTTAGCTTGGGTGCTAGGGGAGACGCTAATGAAACGGAATTTTTCGGCGTGTACTTCCCAATCTACGAACCGATTGATTGCTTTGTTAACCAGGAAGTTGACGGGGACGTTCTGTTCTCGGGCTATCGCTTCTAACTTTGTGTCTGAACTTGTCTCTATCTTGACAGTGCGATTCACTGTTGCGTATCGGGCTGTCTTTGTGACAGCATGGGCGTTTGCCTGCTTTCGCATCGAGGGATCAGTGTGGTATGGTCGGTTCCGACATAGGCTTGACCTGGCGGATTGTGAGGTTCGAGCCTTGGCCGATTCTCATTAAAACCTTCCTTGTTAGAGCATTGGTTACGCCAACCTCATAGCCAGCGGCTGGGTTGGACGCGTGTTGTCGCATCCTTTCCCTTTCAAAGAGTGATGATAAATTGTTTAGAGGAGTAGCATCGAGAACCCCACTGTCCAGCTTCAAACGCCTCATACAGATCCTTGTGATTGGATCCGATGGTGATCATTGCCCCGAGAGCACCTACGCGGCTGCAAAGGAGGTCGGCGCCGAGATAGCCTCCAGAGGAGCTGTTCTTGTGACCGGGGGTCTGGGTGGGGTAATGGAAGCTGCATGCAGAGGAGCGAAGGAGAAGGGAGGAATGGTTGTCGGGATTCTACCGCATGAAGACATGAGCTATGCGAATCCCTATTGTGATATCATTATCCCAACCGGAATGGGATTCTCGCGGAACTATGTGACAGCGTACTCTGCTGATTCTGCGATTGTGGTAGGCGGTGGAGCGGGAACCTATGTGGAAGCATTGGTCGCCTATCAGAAGGGAAAACCCATCGTGGCATTGACGGGAACAGGGGGAACAGCGGACAAGATCGCCGACAGCTATCTTGATGATCGGAAGACCGTGAAGGTCATGGCCGCCCCAACGCCCAAAGACGCCGTAGACCAAGCACTAGACCACGCCCTCAACGGCAAAAGAGGAATACGATACTTCCAAAGCGTCGCAAAAATGCTCTGAAAGCTTCTTCCAAATCTCGAATTTTTGCTCCCGATAATATCGAAAAAGGGCTTCATGGCCGTCGAGAGTGCGTCATCAGAATCTTTGCGCAGGAGTTCTGAGGCAATGTTCTTCCAACTGTTCTGGGACGAATCTATCTGGACCTGCGAACTCTTGCTCGTAACTCAGATATCCAATCCTTTATCGTATAGAGCTGGACCGAATAGCCAGAGGATCTTCTACCAGGATGCCCTTCCATAATTGCCAAGGCTATTTTCCTCGCCTCCAACCTTTCTGGATAAGTATGACAGTAAAGGTAGAGGCTCTCAAGCAAAACTAGCCGATCCTCGTCGGTTAGTCTAAGCCTTTTTTCCATTGGTGAAATGGTACCATAAATGGTCTAGGACTTTTATCTTATTGCATAGCGAGGAGTAT
>VBBD01000070.1 GCA_005882895.1 Candidatus Bathyarchaeota archaeon | reverse complement strand
TTCGGCGAGCCCCCACTAGCGTTCAGTATCAGATCATAGGCTCCGCCAGCAGTCAAAGACGTCGGCGAGATCGTCACGCTAACAAGCTGCGTCGAGCCGGACGTCAAGACAACACTTGTAGTGCCAAGCTTCACAGGAAGACTATTCGTTGTCCCCACAGCGACTGAAGCGTTGTTCAGGGCCAAGGTTCCGGCAAATCCGTTAACGCTAGTAAGGCTGACAGTTGCACTACCGGTCTTTCCCTGAGGGACAGTGAAGCATCCTAGACAAAAGACCTCTTCATGTGCTATACCTGGACCATCCAGGCCGGACACACATCCTATCCCGACATTGTTGACACAATTAATGTCCTCACTTGGAGTCAAAAACATAATGCCAGTCGTAGAGATGCTCGCAGGGGTGAGCTGGAGATTGTTCACCTTGACCAAAATGTTGAAACCATTGAACGCTGGCATACTTGAGACGTTGACCCAGAAATTGACCGATGCACCTTTCGCCACACTAGCATGAGTCGAAGGCGCGACAAAGACAGTCGGCGTCCCAGCGGCGTGAGCAGGGAGAATAGAGGAGGGAATCACGACAACTGCAAGCGCAACAATAGCAACAAGAACAAGGGGGAGAAGAGAGCTATGCTTTGTGAGATTTCTGACTCTGGTATGAGTCATGGATCTCGGTTTTGGCCTGGGGAAACTCATGTTCGGCGAACCTCTCAGGAGAGTATATCATGCTTTTGCGGACCCTTAAGCGTTCTGGAAAATCTCAAGATATTGCATGATTCCTCAACAGTCACAGGTCCAAAGTCGGCACGCCTCATCACGACTTAATTCCCAATTGCCGACGGCGCAGATGTGTCTCGATCGTTCCTCCCTCCAAGATCACTTTCAACAGCTACAACCGAGAACCTTAGACTTGAAAGACATTGCTGAAAGAACGACGGTGATTCAAGAACCGTCCTCGTTGCCCAGTTATCGACTGTGAGGCTTAGCTACTAATCCGAACTTTCAGCCGCGTGCTTGCTTCTTGCCCGTTCGTTTCCGGAGAATAGCCACCGTCCCCAGTATCGCCCCTCCGCCGATAACTGCCACTAAGAGGAGATAGAAGTTCAAGTTTCCGCCGTCCCGCGAAGGCATGATAAGACCTAGAAAAGCTGTGTCATACGTCGTCCAGCCAGCAACCACAGTCTCTTGCAAAGAGGACGATACGACACCGGGCCCGTTGAAGTTCAGGCGATAAGTGCCGGGCTGAAGATCATGGAAGGACACTGCGCCTGTGAAGAACTCCGGCTTAGTCCCGTTCGCCACGAAAAAAGTACCGTTGTATAGACTGACAGTTACAAGGTTGGGGACGTTATCGTTAGTGGCGCTTCTAATGTTGACCGTAATCTGGCCGAGAGCGGAAGATACAGGCACGGTTTTCGATATTTTTCCTCTAGACCCATTCTGGTCCGTGACGTTGAGAGTGACGGAGTATGGTGCTGGTCTGGTGAAACTGTGAGAGACCAGTGAACTCGAACCTGAGAGGTTCGCGGTTCCATCTCCAAAGTTCCATGAGAACGTCGTTATCGGCCCCCCTGGGCTGAAACTCTGGCTCCCGTCAAAAGAGACGGGCTGGTTTACTATCGGAATCGCAGGCGAGACATTGAAAAAGGCAGCCACGCCGTAGTTCGAATAGAACCCGTCCTGTGTAAGGTGGAGAATAGGGTGCGGTGCAGGGTTGGGGTTAGCTAGAGTGTCATTGAAAGGATGGAAGAGACTCGTTCCCATTCCAACATGGACAAATTGCACGCTGAAAAGCACTAGCGCGGTTATCGGGCCTTGGAGAATGGTCGAAAAGTCCGCCGCAGAATGAATAACCCCTGGACCGTCACTGATGTTGCATGCCATTCCCACTCCGTCGATACAATGAGCTATCTCTTGTTCCTGAGATGATACAGTCAAACTCTGCACCATCAATGTCGTAGAGTTGTAGGTCAGTTGGGTATCATAAGCGTTGAAGGCCTCAGAAGAGGAAAGACTCAAGTCCAATTGGACAAAAAAACTCTGGTTGGAATGGCTCGCAGGTGGGGACACGTAAAGAACAGACGTATCTGCGCTTTGACCTCTGACCGGCGAAAGTAAAAGAGACGGCGCTAAGGCAGCCGAAGCCAGAAGGATAAGTATCACGAATCCACGGATCAATACTAAGACTGCCCTTCGGGTTAATCGATATCTAATGAGTCGCTCGCAAAAGTTAAACCAATCGCCACGTTCGAGGACATGGGCCGAAACCCGTGCGGTAGACCAATATTTCCGTAATCCGGGTTCAATCTCAAGAAGTTGGCACCCTTGAATCTGCGACGAGTAATCATCGCAGTCACTCTAATCCTGCTTGTCGCAGGCTCCCTCTATCGACCGGTCGCCGGGTCGGACTTTACCATTCTCCTGGACGGAAGCCAGTTCAGAATAACGTGGAGGATTAACGCGATGCAGAACCTCACAGCCTTTGCCAAGACTATCACATTCCCACAGAACATGAGCTCCTCCCTTACGGGAGCCGATCTTACCGCGTTTACATCCACCCTTCAGAACGCGCTCCAGGCAAAGGTAGCGACAGTTCAAATCAGCCACCCTACAATCAGTCTCTACTCAAACAGCGTTAACGCAACCTGTTCAAACCACTGCGCTTTTCAGTGGCTCAACGCCACAATCGCATTCGACCTCCATGAAAACCCTGTACAAGCGAATGGCTTGGGGGAGTATGATATGTCCTGGAAAGCAATCCGACTGGAAGACAATCTACAAGTAAACGGAACCGCTTTCAACACACTCGGGGAGACGTACCTACTCCGAGGGCTCGCCTCATTCTTTCCCACCCCAACAACACTGCGAACATTTACGGTCAAAATAGGAGGACTCTTGGTGAACAAGAACACATACCAAGATCCAACTGGAAAAATCGTCCTGTTGGACACCAGCGCGTTCCAAACTCCCCTTTCGAACTGGGTCCACACGCAGGACGTCCAATCTCGCACCCAGAACTGGATCAGTCCACAAAATGCAGGTTTTAACATCACCGCAAATCAGCAAATAACCGAGGTCGGCTTTCAGGCCAACCTATACTATTTTGCCGCGGCCCGTGTGTCTGGGGAAATCTCGACTTCTCTCAACACCTTCACCCAAAAAGATGCACTTTTCGTGGATTTCTCCAACGGATTGTGGAAAACGGTCAGCGCAACCCTGATCCTAGCTATCATAGGAATACTGATAGTGACAGTAATACTGGAACGCCGTATCACAGGCCAGCTCCGACAAAGAAGGAAGGGCAACAAGGCTCGGTAAACGACCGGCAGGTCGAGTCAAGAATTCTGCCACTCCAACCGCAGAAAGCCTTGAAGCCCACACCGGATGCAAAACAGGATTGCCGGGGAGCCGCTAGGGATAACCTTTAGTCCCCGTCAGGACTTTAGGATCGGAACGTGTTGTCAGAGTCCGGCGACGAAAACTCTCAAAGAAAGGATGACCTTTGGGGTCCCGTGACTCCGGACATATGGGCCCCACGACCACGCAAAGGGAAGCTGCGACGAATTGCAAATCGCGTCCTTGAAACCGTCTCATCTGTCTCGGTCTTGGCATTCGCCATAGTAGGCCCCGCAGCATTTCTCTCGTCGCTACTTGTGGTCTACTACGTCGCAGGGCCCGTTCTGTTTGGTCCGGTTCTTTTGACCTTCTGGGCTATCGCTATCATAGGATTCGTGCTTGTCTTGGAGAAAACTGGATACGCTCGGAACTTTGAAAACTGGGGCTTCCGGTTGACACCCGCCAAGATCCTGGCGGTGCCCGCCTCTTTCATCATAATAATCGTCGTTTTCTATCTATTCGTCTTCTTTGCCCGTCTCCACTAGACACGTTCGCCCACCCCGTTTCCGATCTAGGAGTGTCAACCGTAGGGTGAGGCCCTTCGCTCAGGTAGGACGTTGTTCCCGAGTATCAAGCCTTCGTGAAAACATCTTGTCACCTACGATTTTTCCAAGCAGTTCCACAACCCGATCAAACCTCAATCTTGCAGAGAATTCGAGCTTCTCATTCCTAGTCAGAATGGTCAGATCGACAAGGTGGGACGTCTCCTCCACCTCCACCCTCACAATCTCATCCAGACCAATAGCAAAGTTGTCCTTGCTGGACGCAAGAATTTCCTTGGGACTCTGAAACCCCCGTGGCCTCGCTAGAGATTCCTTTCCTGACTTGAAGAGATCCTCAAATGCCCCACTTAAGCCCCCGAAGAGCTGGCCAGTGGCAAGCGCTCCCGCTCCTCTCTTTCCACGATAAACAACAATAATCCTTGTATCTGTCGGTATGAGCGTCAGGTGTTCAGAGCCAAGCTGCAACCGGGCAATTACCGGAATCTCGCCCAACACAGTCTCAGTCTTCTCGTCCAGCGAATGCACTTCCCTATTGGGTTATCATTAGCCAGTACTTGGAAATAAGTTTGCTATTCCATCGAAACAATAATTTCCACATCATCTTTTTCCATCACCCTCAACGATCTCGTGGATCTGGGCTGTCTTCTGTCGATCGACTCTACGATTCACAGTTTCAGTAAAAGCAGGTTCTGGGATACTGAGATATATCTGGAGTCCTTCGTTAACGACTCGACCTCCGAGTATTCCTACCGAAAGCTGCTTGTCGAAGAGGCATCAGCAGAAGCAACCTCGAAACGCGTTCACTGACAGTCGTCTCTTGATCGCGAACGCGCACGCAATCGAATCTAGCAATTCATATAACCCTGCAATTTCGACAATCTTCCGCACGCCCCGGTGGCTCAGCCTGGTAGATGCCGAAAGCCAGCCAAGAGCGTTGCCTTGGTAGACTCCTCAAAAAGGCAAAGGTCACGAGTTCAAATCTCGTCCGGGGCTCCATAACCTGCGGAACTTGCGTCCGTAGGCGCAGACTTGCGCCATTCGCGCATGTTGTAAATAATGCAGCGTCCTATCTCGTTTACTCGAAAAAAAGGGGGTTACGCCTCTCAACATCCTCAGAGGGATGTGAGAGACGACTGTCTTCACTATGCCGTAACGGTGATTGTTGCAGAACTGGACAGCTTGGTACCGTGGAAGACGAAACTTCCGGTTACCGTCACTGTGAATGTTCCGGACGTGGTGGTAGAGATCGTCAGCTGGGAAGAAGCTGTGTTGACGCAGTCACAGGCAACGAATGTCGGACTTACACTGGCCGTTACTGATGGACTCGAGGTAACAGCCGAGACATTGACATTATTCGCCCATCCGTTAAGAGCATTGACACTAACAGCTATGGTCTGGGAGAAGCCCGCGGGGACAGCGGCAGACGATGGGGCGGAGACTGTGAAGCTGGGCTCAGCAGCGCTGGAGACGGTTCCATAGTCGGTGTTGATAACTAGGATGCTAGAAATCTGGGAGCCGGCGACGGCGATTTGTTGACAGGTGATCACGATCGGAGAGCCAGCAACGCTGTTGACGGCCATCCACGTTACCGTGAAAAGTACGCCTCTGGAAGCCGATGAGGAAACGCCTGTGCCAGATGCAGCCGCGAGGTGTGCTATCCCTGAGCCATCATTGATGCTACAGCCTGTACCTGAGCCATTGATGCAGTTGGCAACGATGATTGGCGAGGGAAGTACGGTTCCAATGGAAATGCTCTGGGGAGTGATAGCGGCACCGTCTGCCCTCACTGAGATGTCGAATGCGTCGAAAGGAACCATGAAAGAGATCATAATGTCAGTTGTAGTGAGAGATCCTGCCGGCACAACCTTCGTGCTACCCGCAGTCAACCTAGAACCTGGCCTTGCCTGGACCGCTGGAGTTGCAGCTAACGCGATGGACAGCGATATTGTTACGAGAAGTAGAGCTAGAAGCTTAGAGTTTTTCAAAGTTTTCCAGCACGAGAATACGAGGTATTAGGTATAAGCTTTCTTAATGGGGGACGCTCTGAAGTAAGGTGGAGATATCACTCTATTTCCGAGGAATGCTTGGGCAGTCCTCTAACTCCATGTCTCGTCACGAACTAGGAACCATTAGTGAATATCGGTTCCGCGAGAGAGAATCTCTCCTCTCCCGGTCGCGAAGGGCTCTTCCGGGTTTATATCCCAATAATGCCAGGGAAATAGGGAGTTGATCGACAACATGTTCGAGATCCGTCTTATCCCGCAGTCGCAACGAATCAACTACCCGCGCTACCGAAACGTATGCTAAAACCAGTCACGTTCTCTGGTTCAGAAGTTAGAAAGCTTCCTGCAAAAAGTTTCACAGTTCAGGCTAACCGGAATTAGAACTTATCCCGAAAAAAGGGGGCACTTCTCTCCATCTCCTCTGGAGTATGCGAGAGACGGTTACCGTCCGGATTAGGCCGTGACGGTAATCGTGAACGATTGTGTTATTGGACCTGGTGGCGGCGAGATTCCCGTAACAGTGACTGTGAACGTCCCAGATGTGGTTGTAGTAATAGTAAGAGTGGACATTGCTACTCCGACACAGTTACACGAAACGCCGGCCGGAGCTAGAGTTGCGGTGACCGATGGGCTGGAGGTTGTGGCTGACAGCGCGACATCATCGGCAAAGCCGTTGACGCCAGCTACTGTTACAATGACGCTCTGAGAGGAGCCAGCGGGGACTGCGACAGTTTGTGAGGCTGAGACACTGAAGTTGGGGAGCGCGGAGGCAGGAACGGTTCCAGTGCTAGAGTAGACGTTATCCTTCAAGCTGATACCAGATACCTGGACACCCGCTGAGGCAAAGAGCTGGCAACTGATCGCGACGACGCTGCTGACGCTGTCGACTGCCTTCCATGTTACGGTAAAGATGACGCCGTTGTGAACAGTGGACGGCGCGCCCGTACCGGATGCGGCTGCAAGGTGGGCTATGCCTGGACCGTCATTGATGCTGCAGCCTATGCCTGCACCATCAACGCAGTTTGTGAGGACAAGTGGGGAGACGAGGGCGGAGCCGATGGAGATGCTCTGGGGATCAAGGGCCCCGCTATCGGCAAAGATCGCTATGTCGAAGGCATCGAAGGCGACCATGGATTGGACTTTAATAGCGGTTTTTGTGAGAGAACCTGCGGCAACATAGGTGGTGGGTCCGACTACCAACTTGGGAGTCGGCGCGGCGTTGATTGGAGGAATGCCTGCTAGAACGATGGATGCCGTTACGGCGAGAAGCAGTAGTGGTAGAAGCTTACGCTTTTTGAAACTCGTAAATGCTATCATTTCCATTTTCAGGAGGACTCAGTCATACTCCACTTATATGTTTTCCCCCGCCCTCGGGCCACGGAAAACGCCTCAGCGAGCCAGGGATATCAGGAGATATGCATTTCTGAGCGTGGCTATCCAAGGCCGACCTCTATACTCGGGATGCCGAGGAGTACGCGAGGGCACGTCAGACAGCACTGGATAGAGAGCTTCAAAAATGCTCAAGGGGAGTGACGGGTGCCTCAGACTTCCAAGACTCTCAGATGGTCAGTCACATCTCAGAACCAAGACTGCTTAGAAGCATAGACACTTTCTCCTAGTCAAGAAATCGAGAGACGATGCTTGGAACAGCTATCCCTCCCTCCGAGAGAAGAAACTAGACACGAAAAGCCGCGAGTTTCTACGAGAACAAACATCGAGGACCTGGTTGCACCTGCCGACCCTTCGAGAAGTGACGACAATAGTCTGATATGGCAGCCACGCTTAAGTTCGGTTCTCAAGCTCGCGGACCTTCTGCTTCCAAGCAGGGGCTTGAGACATTTGTTGGAGCACAGACTTCTTAGCCTCTTCTTGGTTCATCCAGCGAGTCTGCATAGCGAGGTTGACCAAGTCTTCGTATTTCTTCTCGAAAGGCAATAACTTACCATTCATGTCTGTGCAGTGAATACAGTAGGGGTTGTCCGGGTTCTGCGCACCATGCTCCTCGTTAGTCGCCATGGGCATCCCACAACTCTCGCAGCGCAAAGCCAGAGACATGAGTTCCGACAAGAACAAGAACACGAACGAGAACTAATAACCTAACTGGACAACCCGCCTGACAGCGCGAGTAACAATCCATAATCCGCCTCTGCTAAACCTATAATAATCTGGCACCCGCTTTACGCGAACAGACCATTAGAGGAATGCTTCTCTTGCGGAGAAAGGGCAGAGTACACCCTTTCGCAATTCTAACCGAGCTGATCCTGCTATTCGGAAAAAAGAAACCCCCTGAAGAACAAGTCCCAGCCTCCACGACCAGTCTGGAACCCTTCCCCATACCCGACACGATCAGGAAAACGATAACAGAATCCGATATCGCGAAGGCCCGCAACCGGCTTCGAGTCGCAAACCTCGAAAGAGACATCATAGGAGACGCCCTCACTAAGATCTATGAAGCAGAAGCAAAGGGCACTATCAACGAGCCTGAAAAAAACCAGATGATACAACCATACAAGAACGACCTCAAACGTGTAGACGCGGAGATCGACACCTACAAGAAGACCGTCGACCTCTACGAACTAGAAGCAGCGAAGGAAGACCTGTTCAAGAGATTCCAAGAAACATTCCTCGACATACAAGCCCGGATCGAAAAGATCCGGCCCTCCCTCAACCTACCAACCTCAACTGAGACCAAACCCACCGAGCCAAATCCAGCCCCAACCAAGACAGAACCAACAGAACCGATAGAGCAGAACGCTCCCCCAAAGGAGAAACCTCCAAGAGAAAAGGCGAGAAACAAGGCTGAAGAGAAAATCGAGACCATCCGAGAAGAGGTCCTCAAAGCCATGGAACGACTCGAACAGATAGAGACAGAAGGATAGGGACCAACATGAGCTGGATAGAAAAGGCAAGACTCAGCGCAGCGGCGCAAGCCGTCCGGGAACTCAGAGACCGCACGACCGTCGGGCTTGGCAGCGGGACCACCGTCCTCAAAGCGCTGGACTTGGCCGCGGAGAGAATCAAGAAAGAACATCTCAACATCAACTGGGTCCCGACTAGCTACCAAATGGAAATTGCCGCAAGAAGACTAGGCCTGAAAATAACCACACTATCGGAAGATATAGAACTCGACCTAGCGATAGATGGCGCCGACCAGGTCCAGTGGAGATCACTCGACCTCGTCAAAGGCGGTGGCGCGGCCCTCCTGAGAGAAAAGATAGTAGACTCCACAACTAAGAAGCTTGTAATCATCATAGATGAGAAAAAACTGGCGAAGACACTGGGTGGAGAGCAACCGATCCCCGTGGAGATCACACCCTTCGCCTACCACGCCACACTCGCAAAGATCAACAAAATATCCGAAAAGGCAGCGTTGCGGGAGGCACCGAGCGGCAAGGTAGGACCAGTAGTCACTGACAATGGCAACCTGATCATAGACGCATACTACCGGAACCTCCGACGGCCAGATATCATCAACGAAAAACTCAGGAAGATCCCTGGAGTAGTGGAAACAGGACTCTTTCTGGAGATGTGCGACGTCGCATATGTCGGAAGAAAGGATGGTAAGGTGGACATTCTGCGCCGAAGCTAGAAAGCTAGCGATCTAGATCCTTGTCACAATTTGTAAGCCCAGTCATCCTTCCCTAGCATACTGCTCCTCTCTCGCGTCTTCTTCCTCCCTCTCTGGGTCAGAGTCCGTCCTTTGCTCCTCGTCCTCGGCATATTCCCTAGGAATACCGACCTCTCGAACGCTGAACTTGGCCCACTCCTTTCCGCAATCTCTGCAACGGTACGCAAATCTGTAGGTGACAAAGTTCTCCGGATGCTCTGCTATCACTTCTCCGGTTTCGATGGTTATTCTCATTTTGAAAAAGGCGTCCTTTTCCTTGAGCGCTTCGCTCGTGTCTATCTCCTCTTTCGACAACAGCTCGCCAGCAAGGAACTTGTGGCAGAAGGGGCATTCTTCCAAAACCAAAGAGTGATCCTGAACCCGTGCGCTAACCAGACAAATTAGCCTTCCCCCTCCAGCGCAAAACGGTGCCTACGTTTCTATCGTTTCGTCACAAGAAGAGACGGGGCAGTCAAGACCTTGAGGTTTTGCGTGAGAAAGTACTATGTTTCAGCGTTCGCCGGGCCGACCAGTCAGAAGTGACGAAGGGGCGGTACGTGTGGATGACCTCATAATTCTGAAAGCGCTCTCTCATCACAGAAGATTTCAATCAAATAACCGTCTGGATCCCTAATCTTGATGCTTCGATACTTCTCCTCCGTCACGTCTTCGTAAATGATTATGTTTCTGGCTCTAAGCCATGCCTGCCACTCGTCAACCGTCGAGGATGAATCCACGCGGAAACCGAAGTGGAAGCCAGACGTCCCCAAGCCCTTCTCGTGCAATACGAGAGTGTCACGGCCTGAACGAATACGTGCTACTCCCAGCCCGCTCGCCCTGCTATCTAGGCCAAGAATATTCCGGTAGAACTCTACAGACGTTTCGAGGTCAGACACTTTCAGACCAACATGACCAATCCCAGAAGTGGCGATTGAGCCCGGACTATCACGTTTTCGTGCTCCGTAGCTCATAACTCTCCTCCACAACGCGGGACTTATTGCCTTTACGCACCAAGTGCCGGGGGCGGGAGTCTCGGACAGAGGTGTTTTCGAACCCGCGACTTCCGGATCTCCCACATTGAAGATATGAGTCCGGCGCTGTGGTTCCCCTTTCGGGGTCTGACCAGGCTGAGCCACCCCGGCAAAAACCAACGGGAAGAGTGACGCTAAAAGGATTCCCAAGAAATTATCATAACGATACATCTCCCCGCGTAAGCCCCCCCAAAAAAACACCGGAACTCTACAAGTCCGCAGGCCCGCGTGAAATCGGGAAACCCCGTCGATTGGAGAACCCACACAAATGTGAGAAGAGCTCAACGCACTTTACTAATCGCGGAGGTCGGGCATGGGTGACGCCGGGATCGGCGAGGGCTTGGTCGAAGTAGATCCAAGCTGAGAATCAGATCTCTGCAGATCTCCCCCTATCGGCTAGCGATGCCTACTTGACGAAAAAATGACCGCCACCTCCACTGCCGTCCCCACTGCCCTGTACGATCACTGACACTGAGACAGTGTGAGATACAGGGCCACTGCTACCTGTGACAGAGATCAAATACGACCCGAGAGGGACTGAGACCGTTGTGCTGATACTAATCGTTACCTTGACCGTAGTGCTTGAAACAAGTAACACACTGGAGGTGCTGGCTGAGGCCGTAGGGCCGTTGGTGACAATGGGCGAAACAGACACGACCAAAGTAACGCTGCCTGAGAAACCCAGACTGCTTACGGATAAGACAGCTGCCGCATATCCACCAACGATGATAACGCTTGGACTTGGGGTAGTGAGAGAAAGTGTAAAGTCGGTGACAGTCACAGACAGTGCCGTCACGTGTTTTATGGAGCCGACACTCGCAGTGACGGTGACAGCATATGTTCCAGCGGGAGTCGAAGTTGTGGCCGAAACCGTAAGAGTCGACGCGCCAGATCCACCCGCAGGAAGGACAGGGTTGGCTGGAATGAAAGACGCGGTGGGGCCGTTTGTGACGAGGGGAGAAATAGAGGCAGAGAACGTCAGAGTGCCATTAAGGCGGTTCACACTTTGCGCAGTGACGGTTGACGAACCAGACGAGGCCACCGTAAAGGAGAAGGACGCGGGGCTTGACGAGATGACAAAGTCTCCAGGCGTGAAGATGTTGATGGTGGAGGTGATCGTGTTGGTAGAACCACTAATAACAGAGATGGTGTCTGCGTAGAAGTTGGCTACATAGACGGTGTTAGTTGCGAAGTTAACAGCGAGGGCGGTTGGGTCGAATCCAACCGGAACAGTCGCTATGACATTATTCGAGGATCCATCGATGACGGAAATCGAGTTCGCGCTGGGTCCCGTCACATAGATCTTGTTAGTGCCAGGGTTGATGCCAACGTCCCCGGGGGCGAAGGCCAAAGATATGCTACCGGTCAAATTGTTTGTCGAACCATCAATAACGGCAACTGCATTTCCATTAGGGTTCGTCACATAGATTTTGTTGGTGGTAGGGTTGACAGCAGCTGAGGCAGGAGAGAAGCCCAATTGGATAGTTGCTACTACCGTGTTAGTGGAACCGTCGATAACGGAGGTAGTGTTCGCATCAAAGTTCATCACGTAGGCCTTGTTGGTGACGGGGTTGACAGTGACTGCCACAGGGTCGGATCCAACTGTGACCGAGGCCAACAAGGAGTTGGTGGAACCGTCGATGACCATGGTTTTGTTGGCGGAGGGCAGGGTCACGTAAATTCTGTTAGTTTTCGAGTTAACGGCTACGCCCTGAGGAGTCGACGACGCCGGAATAGTGGCGATGACGCTATTCGTTGAGCCATCGAGGACCGAAACAGAGTTCGAGATACTATTCGCTACAAAGACCCTGCCTGTAGCGTTGTTGACCCCGATGCCATCCGGACCCCCTCCCACTCCAACAACGGTTATTATTCCGCTGGATGACCCATTAATGACGGAGACCTTGCCGGCTGATATGTCCGCTATGTAGATCTTGTTCGTGGCGGGATTGATATCCAAGTTTGAGGGGCCAAATCCAAGCAACACGGTTGCAACGATGGTATTCGATGAGCCATCCATAATGGAAAGCAGATCCGAGTTATAGTTCGTCGCATAGACCGTATTTCCGGAAGAGTTGAGATCAACTGCAGAGGGGTCGGCCATATTGACGGTGGCAACCACAGTGTTCGAGGATCCATCGATGACAGAGACCGAATTCCCATAGAGGTCTGTGGTGTAGATCCTGTCAGTGTTAGGGTTAGCAGCGACCGCAACTGGATGGAATCCAACTGGTACACTGGCGACAATCGCATTCGACGACCCGTTGATGACTACGAGGATGTTCCCGTACACGTTGGCAACGTAGATCATGTTGGTATTGGAGTTGATGGCTACTGCCATCGGCGATCCGACTGGGATGGTCGTGGTGATGCTGTTATTCGAACCGTCAATCACAGTGACCTTGTTCAAGGTGCCGCCGTTCGTCACATAGACCGTGTTGGTAGCCGGGTTAACGGCCACGCCAAAGGGAATTCCAACTTGAATTGTGGCTACTACGCTATTTGAGGAACCATCAATAACAGAGACAGTATTGGAAAGGCCATTGGTAACATAAATCCTGTTAGTGTTAGGGTTGACAGCTACCCTCCTCAAGCCGGATCCCACATGGATGGTAGCGACTACCGTGTTTGAAGAGCCATTAATGACAGAGGTGACGTTCAGGCTAGGCAGAGTCACGTAGATCAGGTTAGTATTCGGATTCAGGCTGATCGCTGATGGGCTAGCCCCCAAAGGGATGCTGGCGATAACTGTATTCGAGAAGCCATCGACGACAGAGATCGTGTTGGAAAGTTGAAGCGCGATGTAAATTCTACCGGTTACAGAATTGACGGCGACACCGCCAGGACCAGCCCCCCCGGCCACGGTGGCAATCAGGTTCTGACTAGAAGCAGCAAAACCATTCATGAGTGTCTGGTCACCAAAAATCCTGCCGTCGACCGGAATCGTACTTCGGTAAGATAATGTAGGCTGAGACGGGAAAAGTCCGCCCGTAAGAATAGTAGCGACGACTAGCATCACTAGAACGGTCCCAGCCGTAAGATGTCTCGCTAGAAGCAAAATCTCACTAAGCCATTGAAACTTTGGCATTTGATATTTAATGATATGTTGCTGTGTGCATAAGCAGGCACCAGAAGACAGACGGATGTTTCTGCATACATCCATAGGCGTTTGTGGCCACGCAAGTCTCTAGGTCTTGGGAAGCCAATGCCCGTCGCTCGGTTTCGGCCGTCTCCGCTCAATGCTGTTATCGATAAAACTGCTAGGCCATTCAGACCGTTGGATACTTTGGATAAAGCGGATTGCTCAGAAGACAGCTCGGTCCACGTGATCCTCAAGATCAGAACTATGAGAACCGACCATGATTCACCGGCATATCAATAGGCGACGGTTTTCTTTCTAACATAGGGAAGAGAACATGCTAGTGCGGGGCCCTCAAACACTCGCTCCTACCGATCCACCTCTGAAGATAGAATTATGGAACTATGAACCTCCGAATAGCGTCTGAACTAACCAGACCCTTCGGGGATCCGCGTGAGTCTGGAGTCCGAGAAGCTCGTTACAAATCATTAAACAGAACCCCAAACCCGGCCTGGAAGTCGACGAGGGGCCCCTTAGCTGAAAAAATATGACTTCCTGACTCTCGACGACATAGAAACGAGAGACAAGAAAATCTTTCTCAGAGTCGACATCAACGTCCCACTGGATCCCTCGACGCACCAGATACTCGACGATACTCGCATCAAGGCCATCTCCAAAACGCTCTCCGAGCTGGACGAGGCGCGTGTCACCCTAGGCTCCCACCAGAGCCGACCCGGAAAAGACGACTTTACCTCCCTCGAACCCCACGCAACCCTCCTAGCTCAGTACTGCTCCCAACAAATCAAGTTCGTAGAAGATGTCATCGGGCCCCATGCCATCCAGAAAATTAACAAGGTCCAACCTGGAGAGATCCTAGTCCTGGACAATCTCAGATTCTGCGCCGAAGAAAACATCGATGACAAACGCGAAAAACTGGTCAAGACACATTTCGTCCGACGTCTCGCACCCCTCTTCGACCTATACGTAGACGACGCCTTCGCAACAGCCCACAGGTCACAACCCTCCATCGCAGGCCTACCAGAACTATTACCAAGTGCAGCAGGCCGCTTGATGGAGAAAGAACTAGACGCGGTTTCAACTCTCCTCGAGGAACCAAAAAAACCATGCGTCTACTCCCTTGGCGGATCAAAAGTTGAAGACAAGATCCCCGTCATCGAAAATATACTGTCACGAGGAAAAGCAGACAAGGTCCTGCTCGGAGGAGTACCAGCGAAACTCTTCCTCCGGGCCCGAGAGATAAATACAAAGATCAACGATGATGAAATACGCGACTTCGAACAATTCCTAGACCGAGCAAAAAAATTGACCCAGACGTACGGAGATCACATTGAAGTCCCGATTGACCTCGCATACGAAGACAAACAGGGTAAAAGGGTAGATCAGCCCGTCAACTCGCCCCACGTTGAACAGGAGGCTCTCGACATCGGTTCCAAAACACTAGAGAAATATTCTAGGATCGTGAGAGGAGCGGCAACAACAGTTGCTAATGGCCCTCTCGGAGTGTTCGAGAGAAACGGGTTTGACAAGGGAACAAAGGAACTTCTCGAGTCAATGGCCAAGAGCAACGGCTACACGGTCATCGGAGGAGGACACCTGGTGGGACTCGCGTCAATCCAGGGCATCGAGGAAAGGTTCAGCCACGTGAGTACAGCTGGCGGTGCAATGCTCTCTCTCTTGTCCGGTCAAAGCCTCCCGGGAGTGGATGCGCTCGTCCGGGCCGCCAATAGAGTGCGCACCGCAAACCCACCCGCCTAGAATGTGGATGTGCCGAGAGATTTTATGTTGGTCGGGGCTTCGAGAAAGTTCATGCTCGCCCCGGTAGCTCAGTGGTAGAGCGACGGCTTTGTAAACGTCAAAAAAGCCGTAGGTCATGGGTTCAACCCCCATCCGGGGCTCCACTACCTTTGACGAGGAACGGATTGCTCGGAGTCTGTTCGCGGTCCACGGAGAAACGAAAATATTGACGACCCAAGGATCAGAAAAGATAGCACAATTAGAGAGTGCTGGAGTCCGGCGAGGAAGATTCCCACATCACTGCTGGCAAGCTGGGTTATCCCTCCTAGACCCACATTTCCCAAATTTACCAGCTTGTAGTATGGAACATCCGCCGTCATCAGTGCTAGGACAAGGGGAATGCTGGCGACGATGCTCGTGTTGATTATGGTAGATCGGACACCTGAGGAGATGCCTCTCTTAGCACTTGGAACAGAACCCATTACCGAGCTCGCGTTGGGGCTACGGAAAAGTCCGATACCGAATCCGACAAGAGCCAACCAGAGCGCAATCTCGGAATAGGGCGTATCCACAGTGAACCCTGCGAGCAGGAAGAAACCGGCAGAAGCGACAAGCAAGCCCATTGTGCTCAATCCTCTAGCACCCCACTTATCGGAGAGCCACCCGCTTATCGGTCCGACAAGAATCAGAGTCACATCTAGAGGGAGGAGGAATATCCCCGCGTGCAAGGGGTCGTACCCTCTCACCAGTTGAAAGTAGAGAGTCATGACGAATGCTAGTGCCGCGAAGGCTAGTCCGCTGAGGAGGTTGGCTATGTTCCCCGCAGTAAACAATCGGATCTTGAACAGGGATAGGTCAAGCGCCGGGTACCTAGCCTTTCGCTCGATCACAATGAAAAGAGCAAAGCAAAGAATGCTCGCACCGACCATGGCCTGGTTTGCCAAGTCCGTTAAGCTACCGAGAGTGAGACCCAAGAGTAGGAGAGTGATGGCGACGGAGAATGTGATGGCTCCCGCAGCGTCGAACTTCTCTCCTACGGCCGGGCGGGAGATCTCTTTCAGCCGCTTTCGGGACCAGTAGGTTCCAAAGATTCCTATGGGAACGTTTACGAGAAATATGGAGCGCCATGTGAAGAGCTGGATGAGGACACCGCTCAGAGTGTATCCTGTTATCGTGCCGGCGTTGATCGCGACCTGGTTTATCCCGATTCCCTTGCCAAGATCTTTTCCGGAAAAGGCGTCGGTGACGATGGCAACACTGTTGACGAACAAGAGAGCGGCTCCGATCCCCTGGACCAGCCTGAATGCAAGAAGCGCCTCGGCGGTGGGAGAAAGACCCGAGAGCAAAGAGCCAAGGGTGAAGACTGCAAAGCCCATGTTGTAGAGCCGGACCCGCCCGTGCATGTCTGCCCAGCGTCCAATGCCCACAAGGAGAACAGTGATCATGAGACGGTAGATTGTGATAAACCAGACACCAACAACCAAGTTTGTTTTCAAGTCGGACACGACCTGTGGAAGCCCAACTACAACAATGCTGGAGTCAAGGGTCGCCATGAAAATCCCGACGGTGGTGACCGTCAGGACAACCCACTTGTACTCCAAGAGAACCCGACACACAACGAATAGTATTTTTCCAGAAGACCCAAAAACCCGGAATATAAACTCCGGCCGAGAACCCTGACACGGCCAGTTCAAAGAACAATAGTTTCAGCCCGGACTGTTACGAAGCCGAAACGCCGCTACCTCTTCACGTTGATAATGTCTTGAACCCTCGCCAAAGAATCTCTGAAACGCCCGCCGGATTCGCCTGGAAACCTGAGTCACGAAATCGCCCATTATCAGCCCTGATCTTGAAATTGGGAGGGGTGTCTTAGATTTCCCTCTAATCGTTCGGGATCCCCCCGACGAAATCCCATCATCCATTATCCGACCCAAGCCCGGAACGCGCCCTGAATCACGAGACTCGCCCATAATACGTGCCAGACAGCAAGTGACCTCTCCAGGAGGGGGGTCTTAGCGAACGCGACTCGCGACGCAAGAGAGCCAGGGTCGAAGGCAAGCTGCATTAGGAGAATAGGTACAAGTCGGATCACGGACCAAGCTGCATCGAGATAATCGGACAATCCTCCGCGGGGGAATCAGCTCTACAGGACGCGCACTCTGTTGGTCGCAACGAGGGCGAAAGCATTTCTTTAACGTGTATGCGGACGAGCCGAATGATTCCCGCTTGAGTAGGCCCCAAACTAGGCTAGTC
>VBBD01000011.1 GCA_005882895.1 Candidatus Bathyarchaeota archaeon | reverse complement strand
ACCCGCGTGATCTTTATCTTGATGTGATCTCCGGGTTTGGTGTTTGGTACGAAGACAACAAGACCTTCTACGCGCGCGATTCCTTCACCGCGGCGACTGATCTCCTTGATGTCGACATCGTATTCTTTGCCTTCTTCGACCGGTTTCGGTCCGAATCTGTTCGCACCGCCACCACCGCCATAGCCTCTCCTTTCATAACCCATAGCATCTTCCACCTCCGTTCATCGTTTCTTCCGTTCGTTCGGTTGCTACGGGAGAAAGCAGCAGTCGTTACTAACGGCCACCGGACGATCTCCGGCCAGTCAACCTGACATCAGGAAAGCGGACACTTCAGAATATAAACATGCTTTCGTCCATGGGCGACAAGATACGTAATTCTCTCCTAAAATCGGGTTTGTATACCTCATACAACAAGCCGGCTCGTATGCCCGCCCCGGTGCAGATACTTCCCCTAAGTGGACTCCCTCTAATCAAGCCAGGTGATGATTTGCCCCGGTTGATAGTTGATAGCGCCCGCAAAGTTGGATGGGGGATTCGAGAAAAAGACCTACTTGTTGTGGGTCAGAAGGCCGTTTCGAAAGCCGAAGGCAGTCTCGTCAACCTTGGCTCTGTCCACCCGTCAAAGAAGGCCTTGGTCCTTGCCCGAAAGACTGGACGGAAACCCGAGTTCGTTCAGATAGTCCTCAATGACTCCAAGAGAGTTGTTAGAGCTGACAAAATGGCCTTGATAGTAACAACAAAACACGGCTGGACCTGTCTCAACGCTGGCGTTGACAAGTCGAACGTGAAAGGGGACCAGAATTACGCGCTACTTCCCACAAACCCAGACGCTTCCGCGAGGAGGATCAGAAGCAGAATAAGGCGGCTTACGGGTAAGGAAGTTGGCGTCATCATAACCGATACTCACAGTCGACCGTTCAGACTGGGACAAGTTGAAGAGACAATAGGAATCGCGGGCCTCAAACCTCACGCTGACTACCGAGGCCAAAGAGATCTCTTCGGGTATCAATTAAAATTCAAGAACGTAGCTTTAGCAGACGAAGTGGCCGGTGCGGCTGAACTCGTCATGGGACAAGGAAGGGAAGCGATTCCTGCGGCTATTGTCCGAGGATTAAAGAGAGTTCGATTCCAGGACCGAGCAAAGAGTTCTGACCTTACGGGACCCGCTGGAGAAGACCTGTTCAAGGGGACATTGTGAAAAGACGGGGCTCGGGTTCAAAGCCGAGCAGAACCTCTGACAAGGTCGAAGTCACCTATCCTATCTCCCAGTGGGCAAAACTGGAGTCTCTAAGAGTGAGGGCTGTCCGCGTCATCAACGCTCTGGCTGCATGGAGCCAAATCGCTCTGACCCATGGTAGCGTCGCCAGGGGAGACGTAGATGACAAGAGCGATGTCGACGTGTTGATTCCATCCAATGTCAACACGCAACTCGTAGAGGCCGCCCTAGAAACCGCCGGCTTCACCATCTTCTCAAAAGAAATCGCCCAAGCTACCCCATCCCATTCTCCTAAGGCTCATCTGCATTTGGACCCTGAACAGACAACATCGGTCACAGTACCGCTGACGCCTTTCCGTTCGTTAGAGCTGGAGTTCTACTCCTTTGGAGGAACAGTAACGCTCCCGCAACTAGGCCAGAAATTTCGGAGTCCAGGTTGCACCAAGAAACTGCTCCTAATCGAGCCCATTCCCGAGGGCCATTTTGAATCTCCCGTCGTTGGTAGAGAGAGCGAAGTCGCCAGATTGCTGGGAGTAAGTGTCGCAATCGTTGTCGAACGAGTACGGGTCCTGACTCGCAGAGACACCGTAGGAAGAACCGGAATGTATCTCAGGATTCCTGTCCGAGAGGGAGAATCCTTCGATGAAGTACTTCGAACACGTTCGGATTCAGATCCGGCTCTGCGACGAACGCTCCGAGGCAGAAGCTGAAAAGGTAATATGAAACCCGCTTGAGCCGAGCCTAATTCCCGGACACTGAGAGAAGAGCCTCTTGAGTCTACTCGACCCCTACATCCCGTTACTCTTCTACCTCGCCGTTTGGGTCGTCATTTACGCTCTGGCAGTGCTCTTGAAGGCCGACAAGCATGGGATCATAGCCAAGCCATACTATCTCATGCTGAAAACCGTAGTTTTCAACAGCTGGATAGAGAGGATAGGCAGCCGATTTCGGAGGGGCTGGCTCGCCTTCTTCGACATTGGTGCGGCAATGGGAATCGGTCTCCTAGTATTCGTCATTTACAGTTTCATCAACAATGCTGTTGGGTTGTTCAGGCACAGTTCAAGCGCTGGACCGACTCTTCTGATAATTCCGCTCCCTGGATTAACAATCGGATGGGATATCTTTCCGTATATCCTTCTCGCGATAGCCGTTCTTCTCATTCCGCACGAATTAGCCCACGGAATAGCCAGTGTCCTCGACAAAGTTCCCCTGAAATCCTCGGGGGTCTTCATGGCCATATTCCTCCCAGGGGGGTTCGTGGAAATTGACGAGGAAAATCTGGCCAAACGCAAGGCCAGAACAAAGCTGAGAGTCTTTGCGGCAGGATCATTCACCAATGTTGCCACTTGGGCACTAGTGTTGCTGCTGCTCGTGGCTCTGTTTCAGCCCTCCCCTACTGGTGTCCTCGT
This sequence comes from Candidatus Bathyarchaeota archaeon, assembly GCA_005882895.1. GTDB lineage: Archaea > Thermoproteota > Bathyarchaeia > 40CM-2-53-6 > 40CM-2-53-6 > 40CM-2-53-6. The sequence goes on along the minus strand of VBBD01000011.1, from coordinate 48,725 downwards.
TACCGGATTCACGAGCGGAAGCCCAGCACAAGCACAGGGGATGCCGCAGTGGTCCATAATTACTCAGGTTAACAACAATACGACGCCTGATGTTCAACACTTAGGGACATACTTGGCGAGTCTAGCTCCTGGAGCGATCGTTACTGTTCATGTAAGCAATCCTTCACAGACCCTAACCGTGACCACGGGAAAGTCGGATACTAACGCTACCAGAGCAATACTCGGGGTGCAGACAGCGAACTACGTTCCGCTTAGATACCAATTTCTACCAGTTACCTCAACATACCAGCTTCTCACTGCGTTCAGCTGGATGCAGCTGATTCTGCTTGGAGTTGCCCTGGTCAATATGCTGCCTCTCTTTCCGTTTGACGGCGATCGATATCTGGATACCCTGCTGGGAGTTTTGGGACTGAAGAATACCAAGAACGTACGGACAGTCGCCAGTGTTATCTCTCTCGGTCTTTTAGGCTCCAACATAATTCTGTCCTACATCTTGTTCGGTACGATATTTCCGAGATAGATCCGATGGATCTCAGATCCTGCACGGTGTGCAAACGCAACCCTGCGTATTTCCGAAGAGAGTACGAGGGGAAGATTCTATGCAAGAGCTGCTTTAGAGACTCGTTGGAACGAAAAGTCCGTCGAACTATCAGTCACTGGGACATGTTCAGCCCCGATGACCATGTTGCTGTGGCGGTGTCGGGAGGCAAGGACAGCCTCACACTTCTCATGATTCTCCACAAGCTCGAGATGCGATTCCCCCGCACCCGTATTACCGCGGTCACCGTTGATGAGGGCATTGCGGGCTACCGAGAGGAGGCAGTTGATCTTGCGACGAAGTACTGCAAAGATCTCGGGATTGAGCATGAGGTCGTTTCGTTCGAAGATCTATACGGGTACGGGCTAGATGACTTTCTGAAGAGCAGGCAGGAGAGGATGACCGCTTGTTCCTACTGCGGTGTTTTTCGCAGAAAAGCCATCAACCTAGCCGCGAGGAAAGTGGGAGCAAACAAAATTGCTACAGCCCACAATCTTGATGATATTGTGCAGACCTACATGCTGAACTTGTTCCAAGGCGATGCTGAGCGATTCGTCCGGTTCAGCCCAGTTCTCAAAGATCCCCGCGGCCTCTTCCTAACCCGGGTGAAGCCGTTGTGCGAGATTCCTGAGAGAGAGATTGTCATGTACGGCTATGCCGAGGACCTGCAGTTTCAAACAGCCTCGTGTCCCTACATGACCGAAGCTTTGCGAAACGAACTCCGCTCCGTTCTGAACAAACTGGAACTGGCTCATCCAGGTGTGACATTCTCTGCCTACCGGGCGATGCTCCGGCTTCGATCCCTCGCGGAACCAAATCTCGCGCCATCTCATCTGCAACCTTGCAAGTCCTGCGGAGAGCCAACGACATTCGAAACATGCGAGGCGTGCAAGATGCAGGGGATAAACTCAGTCATTCCTGAGCTTCCTGCTTAGAGCGGGATTTCTAGAATTGGAAGCAGCTCAGTAAGGACCCGGTATGTAAAACCCCAGACGATCTTTCCTTCGACAACAAAGGACTCCACACTCCAAGGTTGGTTTCTGATTGTAATTTCGCTCATTTTCTTCGTGGAAGGTAGATGTGCTAGGTTCGCCCAGAAAGAGCTGGCAATTTCCGAACCGATACTGATCCTAGGCATTATCCTCAAACCGTAGACCCAGGGCTGAACCCTCATTTCCATTCGCCTCATAGGATGACCGACCGAGAGGCTGCCGAGTTCCACACCGACTTCTTCGAGCTTGATTCCAACTTCTTCATCGACCTCCCGATGAAGGGCGGTTCTAGGTGTTTCGGCGCCTTGTTTGACTCGACCGCCTGGAAGTCCAATCTGGCCCGACCACGGGTCCCCCTCTCTTTCCGCCCTCTGTACTAGGAGTGTCTGCAGCCCTCTTCCAGGCTCGTCCCAGAGAAGAATCGCAACCACAGCCTCAACGTGGTCCCCGTCGTTTGATCGATTAATTGACCCGAGTTTGTTCTTTAGATGGAGGAGGTTTGGACTCAGGTCTGGGTTGGGCAAAAGGCTAGCACGCTACTTCTGGATTCATTGACGTAACGGGGGCCCGGCATCGGTTTGTGTTGCTGGGATGTTTAGAAGGCGATTGGTCGTTCTTCTCGCGGTTTGCCACCAGCCTCTTCAGCGATGATCTGGTATTTTGCCTTGACGAGTTCCATGAAGGGTCCCAGATCCTTCGAAGACTGGAAGGCGAAGCCTGCCCAAGTCCGCTTCCTGATTTCGTCACGCAAACGCCAGTCGATTGCCTGGTTTTCTGTGAGACGGAGCCTGGACTTGAAGTCGGTATGGAATGTTGCGCTCATCTCGCCCCCTCTCAGGTGGAGATGGTAGAGTTGACGGCCTTCATAGAAGAATGCTGGAGTGGATTCGCTGCTGTGCTTCTCGTAGAGGACCTTCATAGAGACGCCTTTCAATTGTCGCATACGGGTTCTGAGTGCTTGGAAGAGAGACCAGGTTTGTGGATAGACGCGGTCTGCTATCATGGAAAGATCGAGAGTTTCTTTCCGAGGCAAGCTTGGAACGCCTGATATCCATATTCTACTAAAAAAGGTTAGATGAGAAACAAGAAGACACTGAATTCAGTCTCAACCTATCTCGTGGGAAAATCGCCGCGAGTTAGAGGAATCGCCCATTATCAGCCCTGATCCGAAATCCAGGCCCGCGATTTCTGGAACGCGATATTTCACGCTGATCCCAAGGGGAATGCCCGGGGATCGAAAAACCGGAGACAAGCCGATAACACGCCAGTCTCAAAGAAACAAACCCGAATCCGGTTCAGACAGGAAGAGGCTCTCGAAAAGAAATTCCTATAACTTTTGCGGGACCCCCGTGTGCGAGAGTGGGACAGTCCGGACAGGACTCCAAAACTAAACTCGATTGAACGACACGTTATCCCGTTGTTTCCCGGTGTTTCTTCGCCCACAGAAGTGTCCTCTTCATGTCCAACACATACAAGACCCTGTGAAAGGGAATCTGAGTCTCCCCATCCCGCAATAGAAAGGACCCCTTTCCCAGCCGAGCTATCTCGGAAACCTTGATGATCAGCTGATCATCTACCGCACCTCGATGAACGTAGGCCAGCTTGAACTCTGAGGCATCGCTTCCGCCGTGCATGATCCTCGAAAGGATCGCTTTCAGAGGATGCTCCCGCATAAGCAGACAACTGAACGGTTAGAAGATGGGTTTTTCGATCGTCCAACAACAAGGCTAAATCGCTCCGTTAGATGGAAGCCATACCTTCCATACAAGAATAGTGAGTCTCGTGGATCAAAAGATACTTCGAAAAGAGGCTATCACATCAGCGCTAATCGCAGACGTCTGGACAATCTGGACAACCAACGAGGGAATCACCAGCTTTCTCGCCCCGAAGGCGAACATCAAGCTCGAAGACCAGGGACCCTACGAGATATTCTTCGACCCCGAAGCGCCGTTAGGCTTCAGGGGAACAGAAGGCTGCAAAATACTCAGGCTCGACCAGATGAAGACGCTATCCGTAGAGTGGAAAGCCCCACCCCAGTTCCCCAACGTACGAAGACAAAAGACCCAAGTCGACATCTACTTCGAAAGAGTCGAAGCCCTAACCAAAGTCCGCGTCGCACATTCCGGCTGGGATTGGGGAGAAGAATGGGACGAAGCATACGAGTTCTTTGACCGCGCATGGGACCTGGATCTCGCGAGAATGCAGCAGAGATTCTCCTCCGGACCCATCGACTGGGCGAAACCCTACGTCCCAGCCTGGCTCGGACTACGCGAACAACGAATCCGCGATCACGTCCCGGTCGAAACCCACTAGGACAGATTACGGGAACACTCCAACCCGAATCTCTACCAAGCGCTAGCTTTATAGCAAAACGGCATGAGGTCGAACGATTGACCCGATTATGAGCGAAGACATCTACATGCCTGGAGCGACAACCGTTGGACTCGTGTGCAAAGAAGGAGCCATCCTGGGCTCCGAACGAAGATATGCGTACGGAACATTCGTCATGAGCAAAGTAGCCAAGAAAGTATTCAAGATAACAGACAACATAGGAATAGGCTGCGCTGGAATAATAGGAGACATGCAAGTCCTATCGCGAGAGGCATTAGCCTACATGAACATCTACGAGTACGAGCGAGGACGAGCTGGAACGGTGAAGAACGCGGCCAAACTCATGGCCAACCTCCTATCAGCGAGACGCCTCTTCCCCTATCTCGCCCAGACCATAATCGCAGGGGTAGACAACGGCTCACCAAGCCTATTCGTCATGGACCCAATCGGATCCGTGCTCGAAGACAAGTTCGCCGCAGTCGGCACCGGCGCTGAAGTCGCGATGGGAGTCCTGGAATCAGAATACAGAGAAGGATTATCGGTTGACGAAGCTCGCCCACTTATCCTACGAGCCATAAGGTCCGCTCTAGCTCGAGACATCTCCAGTGGAGATGGAGTCGATCTGCTCGTCATAACCGAAGGTGGGATAAAAGAAGAATCCCACAGTTTGGTTAAGGCAAAATCCGAATAACGAGAACCCTGTTATAATACTAAGAGACCCAGCGGAGCAGAAGCTCACGACATGCTAACAAAGAAAGACCTGACCGCAATCCAGAAGGACCTGTCCCAATTCGACCGTGCCCGCGAAAGAGTCCTCGACCTCTCTAGAGCCGCCACGAGAATGGCATCATCATCAATCCTCGAGATTCACAGAGGAAACCTGAAAACAGCCAACTCGACACTCGAACAAGCCCAGAAGACCCTTCAGGAAATAGAAAAGTTGTCCGCTGATGCTCCAGAGCTTCGGAGCTCCAATGGAGTCATAGTCGCGTTCCAAGAATATGTGGAAGCCGTCACTCTCCGGAAAGTTGCGCGAGACGAAGGGATAGTGTCGATGGCCGAGTCTGGCGCCGACCACCGAAGCTACGTGCTTGGACTACTGGACGCAGTTGGAGAATTCCGAAGAATGGCACTGAACTCTCTCCGAAAAGGTGACGTCGGAAAAGCAGAGAAGCTTCTGGACGCTATGGAAGGAGTATACGATGATCTCCAAACCCTAGAACACACTTCGATCGTACCCACATTCAGAGTCAAAATGGACGCAGCGAGACGAATCATCGAGACCACGAGAGGAGACGTGGTTACAGAAGTCAGACGCTTCTCACTCGAACAGGCCCTAGACCGGCTCGGAAAAAAGATAGAAGATCACTGAGTGGTTCCTGATCATTCCTTGAGAAGGCGCGTCTGGAATTGAAACCCTCTCATCTTCTAGCTCTCTACAAACTTTCCGAGATGGGCGCCACCGACAAAGAAGTCGTCTGCAGCACATCAGTCGTCGCAAAAGGAATTGGAAGCTCTCAACAAACCGCCTCCCGCCGCCTGATAGAGATGGAAAAGCTGGGATTGATCGAGAGAACTCGAAACGGACGAGACCAGAAGGTGAGAATAACCGGCGAAGGACTCCGCCAGTTATCCGACATGTACCTCAACCTGAAGCGAGTCTTCGAAGCGCCCAAGAAAGATCTAGTCATCGCGGGAACGGTCTTCACAGGTCTCTCCGAGGGTTCATACTACATGAGCCTCGACGGTTACCGGAAACAGTTCATATCGAAACTAGGATTCGACCCCTTTCCCGGCACCCTAAACCTCAGAGTTAGCAAGGAAGATCTCAGCGATCGAAAAATCCTAGACACATACCCGTTCGTATACATCGAAGGATTCGCCAATGAAAAGCGAACTTACGGACCAGCAAAATGCTTCAGAGCAATTGCCAATGACGAGGTCAAGAGCGCTATAGTCCTCCCGATCCGAGCTCACTACGGTGAAGATGTTGTCGAGTTGATCGCTCCTGTATCTTTGAGAAAGCAATTCAAACTCGTTGATGGAGACAAGGTCCGCGTCAGAGTCCCGATAAAACCCTAAGCAACCGACAATGCTTTTGCAACCCTATTCTTCAGCTTCGTACTACTATTGAATCCGATGGGTCCAAACCTTGGTATCCTGATAACTCGGATCGGCAATCCCTGTTTCCGGATAAGTCGTGTAACAGCGGCTCTTATCTCATCTTGGTCGTAGCCAACACAGACGATATCAGGTTTGATCTCGTTGAGGATGCCGAGAAGATCAATTTCTTCCCTTCCCAGAATTGCCCGATCCACCACTCGGAGGGCTGCAACGAGCTCCCTCCTTTGATCCTCAGGGATAACCGGACCCTTCCCTTTCCTTCGAAACACGGTCTTGTCGCGCGCAACTATAACTACGAGCCTTGACCTTGGACCGCCCTTTCTCTTGGATTCCTCAAGGAATCTAAGATGCCCAAGATGCAAAAGATCGAAGACACCAGTGGCCAGCACTGTCTTTCCCGCGGGCAAGACCAAAACGGGATGAGCCTGCTAGTAGAGAGAATAAGAACGCTTCTCGACGAGGCAAGAGGCTAGACACTTAGCCCCTTCTTGAGATCTCCTTTCGGTTCATACTTCAGCATCATCGCCTGTTTCGATGAAGCCTCTGGAGCTTCACCCTTCTTCGCTGTGATGGTGACAGGAGTGTACCCGCTTATGACAGCATAGACGAAGGAGTCATCTCCTCTCTCCGTACAGTGTAGATGGAGTTTGTAGAGAGTCTCTCTGTGGGTGAACACCATCTTCGTGGTCTCAGCGTCCGTGATGATGACTCGACCACCGCAAGTTGGACAGGTAAGTGTCTCTTGTCTTGCTATTTTGAGGCCGCAGTCTGGACACCAGACATCCTCGTCTCTTCGAGCAATGAATATCGACTGCCAAACACCGAGATGTTTCCTGGGACTGCACTCGTTCCACTCGGACATCGTCAGTCGCGTAGCCCTGAACGCCCAAGCCGCCTCCTCTTTCCACTTGTTCACGTGCTCGGCTCTGTCCTCACAAGTCTTGTGGAAGAAGCTCCTCTGCCCTTCCTGGCTGAAAGAGGCCGAAACAGGCTCGTCCCTGTGAATCGGCGTGCCACAGCCTGCGCAATTCTCCATGAATCTCGACGATAATAGAACTGGCCCGCGATATCAGGTCAGTGTTACCGTAACAAATCGAGTCTCGCTAGAACTCGGCCAAATCGAGAAATTTTAGCGCATCTAGAAGACCCTCTGCGTAGGCGATGCACGCGAGCGCAGTGACTGGTTTCCGCTCGCCCACGTAGTGTTTCGCGTCTCGTGCATAACCCTTGGCAAGTTCCAACACATGATCCAGCAGAGAAGATGGGACAGGTGTTTCGCTCTTCTTTTTCTTCAAGATTCGCAGTGACTGGGACGTCGCCTCAAGATACTTGGCGGCCCGCTCTCCCGCACGCTCTCTCATTTCAACGCCTCCAAATCCGCGTCACTCGCCCCGCCAAACGCCTTCAAAGACTCAACCTCCATGAAATGAAGCCTCCCCGGAATCACGAGGGAATGAGGGATCTTCCCAAAGTCTTGGTTCTGAAGCTTTCCAAGCTTGGCTGATAGCACGAACTGGTCTTCGGATCCTATCCGTGCCACACCGATTCCCAGCCAGCTACCGAGCGCTGGATCAGCAGTTACTAGTTTCGTCGCCGCTTCCCCTATCGCCAGTTGTTTCGACAGCTCTGGTTTAACATCGAGAAGTATGAGCGTGTGAAGCCCTCTCGTCTTGTTATCACGAACACTGTCCAGCAAGGAACCTGGCACGCCAGGCTCTTGCGGCAGGGTTACAGACTTTCCGAACTTGTAGCTTTGAAGACCCGTAGCACCGCAGACCGCAGACGCTATTGACGGGCCATGGATGATCCTTGAAGGGATGCCTTTCTTCGCCAGTTCCAGTCGGATAGAGATGTGGGTCGTAGCGATCATGGGGTCTCCGGGCACCAGGAACGCAACTCTCCCCCTCTCAGCCGCCTCGACAATCTGCTTGCCTCCCTCATCTTCTAGCTCGAATCGATTCAACACGACAATCCTCTTTCCGAGTAGAAGCTCAAGTTTCCTCCTGTCCAAACCGGGCATTATGTTTGTATAGAACTCAGCGAAAACGTTGCTCGAACGTCGAGCCTCCTCTAGCCCTTCGATAGTGAGACCTCTCTCATTGTTCAGGCCTAGACCGATAAACGCGACACTCATAGCGATAAAGAGAAGGACCGTTTGCTAAAAGCTCGTTTTCAAAAACCCTAGCGTTGTCTTGTCCCAGCGCCCTTGGACGAGACCTCAGGGGTCTTTCCCTCCTTGCCTTTCTCATCCACGTGCTTCCCCTCCGCCTTAGCCGGTGTCACTGAACTTGGAGCCTGTTTTTCAGGTGACTGGCCGGGCCTGAGTTTCAACTGCAACAGCTTCCCCCGCAGGATTCCGAAGCGCGAGACCCGAAAGACCAAACCTCGCCCCCTAGCTATCTCAAACGAAACCGTGTCCGACGCGATCCGTCTCCGCTCCATTTTCAAAACCGACAGATATCTAACACCCTTCCTTCCCGACCGCACCAATGTGAGCTCGATAACGCCGTCTGCGATGCTCTTGATCTTCGCGATCGAATCCTCCGGTATAGCCCCCTTGGACGCAGTCAGGATAAAGAGACCGCCAGTCTTCTTCACCTTCGCCCCGACAGTCTGCAAAAAGTTGATAGCCTGCTTAGCTTCGACCCCGTTAAAGATCGGCGTAAGCGAGTCGAGAATCAGAGTCACAGGAGCATTCTTAGCCTTCGTTATGAACGAAGTGACCTGAATGTTGAGCTCAGTGAGATCCGACGGGTCCCTAAGAGCGCCTTCGCCCTGCCCCGCGAGCCCGGAATAACAGTCGATTATCTTCAATCGCCCCTTTCGGAGGTGGGAAATAATGTCCCACCCGAACTCACCCATACGAGCTTGAACATCCTCTGGAAAGGCATCATATGACAGCAGGGCACAAGGTCTTCCCGCCTCAAGCTCGTCATGCAACAGCTCGTAGGATAGAACGGTTTTTCCGCTTCCCGGATCTCCGAGTAGCAACAGACTGGACCCTCGTGGGATTGGCCCTCCGATCATCTGTTCGAGATGCTCGAATCCCTCAAGGGACGTGTCGTAGCGCTTCAACACCAGGACCCCCCCGAGCAGCGCGACTACTCCGCCGATTACGAATGGGAGGTAGCCTAACGGGGAAGTCACGATGTCCACTCTTACGGACGTGTCGAAGTTGGGTCCAGTGTTCCCGAAACCATCATTGAGGCTGTTCGCGTCGATTACAATCGTCCACGCACCTCCGGGATCGAACGTAGAGACAGAGTAACCGGTGGGGGTATAGAATCCAAGACGGTTTGCGTCATAAACTGCCGTGAGGTTAGCAACAGTAGCTCCCGAGGGGTTCTTGACAGAGACTACGTACTGGCCGGTCGTCAGAAAAGTTCCACTGGAGCCTGAGTACTTTATCCGAAAGTAAGGGTAGACCGTGTCCCCTGTCGAAAAACTGGCGGCTGGAACGCCCTTGGAGTTGTAGGTGACCATAGCGTCGACGAACAAGTCGCTCTTCGCAATCGTGACATTTACTGGGAGACTTGCTCCAGAGTTCTGGTTGGTGTCCCTGGCCTTTACTATTATCGTCCAAGAACCAAGTGGGTCATTCATCAAAACCTGATAGCTAATAGAGTAAACCCCATTCGTGGAGCTAACTTCGGGGAGAGTGAGTTGGCCGTTCAAAGGGGTGTCCGCAGTCACTACCGCCCCGGTTACAGCACCCAAAGAGTTCGCCACGGTCGCTGTGATTGTCAGAGCCTGCCCTCTTTGGACAATTGTCCCGGAAGTTGGTTGAGACACCACGACGCTCATCATGGCTGTCACCGTGAATTGGCCTGTGGCAACGTTCGCTATGTTTGTCGGCGATGTCTGATTCACAGCAACATTGTAGACGCCTTCGACGTTCGTGTTGACGGTGCCGTTCAACTGGGTCCACGAAGTTGAAGTCGATGAATATTGGACGGATACGCTGCCCGAGCCTCTATTGTCTGTGGATATCCCTTGGCTAGTGACCGCTGAACCAGTACCATTGGGCTTCTGCACGCCAATCGTGACCGTGTAGAAAGTGTTCCTATTGCCATTAGTCACGACCACCATGATATTGACAGGTTTACCTAGGCTCGTCGTGGTAGGAGTTATTGTCAAAGAGTAGGGAGCAATACCGTGCACCTGGACTACGAGAGTCAGGGCTGAGGCTAAAACTAGCACTAAGAGGATAACGTATGGTCTCATCAGTACCCAGCCTCGGCAGCTTGCGGCATCATCCACGAAACGGCTACGAATCGTGTCGGGGAAGGCTTGTGTTACCAAAACGGAAGCGGGTCAGGGACACCAATCGTGCTTTCTCGTGAAAAGCCGAGAAGATTACGAGGCTATGGTTACTGCCAGAGACGAGACGAAAACGACCCTCTGCGCCTTGGTTTCTGACGGAGTAAGCGGACGGATTTCGTCCATCAATCCTCTAACTTCGATTTGACTTCTTCTCAGAAACGGTAACCCTTATTAGAAATTCGGCCGCGACCGAGCCTTCGGCGGGTTCGTGGGCCCGTAAACCGGACACACATCCTGGTCTAGTCGGGCAGCTCAGCCAGGTAGAGCAGCAGACTCTAAGGCTGAAGCTCTTAACCTGAAGGACGAGTCCATCCGACTCGTTCGGGGAATGGTCGAGGGTTCAAATCCCTCCGGGCCCGCCACATGCAAAGAGGCTCTGTACTTGGCGCTCAGCGTTTGCTAGTGCACAGCAAAGGAGCCGGGAGCACTCGGGATGTCAATTCAAAGTAGCCCGTTCGTTCAACGCCTAATCCACTCCTACATTCGATCCAATTTTGTGATTCCCGTCAGATTTCGAGGTTTGAATATCAGGATCAGACCTTTCTCATACGATCCAGTTGTCATGTATTCTCTCCTCATTAGAAGGATTTATGGAAACGTTCCAAGAGGATGTTCAGTTGTTGATGTTGGTGCGCATGTCGGAATCTTCTCACTGTATTCTGTTCTCTCCGGTTCCAAGGAGGTTTTGGCTTTCGAACCCGAGTCCCGCAACTTCCAGCTCTTGCACCAGAACTTACACTCCAATCGTCTCCACGAGCGAATTCATTCCTTCAACATGGCAGTCTGGTCTAGCGAAGAGGAACGAACACTCTTTACATCTCGAGGGTCAGCTTTTCATGGGTTCTTTCCCGATAAGCTTCACGCGGGGGGCTTCGAAAAGGTAAGATGCATAGGAATTAACACCGTACTAAAGCAAGTCGACCCGCCGGTCCTACTCAAGATAGATGCTGAGGGCTCCGAGTACGAAATCATCGAACATATGACGAACGAGAACCTGGAAAAGTTGCAAAGGATAGCACTAGAATATCATGTCAGCAACCCTGACCTAAGGGACCGGCTTCCTCATCTTCTAAGATTCTTGCGCACACGAGGGTTCACGGTTTCTCTACGACCGGACCACCCAATCCTAATCGCGACCAAAGGCGTCTAGACTCTAGCAACATGACCATGAGCCCTTCATGAAAGGCTTCTCTTCCGAATGGTTATAGACCGCGAAGACATAATCACTCCCGTGCAGACGACAAACACGCCTCTCTCAACCGACCTAGTCCGCGAGTTCGTAATCGCAGGCCATGGAAATCTGGAGAAAGTACGAAAAATGCTTGGGGAGAAACCGGATTTACTTAACGAAGCGTACGCTTGGACCGAGACCGATCATGAGACCGCGATTCAAGCCGCCGCCCAAGTGGGCAGCGTTCCCGTTGCGACGTACCTACTCGAAAGAGGAGCGCCTCTCGAAATCTGTACCGCGGCCATGCTCGGACGTAGAGAAGAAGTGGAAAAGCGAATCAGAGAAGACCGTAAGAACATCAACTCGACGGGAGCCCACGGAATTCCGCTCTTGCCCCATGCGGCTTGGAGCCGCAACCTCGAACTTGTTCAGTACTTGTTCCGAAACGGAGCAAAAACCGGATCGTCTTCCGCCCTACACAATGCAGTTACCAGAGGTTACTATGACTTAGTCGTCTGGCTGGTCGAAAACGCGAGTCCAGACCTCAATTCGAAGAACTTTCAGGGGAAGACCCCACTATTGGCGGCCATCGAAACGAAGCAGGAAACCGTTGCTCAATTCCTAAGAGAGCTTGGCGCCAAGGAATAGTTGGCCACCCAATCTCAAACGTTGCAGCCAGTCACGTTCCAGCGCGTTATGTCAGAGGTCAGACTAATCGGTTGAAACTTCGCAAGTCTGTCGAGAAGGATCAACGGCGACCCTCTTGCTCCAAACACGGAGCATATGATGGACCCTACTGCCCTGTGTGCTATGAGCGCGCCATGAGCGGCGACACCACCAACGAGACTGTGCCATCGAGCTAAAATAATCCCGGTCTTCAACTCATCCCCCAGAATTGTCCATCCACAAACGGAGCTTCAATTGACCATCGACACTTGCCATGGCAAGAGATAGTGAGAGTGTATTGAAGACAATCGCTCAGAACGAGACAGCAAGAATCCTTTCGGATTACTCGAAGGACTTTGAGACTCTAGAGAAGATGGAATGGGCGTTTTCGAAAGGAGATGTTGATTTTTTCAGGTCAGTCCTCGACGGTAGACCGAGCCTGCTGCTTCGAATACATGCAGTATGCATGCTGGCGGATATGAAAGATGAAAGGGCTGTTCCGGCACTCTGCGAGACATTGAAGGCAGATCCAAGCCCGCTGGTAAGACATGAGGCCGCATTTTCTCTGGGTCAACTGGAATTCACGTCCGCAGTTCCGGCCCTCCTGGAAGCCATGGCGAACGACGAGAGCGTCCTCGTAAGGCATGAATCAGCGGTGGCTCTAGGGTCTATCGGAGACGAGACAGCTCGCTCGGGACTAATCGACAGACTACGAGACCCGGATGAGGATGTGCGATTGTCCGCGGAGGTTGCGCTGGCAGATCTAGACTTTCTGCAACGCCTCAGAGCACGAACCGGCAGGCGATAATGCCGAGTATCACTGTTGATACGCAACGAAAAAGACCCAGACCGACTACAGGAAAGCGTGTCTCTCAAGATTCCTAAGAAACAGGGAGAGAATGCGATCCAAGTCCTCACGAAACTGAAACTACTAAACAGAAAGCTTGCACCTCAGATGATAGACGATACGCTTCATGTGCCGCTATCGAGGGAGCCACAGCCGGAAGAGCGGAAACAGCTTGACAGAGCCCTAGGCAAACAGAGTCTGTCTCATGAAAAATTTCTTTCTAGATCAGAAACCGTTGGCTCGCTGCAACAAGTTCTAGCGCAGAAACTGCCTTCGAGTATCATTCAACTCGTATCAAAATCGTTCGATATTATCGGGGACATCGCCATCATAGAACTATCCCCTACAGCAGAACCCTACGAAGAGAGCATCGCTGAAGCACTAATGAAACTACACAAGAACGTCAAGACGGTCTACTCAAAGGCGGGACCAATAACTGACAACCTCCGATTGAGGCCTCTCCATCACCTCCTTGGCGCCGAACGAACCGAGACGATTCACAACGAGCTAGGATGTCGCTTCAAGATCGATGTTTCGAGAGCCTTCTTCTCCCCACGGCTATCTGCCGAGCACAAGAGAGTGGCCGAACAGGTCCGGCCCGGTGAGTGCGTTGTAGACATGTTCGCTGGAGTGGGACCGTTCTCGATAATGATCGCAAAACGATTGAACGATGTACAAGTCCATGCCATCGATGCCAACCCTGAGGCTGCCAGGCTGATCGGAGAAAACGCGAAGATGAACAAGGTCCAAGATAGGATAAAAGTGTGGTCCGGCGACGCGCGAGTCGTCGTCCAGGACAATCTCTCCGGCATAGCCACGCGAGTGATAATGAACCACCCCTCTCAGGCGAGGGAGTTTCTCGAACCCGCTTACAAAGCGCTTAGGCGCGACGGAGGAATCGTACACTACTACACGTTCGCAGAAGGATTAGACAGCGAGTCAAATGCCAGGAAAGAACTTGCAGCGGCCCTCGATAATTCAGGTTGGAAAATCGAAAAAACCATAGAGACACATAAAGTAAGAGGTGTAGCTCCGATGAAGTGGCAAGTTGCGGTAGATGCTAAACTTACCTCGTCCTAGGTCTCGACAGCAAGTTCAACCAAAACCTTTCGGCCAGGATCTTGAAGCAGATCCACTAATGATCTTGGAAGATCTGCTGCCGCCCGATTAGCACGCACCATAAGCGTCCTATCAGAGACAAAGCTGCTCTTTCTAACCACGATGTCCGTCGGATGGGAAAACGTCAACCCCCGAGCGCCACGGCCCTCGATCGTGAATCGATGGGCGTCAAGCTTCAGAGTCAGGCAGGCTCTACAGGCTTCGCTGGAGAGAGCGTTTTTCATAGGTTCAGGCAAGTCTCTTAGTCCCGCAGAAGACCCGACTGCAACGATGCAGTCTCCTTTCTTGCTAAGGACATCCTCCTTTGTAAGCTCCAGAGTCGTTAGGTGCGTTGACAAAACAGCCCGATGGCCATGTGCGTAGAAGGTGAAGTTCATCACACGTACACTATGCAAACCAGAGGAGTCTAATATGCTCAGCTACTCATGACGGGCCGGAGGGATGACTTAGGTCCGTGGATTTCGCGCGTGAAAGGGAACGAATGGTACAAGCGCTCATCGCAGAAGGACTCCTCAAGACCCGCGAAGTCATCAATTCAATGAGTAGAGTCCCCCGGGAACTGTTCGTGTCTACCCACATGCGCCAATACGCCTACAATGATACTCCATTGCCAACGGAATATGGCCAGACAATCAGCGCGCCACTCGGCTGAACAGCCGGGCGTTACATGGTGGCCATAATGAACGAGGCCTTGGAGCTATTCCAAGGGATGAAGGTTCTCGAAGTGGGGGCTGGAAGCGGATACCATGCAGCCACGATCGGGGAAATAGTCGGCGACAAGGGACACGTTTTTGCGGTTGAATACCTCGACAAACTGGTTGTGATCGCGCGGAACAACCTTACTCGAGCAGGATACTCCGACCGAGTCACGCTCGTCCAGGGCGATGGATCGCTAGGATACGATGAACGTGCCCCATACGAGAGAGTACTCGTGACAGCTGCAGCCCCCAAGATTCCGCCCACCTTGCTGGAACAATTGAAACCGGACGGAATCCTAGTTGTGCCCATAGGCGGAAGAATGTTTCCCCAAGAACTTGTCCGGGTCAGGAAAAGGCCTGATGGAACCTTGGACCGGAGCTCACTGGGAGGAGTCGCGTTCGTCCCTCTCGTTGGGAAATACGGCTTCAGCAGCTAGCTTCCGAAAAAAGACTCAAGTGTCTTTTTCCCACTCTCTTTCACCATTGCAGTCCTCGCCCTTTCTACCGCAGTCCGAACTCTCTCCTCGTTGAAGTCTCTCTCTCCGCAGAGGAACCGCACAAGAGATTCAACATCCGACTCACGCCACTCCAAAGCGTAGTTCGAAGTTACCGCAGGCTTCAGAAATATCTCCCTAATCCTGTCCAGCTCAGGCGGGGGGACCACCTCCTTATTCGACTGAGCGATCTTCTCGATCCTGCCGTACTCTCTGACTAGCTTCAGCGCCGTCTTTGGCCCTATTCCCTTGAACCCGTCAGGGTTGAAATCTGTTCCAATGAGAATCCCCAAGTCTACGAGTTGCTCTCGCGAAAGCTGGAGAGCCTGCAAAGTTGATGCGAGGTCTACTAGTTCCGGTTCCACCTGTACGTAGGCCTCTCGCATTGGCAGCTTTCTTTTTCCGCTAATTGCTAGATTCCGGACAAGCCTCCGAGCCCCAAATAGTAGAGAATCATAATCCTGGCTGACAGCAGCCCAAACATCCCCCCGAGCCGCCATATACGCGGCTTGAGCTTCTCCTTCAGATGGAGCTTGGACGATCGGGACGCCCAAGTACTGGAGAAGTTTGTGAACATCATCAATCATCAAATCCTTGAGGCTGGAAGTCGCCTGAGCGTACCGCTTCGCCTCCTCAAACTTCCCCGTTGACAGTGCGGATTCGTATCTCGTTGTGGCTTCGACTTTGATGACCTGCCTTCGCTTAATCTCGGTATCTTTGAGACTTGGAGGCTTTCCGTCGAAAACATACACCAATCTGATGCCTCCCTCTGCCAAGTTGGTCGTTCGATAAAGAAGACCGCTCAAGTGACTCGTAACTCTACTCTGCCGGTCCATCAAGGGCTCGCCAGTGGGCCCACGAATTATTGCGAGAAACTGATAGAGCGCATTGTAGGCATCAACCGCGAAAGTCTTTCCTGAAAACTCGTCCAAGGAACTCTTGGTTCGAGTGACTATATCCCCCAGATCTACGCCCAAAGCTTTGCATTACTCCCGACGGCCGAGACCTATTCTGTCCCCATCCGATATTCACCGACATGGTTCGCGATCAGTGCCGCGATAGCTCCAGCACCGACTCCTCCGTCGATATTGACTACGGCCATTCCCAGAGAACATGATTGCAACATAGCAGCTAGGGCAGCGAGCCCTTTTTCTCCAAACCCGTAACTTCTCGAGGTGGGGACTCCTATGACCGGAACATCCACAATTCCCGCGACGACAGTCGGGAGTGCCCCTTCGCGACCTGCAACTACGAGGATAACATCAGAGCCCCACTTGAGAAGATCTCGAACTGGTTCGAACAAACGATGAATCCCCGCAACCCCCACATCATAGAAAGATCGAGTCTTGCATCCCATCTCTCGAGCGATAACCTCGGCTTCTTCAGCTACCGGTATATCTGAAGTCCCCGCAGTCAATATCCCCACCCTGCCACCGCTACGCCTCGACTTGTAGTTCTTCGACTTTACTATCATCAATCGAGAGCGCGAAAAGTATTCAACCTTTGACCCCTTTCCCATGAGGGATCTAACAGCCCTGACTTGAGGTCCATCCGAACGACTTATGATCGCACGACCAGTTCGTCTTACCATTGCCTGACTAATCCTCGCCACATCTTGAGCAAGCTTGCCTTCCGCCAGAATCACTTCGGGAATTCCCTTGCGTTTTTCGCGTCCAACGTCAAGTTTCGCAAGCCGAGAAAGGCTTGCGATAGAAAGCAGTCTGTCCTTCCTTTCGAACAGTTTTCGGCTTCGCTCAAACTTCTTGAGGGAGGACAATTTATCGTTCCTTCTTTTTGTGCATATACTGTTTAAATTGCCAAGAGTGACGTGTCTTGAATATGATGCTTAGCCCTGCCATAGCAGGTTTGCAGTTGAAGATAGAGAAAGCGGTTCATATTATCAGCCGGTTCGACGGGGCAGTCGTTGCCCTATCCGCCGGGGTGGACAGCTCTCTGGTCGCCGCGCTCGCACGCAAGGCATTGGGGGATCGCGTTCTCGCAGTAACAGCGGTCTCCGAATCTCTCGCGCCAGGAGAGATTGAAATCGCGAAGAGAACCGCGAGACAGATAGGGATTAAACACGTTACGGTCACAACTGACGAGGTGCATAACGCAAGTTACAGAGCCAATCCCTCCAACAGATGCTATTACTGCAAGCACACCCTCTACCGAGAACTAAGACGCCAAGCTGACAACTCCCGATTTGAGGCACTTCTCGATGGAACCCAGCTAGACGATTTGGGGGAGCTCAGGCCTGGGCTTCTTGCGGCCAAGGAGGCTGGCGTAAGAAGCCCTCTTGCAGAAGCGGGCTTCTCCAAGAAAGATGTCCGAGAAACCGCTCAACTTCTTGAGCTTGAAGTGTGGGACAAACCAGCCATGCCCTGTCTATCATCTAGGATACCTCACGGCGAGGAGATCACTGTAGAGAAGCTATCTCAAGTTGGAGAAGCGGAATCAATTGTTAGGCGCCTGAGTGGCGCGCGAGACATAAGAGTCAGACATCATGGAGCAGTTGCGGCAATCGAAGTATCCCCGGAAGAGCTGGGATTGTTTCATCAAGACGGTTTGATGCACCAAGTTGAGAATAAGCTGAGGCTAATAGGGTTCACAAGCATAACCCTCGGCCCGCGCAAATACCCAAACAGACAAGAGACAGTAGCACTCGGACAGGATCACCTCCTTCCAATCATTAACACCTCTAATCATTGACAAGCGCGTCAAGGACTGTTGGCGTGACAATGAATGATCGAAGGTATTTGCCTCTGTGGTCAGACCTCTCAATCGTCGCTGAAAACGTTTTTAAGCTATCAGAAACCGATTGATCACAAATCTTTCCGTTTCTCGGAAAGCGCGATCTAACATGAAAATAACTGGACATACGACAAGTTGGAAAACCTAACAGTACTAAAGATGGGCGTTTTGAATTGACCACTACAATCGGTGTTGTTTGCAAGGACGGAGTTGTCCTTACGACAGACACCAGGGCTACGATGGGTTCCTTTGTCGCCCATAAGCATGCTAAGAAAGTCTACCGAATCGATCACCATTTAGCAATGACTATTGCGGGGACGGTAGGAGATGCGCAGGCATTGGTGGAAATGCTTAGGGCGAATTCTTCGCTGTACAGACTTGACCTAGCCAGGCCAATCCCAGTGAACTCCGCCGCTAGACTGGTTTCTAACATTCTGTTCGGCGCCAGGTACTACCCCCTTGGGGTTCAAGCACTTATCGGTGGAGTAGACGACAGTGGAGGACACATTTACGCGCTCGATCCTCTCGGAAGCATGATGGAGGAGAAATACGTCTCAACAGGATCCGGATCCCCAGTCGCATATGGTGTCCTTGAATCGGAGTGGAAAGACTCTATGAACGTAAAGGAGTCTGTTCCCATAGTCGTGAGAGCAATCGATTCAGCCATGAAGAGAGACTCGGCAAGCGGCGACAGTTTCGACGTTGCCCTAATCACGAAGGAAGGATACAGAGAACTCTCAGAGGACGAGAAGAAGCACATCCTCCACGCCTGACCCCTTCTTTCAAACCTTCCACAGATATCACAGTCGTAGAGAGAATTGACTAGAACCTACAACGATGTACACGCCAAAATACGCGAGACAATCGTAGAACATATGCCGAAGGACGCTGAGATAACCAGGATAGAATTCGAAGGACCACGGCTCGCGATTTACGTAAAGAACGTCGGACTACTGGCCGAGCAGAGCTATGTCGTTACAGAAATTGTAAACCTACTTCACAAGAGAATCGTCATCCGCTCAGATCAATCCATACGCCTCCCTGAGCGAGAAGCCGAAGCCTACATTCGCAAAATCATCCCGGCAGAAGCTGAAATTTCCTCGATCAACTTTGACCCCAGCCTCGGCGAAGTAGTAGTCGAGGCAACCAAACCCGGAGTGGCAATAGGGAAAGAAGCGGCAGTTCTCCAACAACTTGTAAAGGAGACGAGATGGCGACCACGAATACTCAGGGCTCCACCCTTACACTCTAAGATCATTACGAGCACTCGGCACATCCTTCACACGGAGAGCGAAGAACGCAGCAGGATCCTGCGTGATGTAGGCGAGAGAATCTTTCGCCCCACATTTAGCAAAGCAGGTTACGTTCGACTCGTCACCCTCGGAGCTTTCCACGAGGTAGGACGAGCAGCCATGCTCATCCAAGCAGGATCCAGCAGCGTTCTGCTCGACAGCGGGATCAACCCAGGAGCACAGGATCCTACATCCGCGTACCCACGATTTGATACTGACGAATTTGATCTGGAAAAGCTGGATGCAGTTGTCATATCTCACGCCCACCTCGACCATTGCGGAATACTCCCATTCCTCTACAAGTACGGCTACGATGGACCGGTGTACTGCTCAGAACCCACGCAAACCCTAATGACACTTCACCAGTTAGACTACCTCGATGTTCACAGCAGGGAAGGCGAACACTCTCCCTACGACCAAAAAGACGTCAGAGAAGTCGTGACTCACACTATACCTCTACGCTACAATGTGGTCACTGACGTAGCTCCGGACATCAAACTCACCTTTCACAACGCCGGCCATATCCTAGGAAGCTCGATGGTCCATCTTCACATTGGCGAGGGCCTGCATAACATAGTCTATAGTGCCGACTTCAAGTTCGGACGAACGATGATGCTCGACCCGGCGACGGCACTTTTCCCGAGAGCTGAAACGCTCATCATCGAGAGCACGTATGGGGGTCCTGACGACATCATGCCCGACAGAGAGGGAGTAGAGGGCAAGCTCGTCAGCATCGTCAATGACACAGTCGAAAAGGGCGGAAAGGTGTTGATACCAGTCCCTGCTGTTGGACGAGCTCAAGAAATAATGCTGGTCCTGGACGCGTACATGAAGAACGGCGCCCTCAGAGAATTGCCTATCTATATTGAGGGAATGGTTAATGAGGCCACTGCGATTCACACAGCATTCCCCGAATACCTAGTGCGCGACATCAAGGAACAGATCCTCCACAAAGACATCAACCCGTTCCAGTCCGAATACTTCCACCCGGTAACTCACCCGAGCGACAGAGAGGAAATCATCGCTGGTGGACCTTGCGTAATCATCGCCACCTCCGGAATGCTCGAAGGCGGACCCGCCATAGACTATTTCCGACACCTTGCACCCGACCCGAGAAATACGCTTGCCTATGTTAGCTACCAGGTGGACGGTACTTTAGGAAACAGAATCAAGAATGGTCTGAAGGAAGTCTCTCTCTACGCCCACGACGGCAAAATGGAAATGGTAAAGGTGAACATGAGAGTGGAATCCATCGAAGGATTTTCGGGTCATTCAGACAGGAATCAACTCCTAGGGTTCATCAAGAGAATGTCTCCCAAGCCAACTAAGATTATCGTTAATCACGGAGAGAGAAGGAAGTCGGACCTCTTCGCTCAGAACGTCAACCGGATATTCGGAATCAAAACAGTCGTCCCCGACGTTCTTGAATCAATAAGGCTGCGATAACAAGCTAGAACGTCATCGGGTTCCGGGAACAGCTTCGTTCTGTATCGGAGCCGCAGGGATCGCTCCCTCGGACGAGGCGGCTTCTTTCCTCCAAACCCTCACCCCCGCCGGTGTTATGACGATCCGCTCTTCTCCCAGACGAGCGATGTCTCCGCCCAACGATTTCGTGTAATCCGTCAGCTCGGTGATTGCCAGCTTTGTCTCTTCTACGCTTTTCCGCGCCAAGGGCGTAATTCTTACGATGAGAATATTGCCTGTCCGGACTTCCCCCTTTATCGTCTCTACATCGTCCAGCTCCTGAAGAGGGACGGCTTTCACGTATATCGTAGAATGCTGCATGGGGAAAGATCAGGCTAGACTCCGGGAGCTCATCATCGGGCTTGAACCCGGTTCAACTTTAAACATTTCCCTGACTATTTTTCGATAGAAAGAGTCAACTCGAACTTGGCGCAGTTGGCCCCTTGGGCTTTATCACTTCCCAGATCAGGTCCCCAACATAATGGATGTTTTCAACAACCTTACCCTTCTTGGTCGCGGCCATTGGACCAGATCCCGTTAGTGCTCTTCCCACTGCGAGGTATTTGCCGTGCTTCTCGTCCACGACCACCAAGATTTGCCTTTCAGCAAACTCTCCGTTCACCTTCCGGATTCCCGGAGCCATAATATCCGCTCCTCCTGCTACGTGTGGGACAGCGCCCATGTCGACAGTGATTTTTGGCATGCCGTCAAGAGCAGAGGTATTGGTTAACACTGGTGCCAATTCGCCTTTCCGCCTAAAGGCAATCGCCACGCCATCGACAAATACGATCTCTGAGTCTTTGACAGTCTCTACCTCTACTCTAGCTTTGTGGGTGAGATGTTCTTGGTTCGGAAGACGTCGCAGCTCTTCAATCAGAGGCTTAGAATCCCGATCTTTGAGTATAGTTCTGACTGTCAAGACTTTTCGAGATCATCAAAGAGAGACAATCTTTAAAAGAGTACCTTCGCCGGACAAACGCAACTCTCCGGTTGAACGATGAATGTCTGAAGTTGCAGCGAAGATCTTCGAAGAGAGCCTGAACAAAGTAGTACTCGTCCAACTTAAAGGCGGACGAAGCGTGCGAGGAAGACTCTATAGCTTCGACCAGCACATGAACCTAGTACTGGAGGACGCCGAGGACGTCACTAACGCTGAATCGACAAA
Source organism: Candidatus Bathyarchaeota archaeon (assembly GCA_005882895.1). Lineage (GTDB taxonomy): Archaea > Thermoproteota > Bathyarchaeia > 40CM-2-53-6 > 40CM-2-53-6 > 40CM-2-53-6. The sequence goes on along the minus strand of VBBD01000011.1, from coordinate 26,750 downwards.
GAAGCTTGGGACTATCATAGTTCGAGGAGACAATGTAGTCCTCGTATCCCCGCCACCGAAACGATAGACTCCACGGTTTCTCCAATTGCGGTTAACCCGCATTAGGCGTCAGTAGGCGAACTGATTTGAGGTCCTGAACTCCCAGGGTAACTCTTGACCTGATAATAGAAATTTTCGTCGATTCAGGCACGATCAATGAAAACGAGCTACAATGTTATGCGGCTTGTTGGCAGGTGCTTATCTCTAGCTACTCCGTAACCATATCTCTCGAATAACCGATTTTTCCTTGAAATCGTCAGATACAACTTTACAAAGGTTAAATAGAATCAGACAGGGAGTCGCCGGAAACGAATCTGTGAATCGACTTGATCCGGGGCTCCTTAGGCATCCTTCTGATAATTCTCTCCTTCTCCTTGAGCCTTCCCGTATCTGCTCAGTACGAGCTAGGCAACTCAAACCCGAGCGCCCACACTTCAATGACGCCTCTGAACGACCCCTACAACCCCATCTGTCCATGCCCTGCCTTCAACGTCACCTATTCCCAATTTGACCTTTACACGAGTAGGAACGCGACCTCACCACCACCCAATCTCACATTTTTCAGCACCGTAAACAATACTCAAACAGGACAGCCTGTTCCCGATACTGCGTTCAGGTACTCAATTGCAACGAACAACGTCGTGAGTCAGACCATCAATTACACTCTCACGGTTCCCAAGGGCCCTGGTCCGACAACATTTCTAAAATTCGAATGGAACGGCACGCTCGGTAAGGGAACAAGTGTCAGCTACCTGATATTCAACGCCACCAAACCTCTCCAGCCTGTGCTCTTGCTAAATGTAACAAGAGCCGGTCCACCGTTCTCGTTTAATTTCACCGGAGGACCACCGCTCAACGCGACTGGAAGCGTTCCTGCTTCCTGTGGCTCCGCCGACGAATGCTATGACGTTACTAGACTCATTGGGTCCAAGCTGAATCTTGAGTTCATGTTGAACTCGAACTCAACTGGTGAGGGGTTAAACATCCAAGTTGCTAACATTGAAGTTGCCTCTGTGGGGAATGCCCCAACTGAATCCTCATTCCACACCATGAAGCTCATCCCTCCATCACAAGTATTACACAACGCTACCGCGTCAGTTACTTACAATGCCACGGCGATAAACGCGAAGCACGTTTGGGGTCAAACGGTCACCACATATTATTTTCCGAAATCATATACATTGACCAGCATCAGTCTCAATAACAGCGTTTCTTTGTCACTTGCCCATCCTATAGCCCAGGGTTCCTGCTCTGCCTCCTCCTGCTCGAACTCGCAGTTTGCGGCCCTCAGAAACATGCAATTTATCGCGCTTAACGACACAACCACGCCTGGCTCTACAACGTCGTATCCTTGGTTCAGAGGAACAGCCGTAATACTTGCAACAGGAGCCAGTGGGGAAGGGTCCGTCCAGACGACTCTGGGAGGGGTTCCCACAGACTTCTGGGTCCCTGGTGACACTCTCCAAGTTAGGGTCAATGATACACAAGGGGTTAATGTCACCGGTTCCAACATGATATCGATTCTTTCTCCTTCTGCCCCAATTACCAATCTGACCCAGACATTTTCAGCCCCCTCAAAGGGTATCTTCTTGTTCAATTTTACAAGCGTTCTCCCGCAGGCCCCATTGGGGCCAAATTGGAATGTCACGAGTGTCTTTTTCAACAACTTCGACTACGGGATCGCCTCTCATCTTTTCAGACTTGAACAGGTCATAGTGAGCCAAGGCTCCTTCGGATACTCTGGCGACAACAGACGCCTCACGGTAAGCGGCACACTCGCCTACGGATCCAATTCTACTACCAAGCCCGGAAACATTATTGGAAACGTTGTCGCGGTTGACAGCGGCTCCGTGCCCGCTCCACTGACAACGTCCGCGTCGTCCAGCGGCTTGGGCAAGGGAATGTACGTCTCGAATGTTACCCTGCTAAACGGGGTGTTCACTTCGGGTGAACCGCTGATTGCGACGTTTACACTTGTCAACCCAACCGGACTCAGGGAGAACGCAACCATCACCCTCGAACACGAGTGGCTCAGCCAACAAACGCATGGTGCCAGCATAACGTTCAAACCTCCATCAGGTGATGTACCCTACTATCCCAGCACAACGTTCGTCTACAGGCTGAATGTGACACTGACTCTAGGCGGCATTAGAGCAGTCGTAACCAGCCTGACCTCTGGTAATAGTATAACAGTAAACGTGCCTGCAGGGACTCCTCCTGTTACCAGTGTGAGACAAAATTCCGGACTCTTCAAGATCACTGTAACAAGCAACACACTGTCAGCGCCAAGTGTGTGTGGGACCTCCACGTGCCCGAACAGCCTTGAATCGCCGACCTACGCATACATTCTTGTCAACCCACCCTTGCCGAGCAGACTCTTAGCCTCCGCTCTAATTGCGACGCAGTCGAGTGGAGCATTTACAGCGTCTATAACTTCTGGCGGAGAACTTGGTGCGAAAAAACTGGTCTTTTTCATCTTAGGCCAGGACCCCAACGGAATAACTGTCACGACCCAAGACAAGTCGACGCCAGAATCTACGATTCTCCAAGCGACCATCGACAACGTTCCAACGGCAACCCAAGGGCAGTCAGTGGCAATAACCCTGCACTTGGCCAGCAATTCAACAATAATCAACATGAATATCACAATAGGCTTGAACATTGACGGGCAGCTCACTCAAAGCCAAACCAGTATCTACATTTTGCACCGCTCCAAGAAGGACGTCACCTTCAACTTCAATGCCCCATCTGGACTCGGAGTGCACACCTTCACATTCTTTTCCGCTGAGTATGGAGCTCCACTGATTACGGGCACGCTTCAAGTATCGATACTCCAAAGCAGCCTTCAAGTAATCATTCCCGCGATCATCGGACTGGCGGCCGCGATCGTCATACTCCTGTTCTTCCTCTTCCGAAGGAAACCACAGGTGGTGCCAGAACCCTCGGCAAAGGACAAGCCATCCGGAGGAAAGCCTACGAAGCCGAATCCGGGATCTTCAAGCTCGAAATCCTTAACTTGAAGCTAGCACCTTTTTTGAGAGTCTCGGTCTAGAATTATGGAGTCAGGTCCTGAAGAACCACTGGGAGAAGCGTTAGCACCGGAAGCTCCGCCGCGAGAGCGAAACCCGGGCGGGCTCATTTACGAATGCATAAACTGCGGATCGAAACTAACAGCCGATCAGCTTGCGATGACGCCCGAGATCAAATGCCCCTTCTGCGGCTATAGGATACTTCGAAAGGTAAGACCTCCAATCGTAAAGCATGTGAAGGCCAGATAATAAGGCCAACCGCGTCCGTTCGGAAAGCGGATATAGTGAAATGCTCTACGATGGTTGAAACCTGAGTCGGGAACCCTTGCAGCAACAAATCAAAGACAAACACAAGCTTTTGTCCGAGACCGCTCGGCGGAGAGGATTCTTCTGGGGCTCATTCGAAATCTACGGAGGCCTCAGCGGATTCCTAGATCTAGGCCCTCTCGGCGTCGGACTCAAGAGACAGATAGAAGACACTTGGCGAGAATTCTTCCTCCGACGTCATGGATTTGTCGAGATCTCGACGCCAATAATTACCCCTCACAAGGTGTTGGAAGCCTCAGGTCACGTTGAGAACTTCAAAGACCCCATGACGGAATGCAGTAATTGCAAGAGAAGATTCCGAGCAGACCAACTGGTTAAGGAAGCTACCGGCCTCGAAACCGAAGGCATGAGTCTGGAGCAACTTGGCACGCTCCTGAAGGAGAAGCACGTGAAATGCCCTGAGTGCGGCGGAGAACTAGGGCCCCCCCAATACTTCATGACAATGTTCAAGACTAGCATAGGCCCATACGGCGAGGACCCTGCCTACGGCCGCCCGGAAGCCGCTCAAGGGATATTCGTCAACTTCCGCCGAATCTTCGAGACTATGAGGGAGAAGTTTCCAATAGGAATAGCCCAAGTGGGAACAGTCCTTCGCAACGAAATATCCCCTAGACAGGGTCCCATACGACTGCGAGAGTTCACGATAATGGATTTCGAACTCTTCTTCAACCCGGAAGAGCCCGACTGCCCATACCTAGACGAAGTCGCATCTGACGAGTTATCGATCGTTACAGAGGAAACTAGAAAGGAAGGCACGGAAAATGCAACCAAGGTCAAGGTAGACGAAGCTGTCAAGAGACAAGTGATCAAGGCACCTTGGGCAGCTTACTTCATGGCACTGTCGAAACGGTTTCTAAATCAACTCGGGGTCGATGGGCGACATCAAAGATTCTTCGAAAAACTTCCAACCGAAAGGGCTCACTATTCGGCCCAGACATTTGACCACGAAGTTGAACTGGACCGCTGGGGCTGGACTGAGGTAGCGGGTTTTGCGTATAGAACAGACTACGACTTGCGAAAACATATGGAAGCGACAGGAGAGGACTTGCGAGTGTTCAAACCTTATCAAACACCTCACCTCCGAAAGGTCAAATCGATCAGGCCAAACCACCAAAACATCAGAAAAATATTTCGAGAAGAAACGGGAAGAGTCGCTGCTCTGATATCCAAGGACGACCCCGAAAGATTGCTCCGGGCCAAGAAAGCTGGAGAGTCAGTGAGAATTGGCCAGTACAATGTTCCTCCAGACTGTTTCGACATGGTTGAAGATGAGGTAAAGGAAACTGGGGCACGTTTCCTACCTCACGTAGTCGAACCGAGTTTCGGAGTGGAACGTCTTCTCTACACGACCCTTGAATACAACCTTACAATGAAGGAGGATAGACTCATTTTAGGTCTCCCGTTCAACCTTGCTCCGGTTCAAGCGTCGGTCTTTCCCTTGGTAAACAAGGATGGGTTACAAAAGAGGAGCACAGAAGTATACGAAGCGCTCATCGCCGACGGGTTGAGGGTGGAGTATGATGAATCGGGCTCCATTGGAAGGAGATACGCCAGGGCTGATGAAGCAGGCGTACCTCTAGGAATCACCATCGATTATGACACCATCAAAGATGACACGGTCACTGTTCGAGATCGCGATAGCTGGAGCCAAAAGAGAACCCCTATCGGAACGCTAGCATCAACAATCCACACCATAGTAAGAGAAGGGTTCAACGCCCCAAAATGACCTAGATTAGACTGCTGCTAGTTTTTTATGGCAAGGATAGCATCACATTGCGAGACGGTGCTACTTGATGACCTTTCCAGTCGAAACCGAAGCCAACATACGACGGAGAATCCTCGACATATGTAGAGAACAGACTAGGAACGTGGTAGACATAACCCGCGAACTAGCCCTCATGACCGACAACGTTTCAGATGGAAAAGCCAAGGAAGCGAAGGAACACTACCAGAACATGCTGAAGATTCTGGGAGACTTCGAAGGAACCAAGAAGAAACTCCTAGAAGAGGTCGCTTCGTTCGGGACCCTCCTCAGCAACCGGGAGGATTTCATTAGGCTGATTTTCAAGATAGGTGAAGTTGCCGACTATGCCCAGGGCATTGGTTACCGGCTATCTGCGGTAATCGACCGCAACTGGAAAGTCGACAAGAAATATACCAAGCGGCTTGCGGAACTGAACGCCCTGGTTCTTGAGGAGATGTCCAAGATAAGAGAGACCGTAATGTCCCTAGGGTTCAACCCAGCCAAAGCCATGGAGCTGTCCAGAGGCGTCGAGGAAACAGAAAAGAAAGTTGACATGGCCTATCGATCTCTCGACCTCGAAGTACTAGATGAGAAGATTCCGTTACGAACTCTCCTTCTAGTCAGGGACCTTAGTGCTCACATGGAGAATATGGCCGACCTAGGGGTGGACGTTGTAGACCTGATCAGGGTAATCGCCCTGACGGCCTAGAAAAATCATGAAGTCCACGACCCTTCAAGGCGAAGCTGAACTTATTGGAACCCGTCTCATTGTATGGGATGCCAAGACCGGGCTCGACATTTACCGCTCGGGTTTCTTCGGAAAACCAGTTGGGATACCAAAACCAAAGCCGGACCAAGACTTCGACGTTCCACTCTTGCTCGACCTTATGGAAGGGCTATACCTTCTCGAGCATGGCAGGATATCAGTAATCGACGGAAGAACCAAAGAACCAGTTCGCAAATCTCTCTTATTGAGAGAAGCGAGAGAGACGTATCGTGGATTCAGTCAAGCATACCAAGTATACAAGGACCTGAGAAACAAGGGCTACATAGTCACGCCCGGAATAAAATTCGGTGCTGACTTTGCAGTCTATGAGCACGGACCTGGGATAGATCACGCGCCCTTCATCGTCTCGGTCGAAGACCCAGAGTCCATCATGGGGCCTTTCGAGGTAGTCCGAGCTGGAAGGCTAGCGACAACCGTAAGGAAGCAATTCATCATTGCTATTCCAGACACAAAGCAGAACGACATCAGATATCTCGTTTTTAGCTGGTTCAAAGCCTAACTCGAGCCATCAGATCGGCCATCGCTGCTCTGGGCATTCCTCAGGAAAGAAAGAGCGAAATCACGCGCGTGTCGCTCGGTCCCTCTGTGTTTCCCACCCACATGTCTCAAGTGATGGTAAAATTCATGGATCAACACGTATGGATCAAACATGTATTCTTCACTCGACATGTAGATAGTCCGCTCCCTATGCACATAGCATCCGAGCGCCCTTTTCTCGCCTTTCGGTAGACCGATCCTCAGAGCAGGTCTCTCTACGCGGTAATGTGCGCAAAGCGCGTCGAGCGCTTCCTCAGGCCTCCTCTCCATTGCGATAAGGCGTACAATCTTTCCCTGGAAGTTGGCCTCGTCTAACCCATTTCTTGGCCCTGGTTGTGATGGGCTCAAAACCCGTCAACTGCTACCCATAACGACTCTTACCCCACGTGTTAGTGCCAAAGTCATCGATGTTTTCCCAATGCAACTCTTTAAGGTTCTTCGAAAAGAGGGCTCTCTACCTTTAACGTGGGGGGAGAATCCGGGTACTCTTTGAAGCTCCCCCCGAAAGGCTGCAAGTTGCTAGGCTCCTGCGATGGAACGGTCTCTCAATCAATGGGGACAATATTTACGTCAATGAAGTAGAAATCCCGACTCTCAAATTGGCCGGAGCAGTCAGAGTTGATCGCCGGACTGTAAAGGAGACGATTCGCGCGATGAGCATTGACCGGGAAATCAAGGTGATTTTTTCGAAGATAGAGTCAGCTGGACCATCGCTCCGGGCCGTAGCCAAGGAGATGGGATTGGGAGTCGTTGAGATAATAGCAGACGACCCGAACGAGGTTGGGATTCTTGCCAAAGCGTCCGGAATCCTGGCTGATCATGGGATTAGTATTAACCAGGTATTGGTTGACGACCCTGACCTGAACCCCGAACCCAAGCTTACTCTAATTGGGAGCAGAGTTGTCCCCGGAAAGGCCATTCCGCTAATTTTGAAGATTCCAGGAGTCGCGAAGGTGTCAGTCTACTAGTTACCTATACTCGTATGTTACTAAAGGTAACATTTATAGCCTAATTCTGTTACCTAAAGTAACGAAAAGGGGTCTTTCAATTGAACCTACGGCTAAGCATGTCCCCAGAAACTCAACGCGTATCCCCTCAAGACATTCTTGACTACAAGATCTTCGCTCGCAAGCACCAAAATCCAACGGAAAAGAATGAGCTCAGGCAATTCGAACGATTTCATGCCGCAAGACATCTGATTTCCCAAGAAATGGACACATACCTCGATGCAAGGCTTACGGCCGACGACCCCTCCAGTGCTCTGACTGTCGATGTATGCGGAGTCAAGAACGGAATCCTGACAGCGGTGTTTTGTCAGACTGCAGGTCTAGACGAGCTCCTTGCGAAATCCATTGAGACAATCAACGAATCCCAGAATGCAAGCGCTGTAATTCTTCTGCCGCGGGAATTGGATCAGCCCGCTCTGAAGGAATCGATGCGCGTTGCCTTTGAGAGAGGGAAGGCTACACTGGAGATTCTCGGCTGGTTCGGCGACACGTTTGAAGAGACGTTTCGGGAAACACTAGGGCTCATAGAACTCTTGGGAAATGAAACCAGAATGCGAATGCTAGCGCCACTCCTTGAGAAGTCAGGGGCAAAAAGAGACTATCGGACCCGGATAAACCCGAAGCTCGTCTACCACAACATATCCGCGCTTTCCGACGCTGGTCTGCTCGACGAGAACAACGAAGGAACATATGAATTGAGTCAATTCGGAAAGACAGTCCTCGCGGAATTCATCACCTTTCTTGAGAAGACTAGGAAGACCCTTGGTGAGTCGAAGACAAAGGAGGTGAAAAATGATTGAGTGAAGATGAATTCTTTTCCAATTGGCTGCGGCGTCGATGGCGATTCCCGACAGCCAACCTCTTTGACGAGCTCGAGCAGGACTTTGAGGAGATGTTCAAAGACCTGGAGCTTCCAAAGGATCTCATCCGAGAGCGAAAGCTTCCTGACGGCGGCACCGTGAGAGAAATGGGTCCATTCGTCTACGGATACTCGTTCAGCATGGGTCCCGACGGGAAACCAGTGATCAGAGAATTCGGCAATGTCAAACCCTCCCTGAAAGGAGGACCCTTAGGCGCGATTAAGCCTCGGCTTGACGTGAAAGAAGATCGAGAGCCTCTAGTTGACACTATCGTCAATCCCGACACAGTGAAGGTCGTGGCTGAACTTCCAGGTGTCGAAAAGCCGGACATATCCCTCGAATGTGACGGACAAAAGCTGACGCTGAAGGTGGACACGGACAAACGGCGCTACTACAAGGAGCTAGAACTTCCGGTCGAAGTAGATCCTGATACGTCAAAAGCGTCCTACAAGAACGGCGTGCTGGAGCTACTCCTAACGAGGAGGAAGTCGGGGTCCAAGGCCAAGCAGATAGCCATCGACTGACCTGGGAGTACTACTCCCACCCGCCTTTTTTTCAGGCGAGACTCCCCTCAATCCTTCAGAGTAAAGAATAGTTTTGGTGCGCGAGTGAGACCGTCAGGCACGGACCCAAGTCTTAATCACTGATAATCGCAATCCAATCTCATGGTCTCAGGCGATTTGATTATCAGCCAGCTAGAGCACAAGTCTAGGATCAAAAGAATCCGGGATCAATTGAAGAGGTCTAGGTGTGCGGCGCTCTATCTTACGAATCCCACCCGAATTCTCTACGCTACCGGATTTAGCCACATCTCTACGGAAAGACCTCTAGCGCTAGTCATCCCCCTAGACGGTACTATCTTCATGATGGGCCCTCGTCTGGAAGAGAACCACGTGGAACAGGATTCCACCCTCATAGAGGAGTTCTTCAGCTATCCTGATTACCCAGGCACAACCCACCCGATTCGACATTTTGTTAAGGTACTGAGACAAAAAGGACTAGCAGGATCGAAAATCGCGACGGATTCTGTTGAAGGAGCAGCCGGAGGCTGGGGCTACCGAGGTCCTTCATTGCGAGACTTGCTCCAGCAATCCAGGATGGTTGATGGGAAAGATCTGGTGGACAGCCTGAGATGGGTAAAATCTGAACAGGAGATACGCCTGTTGAGAGAGAGCGCTCGTTGGGCGGAGAAGGCTCACGACATTCTGGTAGAAAACATCGCACCAGGAGTACATGACGCACTAATTGGAATGAGGGCTAGCTATGAAGCTTTGACAAGAATGATGAAGAAGCTTGGGGCCAAATATCACCAACTAAAGTGGGGCCTTTCGCCGGTAGTTGTCGGCTGCAGGGGACAGGTCGGACCCGGGTCGGCCGTGCCACACGCCGTCTTCTCAAAGCGCAAAATCCGGAGGGGGGACGTATTGGTTACGGAGGCCGCAGTTGAGGTTGGAGGGTACACCAGCGAGCTGGAGCGAACAGTTATCGTCGGAAGGGCCGGGCCGAGAGAGAAGAAATACTTCGATGCTATGCTGAGAGCTCAGGACGCTGCATTAGGATCATTCAAGGCGGGTACACCCTGTTTTCAGGTTGATGCTGCGGCAAGGAAGACAGTTGAAGGTGCAGGTTTGGCGGGCGATCTTCGTCACCACGTGGGCCACGGCGTTGGGATTGATGGCCACGAACCGCCATGGCTCGACCCAGGAGAGAAGACAATCATGAAGACTGGGATGGTGTTTTCGTGCGAGCCAGGGCTCTACGTTCCTCGCTTTGCCGGTTTCCGACATTCAGACACGATAGAGGTCACTAAACATGGTATGGACTTCATAACTCATTACCCCCGTAGCCTGGAAGAATTGACCATCTAGAAGATCCAAAAAAGCAAAATCTTGAACTACGTCCATAAAGCGCTGGGCAGAGCCTTCTCCACCGGTGGAGAAACCTGATGATCGCGGTAGGTCTCCCCACAGTGTGGACATTTGAGACTCCTTCTCCACATGCGGTAGATTAGCTTGAGCCCAACGTAGGTCAAAGCGAAAACAACGATCCCTGCAACAGCCGACGCGATAGCGGAGTCAATGTTCATGATGAAGATGAAATAATGAATGTCGACCAATTCAGCGGACCCTCAACACGGCGCGAGCGAGGTGTGGACAGAGGAGTGGACAAGATTTAGCGCGCATACGCTATATTGCGAAACTGATGGTATAAACCTACCTCAGATGAAAGCGCGCAGATTGAAGCAAGAGATATCTGTTTATTGAAAAGTATACCCTGCTAATTTAGGGACGGTTGGAACGTTGCGAGCGATGGTTAGGGCTGACTAGTTGGTGGAGTAGCCTGTACTGGCTTCAAGACCTCGTCCGCGTGAGTGATCTTGACCAGCCCCTTGAGGAGGAGCCGATTAGTTATCTTCGCGCAGACATCACAGTCCTTACCCGGACAATACCCTTTTAGAAAGTTCTCGCACTTCCAGCGATAGTTCTCTATCTCAACGGTGGACATACAAGTGGAGCCTTTGCCGATCGGCCCTACGGCCTGAAATCGACTAAAGTATCGCGTAACTTCACGCAAAAGCAAGCGGTAACATCATGAAGGTCGGCCCATTTCCTTGTAGACCTCTCTTTGGATGATGTATCTCATGATCTCGCTGGTACCTCCTCCGATCATCATGAACCTCGCATCCCTGAAGTAGCGTTCTACCGGAAGATCCTTCGTATAGCCGATACCTCCATGGACTTGCAAAGACTCGTGGGCAACCTCAAACGCGGCTTCAGTCGAGTATAGTTTGGCGACAGCCCCCTCCTTCCTGGCTGTTTCTCCCCGATCAAGCGCCCGAGCCGCATCCAGAATGAGGAGTCGAGAAGCCGCAAGTTTAACAGCCATATCAGCGATTTTGAAACTCACTCCTTCAAAGTGTCTGATCGGACGTCCAACTGCTGCCTGGTAGATGAGTACCTGACGCTTGCTCAAAGGATGAGCGAGCGATTCCCATCATCCCGGCGGCAACAGCCGGACGCTCCCTGTCCAGTTCGTCCAGGATAATCGAGAAACCACGGTTGAGACCGCCTACGAGATTTTCTCTTGGGACATCGACGTCTCGAAACCGCAGATGGGCAACATTCGCGCCCCTCATGCCTAGAAGACTGTAGGCCTTCACGACCTCAAGGCCCTTTGAATTCCTTGGAATCACGAACCCGCTGATGGCGGAACGAGCAGGTTTGCTGGGGTCAGTGACAGCGAGAAGAAAGAGATAGTCTGCAACGCCTCCATTGGTTATGAACCGCTTCTCTCCGCTCAGAATGAAGTCTCTGCCTTCCCGCCTTGCTCGGGTCTTGATTGAGCCTGCGTCAGAACCTGCTTGAGGCTCCGTCAGGGCTAGAGCACCCACTTTCTCACCTAAAAGAACTGGGCGGAGGAACTCCTTTTTCTGGACGCTATTTCCGAAATATGCGAGCGGCGCAGAGTACAGCGCAGCCGAAGCTAAGTCTAACCATTTCCGCGGCGCCGCTGAGGGCGGAAACCTCCTCGGCCACTATTGTCTCGCAAACCCAGCCTAGGCCGAGACCGCCGTCAGATCTCGAGAAGGGAGCCCCCAGAAACCTGCTTCTGCCGAGCGCGCGAAGGAAGTCCCTAGGGAAATATTCCTCGGCTTCTATATTGGCAGCCAATGGTTTGAGGTGTTTTTCGGTAAACGCCTTTACCCTTTTTGAAAGCTCAGCTCTTGCCCGGTAAGAGCCAGACTCATAACGAGTCTCGTGAGAAACTACTTGTTTAAGCTAGTCCGGTAAAGTTACCATCAGCTTAAGCATACTGCGTTGGCGCGACGGCGATTGGCTTCGGCTTGGAAACTACCGCCACTGCCTCTCTGAATACCGGCCGGTAAGCGATTCCATAGAGGATCAGTCCGTCCTTTCCCTCGTAGTCGAGCCTTCGGATAACCCCCTCCAGTCGGACTCCCGGTTTCAAATCGGAGACATCCGCATCGACGAACAGCATCTTGTTGTTTTCAAGGAGCTCAAAGTTTGAGGTCCATCTCTTCTTGAAGGGAAGCTTTGAAACGTTCTTCAGCTTGGCAAATCTCGGAAAACGTTTCTTCTCCATCGGCCCTGAACAGTCGGAGGCTAGACAGGTCTCTCTCGCGGGATAGTATATTCTGCTGCACCCCTTGCAAAGAGAGAGTGAGAAGTAGCTCCCGTTGACGGGTTCAATTTCGCCGACCATTCGCGGAATCTCCAATCTTCTCTTGATTCTTGATAGCCGTTCACGGATCAAGTCGTGGTAGGTGTCTATTCTGATCTCAGACTTCCGTTGTACGTAATCCATGACAGTAGGGGTTCTTCCTCTCTTTTCCTCGATCCCGTCCTGGACTTCAAACCAAGTTGCGTTTGAATAAGCTCCTGATCCGTAGGACACTGCCAGAACTTGGTCGCCGGGCTTAGCCTTGTCAAAGAGTGATGCGAGAGAGATCATAGTAGAGGCGGCATAGGTGTTTCCAGTATCCAGAACTCGAAGCCACGGTTTGATCTTCTTCTCAATGTCATGCTCGGTGAGCCTCATCCGTTCAGCTATCGACGAATCGCCAACGTATGGAATCTCGTCCTGAGTGAGCGCATTGCATGTCTTCATGGGGAGGTAGCCTGATGGCTGGTGAAACGTTATCCAGTCAAAATCGGATAAAGAAAGATCGGGGTGCTTACGAAACAGGTTGGCAATCGCACCAATAATATGCGATTTGTAAGCTTCAACAGTTGTCCTGCCGAAGTGCTTGGGAACCGCGGATTCCTCGCGTCTCCAAAAATCCATGAAGAGGCTAGAATACGGAGCAATGTCCTCAATACTAGCTATCAAATCGCTCTTCCCCAAGACGAATGCCCCGGCACCTGCTCCGGCTGAGTATTCTAAGGGGTCCCCGCGTTCAGCCTGAGCAACATCCGACCCAATTGCAAGGCCGTATCTTATTCGTCCGCTACGAATCTCAGCGTCTATGAAGCTGACTCCCTGCATTCCAGAATTGCAAGCCCCTTCGAGGTCGGCAATGAATACGTTTTCGCCGACACCGATGAATGATGCGACGTGTCGTGCTATCGTGCCGACTGCGTAAGGCTTAGACTCCGACCCGGCAGTAACGCTCCCTATCTCTCCAGGAGAAATCCCGGCCATGCGAATGGCGTTCTCCGCCGCCTCCGTGGCGATGGTCATCGTGTCTTCGGTGTGCCCCGCAACCGCTTTCTCACGGAGAAGAAGTCCATGCCTAACTTTCTCCAGAACCTTTTCGAGTTCCTTCCCTCGCTTCTTTTCTCGCTCCCTGACGATCTTCGCGGTCTCAATTCGCTCTCGGGGGATGTAAACCCCGTAGCCAACGATTCCAACTTTACTGTGACTCATGCGAAGACTCTCGGAGACATCCGATATGTGAAGAAGCTTTTCTTAGCAAACACGGTATTTAAGACTACGTAGAACACGCTTCGACGACCCGAGCCAATCATTTCCATCGTTAGTCGCAAGAAAGGACTCTTCCGTCCCTCGCCCCTCCCATAGCAGTTTTTTCAATCCTTCTGAAACTGGGAGAGTAGTCGCTTGGTTACAGTCTGCTTTTGGCGCTAGAAACCAGCCCCGGTTCAGTAATAGCTTCTCGAAGGATCCGAGATGGTATTTCGCTTTACAACGAGTGCGATTCTTGCAATGATTATCCTATCCTTCTCAGCAGGAGCGGTGAATGTTCTTCACTACGAGGAGACCAATAAGGGGCTTGCCCTAAATCATTTACCCCTTGCAGCGGTGAATGGTCCTCAGCGAACCATCGTAATTACGGTCCAGTTTCCCGATAAAGCAAACACCTCTTCTCCTGGGCAGATTCTGACGATGCTCTCACATCTGAACAATTATTACAACGAAGACTCCTACGGAACCGTCTCATTTCAAACGGGGACGACGCCAGCTGCCAGCTCTTCTTGGTATACTCTGCCGAAAGCTATGACGTATTATGGAGCAGATACCGTGTCGAGTGATGACCAACTGGTTTCTGATTCTCTTCAGGCCGCATACAATGTGGGAATCGACCTCGCGAACTACAAGTTTGCAATCATAGTTCATTCCGGCAACGATGAAGCTATGACTCATGTAGTCTCCGATATTCATTCCTTTACGATTCCAGGCTACGTTTTCAACCCCGCGCCCTTGATATCGTACAAAATTTCAACGTCGGTGGTGGCTGAATCTGACCCGACAGGAGTCTACTGCCACGAAGCGGGCCATCTCTTGGGACTGCCTGACCTTTACGACTTAACCGGTCAAATCGACCCGTCGAATAACTTCTTGGGCTACTGGGAAATAATGGCATTGGGAGAATGGAACCCAAACAATGGCAACCCACTCCAACCTAAACCTGGCACATATCCATCTCACCATTCGATCTGGTCGAAGATTGAACTAGGCTTTGTCCCAAGCTCACGAGTATCCATCGTTCAACCAGGTCAAAGCGCCAATGTCACTCTGCAAAATCTAGAATCCCCGACCAACGGCAACCAGTCTGTCAAGATTCCCATAGCGGCCAACCAAGATGGTTCTCTGACCTACTACCTGGTCGAGATGAGGGCGAAGATCGGCATTTACGACCAATACTTACCTTTTCCATCGAATTATCCCGGAGCAGGTATTCTGATTTACAAAGTAAATGAGAGTATCCCCGCGGGCCATGGTAGTGTTCGTCTAATGGACGCCCATCCAGGCGGAGACCTCAGTGATGCCGCGTTCGGACCCTGCAATTCTCCGTGCGTCAGCAACAACACGTTCTGGGACCAAGCGAACTTCGTAAAAGTGATAGTGACTACGACCAGCACAATGTCATATTCCGTTCTAGTCGACCGAACAAGCGCTCCTCGCCTTCTCCTGCAAGTAAACGCTCCCTCTCAAGGCGTTGAAATCACCGTCGACGGCGCCAACGGGACCTCAGACTCTACAGACCAGTTGAGGCTGGCAGTCCGTTATGGACCGCACTCGATCTCTATTCAGCCACAGATCCCAGTGGCAATTGGATCTGCAACAATTCAGCTTGGACTGACAAACAGCTTTGCCGCGTGGGACGACGGAAGCACAGCAAACCCGCGTTGGGTTTCAGTTGTAAAGGATACTACTTTGACCGCCAGCTACCGAGTTGTCATTGAGCCCTCGTTTGCTACCGCAATTACTGCAGCGACCGTCCTTGGAGTCATTGTACTCGCCGTGACTATTCATCGAAGACGACATCAAGTTGTTAGTAACGATGTGGGTCCGACGACCTCCTCTCTGGAACCGAGTATTACTCAACCTCAGAATGCTTTCGAGCCCAAGGGCTCACTCCCAAGGAATAATGCCCTTTCTGGAGTATCCGTAAATGGCGACAGCGAGACCAAGGGCTCCTAGCCCGAGACCGGCTGTGTTCGCGCTTCCATCTCTGGTCACCAATACCTGCTCAGTAGTCCCGAAGGCGCGGACTGAAATGTCAATGTTCTTCAATGTTTGAGAACTCTGGTTGTCGAACACGAAACAGTAAGTCTCCGTCGCATTCAACGGAATACTGAACGACTGGTTGGAGACAAGTTGGTCGATAAGAACGGCAGGAGGTCGTGACGATGGAGAACATGATTGAGACTTGTTCATGCCCAAAAGCTCGAAGTGTACAGAGGAGGCTGCTCCACTGGACTCCGAAATTGTGAGATTAGCTCGCAGTTCATTGTTCATACCCGAAAAAATAGTGATGTTTCTAGGCTGCTCGACGAGGCTACGTGCCTGAATAGGGAACCCATGTTGGACCCAAACGTTCTGTACATTGACAACAGGAGTTGTGTGGACACTGGGGATGGACGCGTAGGTGACGAGACCGATTATCAGCAAAGCTATCCCGAAAGCTACGAGTTTGAACTGCATACTAACGATCCTCCATGTCCCGCAGTTTCTGAAATTCCCTGATCTCGCCTAACCGATGCCGCATTATGCTGGCCTCAAGCTCAGACTGCAGCAACGAAAAGATGTCTTTGTGGATGCTCACGAAATCTGATGCGGTCGGGCTTCTCGGCCGAAGCAACTCAATAGGCACTATGCTTTTCACTCGGGCGGGTCGAGCGGAGAGAACCAATATCCTATCGGCAAGTTCAATCGCCTCGGGAAGGTTGTGGGTAACGAGGAGAAACGTCTTCTGAGTCTCAGCGTGGATCTCTGCGACCTCTTCCCGGAGCGCCTCTGCCGTAAACTCATCGATGGCGCTGAAGGCCTCGTCCATCAAGACAACTTCAGGGTCTATGGCAAGGGCCCTAGCTATACCAACCCGTTGTTTCATTCCACCCGAGAGCTGTTTCGGATAGAGATTTTCGCTGTCCTTGAGCCCCACCATTCCGAGAAGTTCTCTGGCAGTATTCTCCCTCTCGTGTTTCGAGACGTTCTGGACCTCAAGCCCAAATGCGACATTCTCCAGGACTGTTCTCCAAGGAAGAAGAGCGAACGTCTGGAAGACCATACTGATCTTCGGATGAGGAGCAGTGAGGAGGTCGCCTCTGAAACGGATTTCTCCAGAGGAGGGCCGATCTAACCCGGCGATCATTCTCAGAAGGGTGGATTTCCCGCAACCGCTCGGGCCGACGATGCAGACGAACTCTCCTTCATTGATTTGAAAAGATATGTCATTCAGTGCGGTCACGGTTTGCGGCGGTTCTGAGTAAATTTTTGTGACGTTAGAGAATTCCACGTGCAAACGATTGTTTACCTCCATCTCTTGATTCGTTGCTCTAGTCGCTCGAAGAATGCGCGATCCATTAGAATAGTGAGAAACCCAACGGTCATTATTGCAGCTAGGCCGTATGTCAATGAGTGTGCTGACCCCTGAATACTGTTAGAGATGAAACTTCCAACCCCAGCAACGCTTGCAATGATTTCCACCGCGAGAAGTACGTTCCAGCTGAACTCGAATGAAAGCCTTAGTCCAGTTAGGAAGTTCGGGAAGATTGAGGGAAGAATGATCTTGGAGAAGGTGTCAAGCCTTCCCGCCTTGAACACTGATGCAACGTGAAAGTAGTCTATTGGAATCTCCTTAACTCCCTGTCTGATTGTGAAGTAGATTGGGAAAAAGGCACTGAAGGCAGAGATCGCTACTGCTGCTACATTTCCTCTTCCGATTACAGTAACGAGGAGAGTGAGTATTGCCAAGTCGGGCAACGCCCCAACCAGCATGACGATCGGCGTTATCGCTTCGTCTAGCCGGTTTCTAAGACCTACTAGTAATGCTAGGGGCATAACGACCACCAGGGCAAGAGAAACCCCCGCGGCTACGTTGACGAAGCTCTGGCCGACGCGAGCCAAGAAAAATGGTGTTCCTCCGAGTTGGACCAGTGTGAGCAGGACATTGTGAAGAGGAGGAAGCTGATTGCTGGAGACGATCCCAAGAAGGGCAACAGCCTCCCAGACAGAGAAAATCGCGACTAACGTGATCATCCACGGTGGGAGTCGGGTTTTTTTCCGGCCAGTGTCCCGTACTCGATGGAACACTTTGGGACTGAGTGGCCAGAAACGCAGCTCGATACACCGGGAACCCGAAAGTCCCCTCCGAGAACTAATTAGCTTTGGACGACTAATCTGCAGAATTCTGTGCTTAATGGGTTAGAGGTCTGAACTCTTATCGCGGCGGGCTTATCGGTTCTAAGGAAAGAAGTCGGTGGTTTGAGGCGAAGGTTTGACTCAGAGCAGTTCATAATGCGCCCGTGCCCGAGTGGGACGCTGCTGTGCGGATTTGTGCACGTACCTGTGCGAGTGGGGGCTCAAGCTTGCCACGAGCGGAGATACTTTTGTTGCAATCGGGACAGGGTGTCGATCTTGCGCCCGAAAGCTTCGAGTCTCTGTCGAGCGACTTCGAAATCAAGCTCTTCCGGAACCTTGACCACCTTTGGCGGCAGCTTGCCCTTGTTCTTGGAGAGATACTCAGCCGACAAGGCTTGGTCGGCGAAGCTCATGTCCATGACCTCGGCAGGGTGTCCGTCTGCGGCCGCTAGGTTAACTAGGCGTCCTTCGGAAAGCAAGTAAAGTCTCTTCTTACTTGGCAGAGTGTACTCGACGACTTCGGGGCGTACCCTCTTGTGTCTGACTGCAAGTCTTTCAAGGTCTTCGACACTGACCTCTACGTTGTAGTGGCCGACGTTGCATAGGATTGCTTTGTCTTTCATCTTGAGCATGTGTGACGCGGTTATCACGTCGGTGTCTCCGGTTGCGGTGATGAACAGGTCTCCTTTCTCGGCGGCTTCGGACATTGGCATAACGTCGAAACCTTCCATGAGCGCTTCTAGTGCTCTAACAGGGTTCACTTCTGTCACGGTGACCTTTGATCCCATTCCACGGGCGCGTTCCGCCACTCCCCTACCTACCCATCCATAGCCTGCTACTACCACGTGACGGCCTGCGAGGAGCAGGTTTGTCGCCCGCATTATTCCTTCGAGACCCGATTGGCCAGTTCCATACTGGCTGTCGAACAGATACTTGGTGAGGGCATCGTTGACGGCAATGACTGGAAATCTGAGTTTTCCCTGTTGCTCCATAGCCTTGAGACGCATCACACCTGTGGTGGTTTCTTCGCAAGCGCCAATGATGCTGCGCAAAAGCTTCCCTCCTTTCAAGTGTGCAAGAATCGAGAGTTCGGCACCATCGTCAATTAGAATGTCTGGTTGCAAGTCCAGGACCCGATTCAGGTTCCTTTTGTGTTCTTCCTCGGTCACTCCGTGCCAAGCGTACACGCGGACGCCCGTTTCGGATAGTGCCGCCGCCACATCATCTTGAGTCGAGAGAGGATTGCTGCCGGTTATTGCGACTTCCGCACCCGCTCGATGGATTGACTCTGCTAGAACCGCAGTTTTTGCTTCAAGGTGGAGGCATGTTCCGATTTTGTAGCTCTTGAAGGTCTTGTGAGCGACTAGTCTCTTCGTTATCTTCGCAAGCACGGGCATGTGTTCTCTAGCCCATTCCATCTTCATCCTGCCGGAAGGGGCAAGTTTGAGATCCTTTACTTGGCTCAAGGTCCAGCCTCGACCTTCGAGGGGGGAGAATATCAGGGTTACACGCCGAGGCCAATCGGTCCCCTCGAAAAGATAGGGCCCCAAATCCTGTACGGAGAGGAATTGAGTGGTCATGATAGACGAGTTGCGAGCGGAAAAGAAGGGTCTGGACGGACGGACAACCAACCTTATCTCTCAAATCCTAGCGTGCCGCTCTCTCGTGGAAGATTGGCCGAGGTAACGATAGACGGATCAAGCCTGACTCTGCAAGAGCTGGTGTCGGTGGCACGCGGTAATAGCACGGTCCAAGTGGACAGAAAGGCACTGCAAAGAACAAGGAGAGGTAGGGCAGTTCTTGAAAAGTTGCTCCAAGAAGACGAAGTAATCTACGGTGTCAATACCGGTTTCGGCGCGCTATCGAACGTGAAGGTCGCTCCTGAAGATCTTAAGCAGCTTCAAGCGAACCTGCTCCGAAGCCATGCCTCAAGCGTAGGCAAACCCCACTCAACGGACGTGGTTAGGGCCATGATGCTGTTGAGAGCGAATACCCTGATCAAAGGCAATTCAGGTATCAGGCCAGAAATCCCACAACTGATCGTAGCATTGCTCAACAAACGAGTACATCCCTACATTCCCCAAAAAGGATCCGTCGGAGCTAGCGGCGATCTCTCGCCCCTCTCGCATATGGCGCTGGTCCTAATGGGGGAAGGCAGAGTCGAGTACAAGGGCGCATGGATCGTAGGGAAACAGGCCCTGCAGAAGATCGGTCACGATCCTGTCCAATTAGAAGCCAAAGAAGGACTCGCACTCAACAACGGCACCCAGCAGATGACCTCGATAGGCTGTCTCAACCTCTATGATTCCTATAATCTGTTAGAAACAGCGGAAGCAGCTCTGGCCCTTTCTCTGGAGGCGATCAAGGGATGGATCGATCCGTTCGATGAACGAATACACAAGGTCAGACGGCACGGAGGGCAGATCCAAGTTGCTATGGACATTCGTGCCCTTGTAAGGGGTAGTAAGTTATGCCGGTCGATAACCAAGGACGATCTGGCTGGTGGGCGCCCTCAAGACCCGTACTCTTTCCGATGCGCACCCCAGGTAATGGGGGCGGTGATCGACGCGATGGGTTTTGTCAGGTCAACACTTGACATTGAAATGAACTCCGCCACTGACAACCCACTTATTTTTCCAGACGACAAGACCTGCTTATCGGGTGGTAACTTTCACGGGCAGCCAGTTTCCATGGCTCTGGACATAATGGGGTTAGGTCTCTCGACCCTTGCGAACATCTCGGAGCGAAGAATATCCGCGCTGCTCGACGCGTCTCTGAACAACGGTCTAACTGCCTTCCTCGTTGGGAAGGAATCCAAACCTGGCCTTGCAAGTGGTTTGATGGCTCTTCAGTACACTGCAACCGCTTTGGTCGCTGAGAACAAGATTCTGGCACATCCAGCGAGCAGCGACTCGATTCCCACCTCTGGCAATTTCGAAGACTTTGTGAGCATGGGACCTGGCGCAGCCCACAAGTCAACTGGTATCCTCGAGAATTCCCGGTACGTTGTCGCGATAGAACTCCTAGCCGCCGCTCAAGCAGTTCATCTTAGGGGGGACTCGGGTCTGGGAAGGGGTACCAAGCGGGTCTATCAGGCCATCCGGAGAGTGGTTCGGCCTCTGACTCAGGACAGGTCTTCACACGATGATATCGAGCGGGTGTTCGAGCTAGTGAGGGACGGGCAAGTTAGCGATGTGGTAAGGCGATTCACCAAGGGCTCGGATTAGAGTGCAACTCTACTCAATCAAGTCCAAACTAATCCTCCCCGGTGATCCAGTAGCCGCAAGGTTCGTTGAAGCGCTTTCGGTCGCCAGACTGAGAGTCAAAAGCGGGGACATCGTTGCGGTCGCGAGCAAGGTTGTCTCGCTGTCGGAGAGGAATATTGTTTCTCTCGCGAAGGTCAAGCCCACAGTCTTGGCTCGAAGGCTTGGCCATAGGTTTGGCATCCTTCCCGAGTTTGCTCAGGTTGTGCTCGACGAATCTGACGCCGTGTACGGTGGGGTTCCCGGTGTTCTTCTCACCGTCAAGAATGGAGACGCTATAGCGAATTCAGGGGTTGACCGGAAGAATGCTCCTGGCGACAGCGTCATTCCGTGGCCCTTAGATCCGCAACGTTCCGCGGAAACGCTTCGAAGAACTCTCAATCGAAAACTAGGGAAGAGAGTCGGTGTTGTTATCGTCGACAGTCGAGTGACGCCACTCCGACTAGGGACAATAGGGCTAGCGATTGCTTGCTCGGGGATCCAACCTATACGGGACTCCAGGGGAATGAAGGATTTGTATGGACGAAAGGCGCGAATAACTTTTCAGGCTCTGGCAGACGGGATCGCTGGAGCGGCGCAGCTAATGATGGGGGAAACTCGGGAGAGGATACCCTTCGTGCTCGTTCGTGGAGCCCCAGTCCAGCTCAGCGATAGAACGGGCTCGATGACGCTCCCCATCAAAGACTGCCTCTATATGAGCCAGATTCCCCTACCACATTCTTTCCCAGCCAAAATCGCCCATTATCCGCCCTGACTCAAGATCTGAACAAGCACGATTAGAAAGGGGGTATTCCACGCTGTAGACGCGGATAATTCCCGACCGACCTAAGCCCAGAGTGTGCTCTGATCAGCCTGTCTCGCCCAGAATCACTGCCAGACGGGAAATGTTCCAGGAAAAATAGGGGGTCTTAGCGACTGCACCTCGCGCCGCAGGAGAGCGGAAACCGCAGATCACACTTTCCGTAAAACGAAAACACTATCAAAGTCTCAGATTCGTACCCCTTCAAGGCGAAATTCCTGCCGAGTCTCCTTTTTCGCTTGCTACTTGAGCATCGGCATCTGTACGCCCTTCTCCCTGGCTATTTTCCTCGCTGTTGTATACCCCGCATCCGCATGTCTCACGATTCCTATTCCTGGATCAGTAGTCAATACCCGTTCGAGTTTGCCCGAAGCCTCGGGTGTCCCATCGGCGACGAGACACATTCCGGCGTGAATGCTGTAGCCCATTCCGACACCGCCGCCTTGATGTACGCTCACCCAAGTTGCTCCGGCGGCCGTGTTTAGCAGAGCGTTGAGTATAGGCCAGTCCGCGATGGCATCACTGCCATCAAGCATGCCTTCGGTCTCTCTTCGCGGAGAGGCAACGCTTCCACAGTCAAGGTGGTCTCTTCCAATCCAGATCGGTCCAGCAAGTTCTCCATTTGCCACCATTTCGTTTATCAGTCCACCAAACTTCGCTCGTTCTCCGAATCCGAGCCAGCACACTCTGGCCGGCAGCCCCTGGAATTTCACTTCTTTCTGAGCTTTCCGAATCCACCTAGACAAACCATGGTCTTGAGGAAAGGTAGACAGAACTAGCTCATCGATCTTGCGAATATCCTCTGGATCCCCAACTAGTGAAGTCCATCTGAACGGTCCTCTGCCCTCGCAGAACATTGGTCTAATGTAGCGCTGGACAAATCCCGGGAACTCAAACGCGCTCTTCAATCCACCGTCGAAGGCCTGTTGCCGGATATTGTTTCCATATTCAAATGCCACAGCGCCTTGTCGAGACATAGCAATCATAGTTTTCACATGCGTACGAATACTTCGACTGGCCCTCTTCATGTACTCTTCCGGATTAGAGCGACGAAGGGAATCCGCCTCTTCTTTTGAAAGGCCAGATGGATAATACCCGTTCAAAGGGTCGTGCGCGGATGTTTGGTCGGTCACGACGTCAGGGATTATGCGACGCCTTAGGAGTTCTGGGTGCACCTCGGCAGCGTTTCCCAGCAGACCAACGCTGCGAGGAACTCTGCCTTGCTTAGCTTGTTGAACGAGGTCCAGCGCTTCGTCCAGCTCGTCAGTGAAGGTCTGCAGATATCCATGACGGATTCTTTTCTCGATGGCCTTCTTGTCGATCTCCACAGCCAGGGCGATGCCATCATTCATCGTTACGGCCAACGGCTGAGCGCCTCCCATCTCGCCTAGCCCTGCGGTCAATACGAGTCTTCCAGCGAGCGTTCCGCAGAAGTGTTCCTTGGCCACTGCTGCGAGCGTTTCGTACGTCCCCTGAAGTATCCCCTGGGTTCCAATGTATGCCCACGAACCAGCGGTCATCTGTCCGTACATTATGAGACCCTTCTGCTCGAGTTCGTAGAAGTAGTCCCACGTGGCCCACTTGGGAACAATCATACTGTTGACGATCAGTACTCGAGGGGCCAGTCTGTGAGTCTTGAAAACCGCGACCGGCTTGCCGCTCTGAATGAGAAGGGTCTGATCCTCTTCAAGTTTCTCTAGGGTGGCAAGCGTTGCTTCTAGCGCGTCCCAAGATCGGGCAGCTCGTCCTGTACCTCCATAAACGATCAGGTGATCGGGGTCTTTGGCGACATCGCGATCAAGAACGTTGTGGAGCATCCGGTAAGCTCCTTCTATCTGCCAGCTCTTGCAATGCAGCTCCGTCCCAGTTATCGCGGAGATCTTCCTTCGGTGTTTCTGCACCGAGATGGCTCGAGGCTTTGGTCTTTGATTCAAAGAATCCTCCTACCGTCCTGTACCACCAGTTCACCTTCGATAAGGACATTGTCAACAAGTCGTTCACCGTACGTGTATCCGATCCATCTGTGGTTAGGCGCTCGCAAGGTCACAAGATCCGCGTGCTTGCCCGCGTGGAGGCTTCCAACCCTCTTCTCCAATCCAATCGCTCTAGCAGCGTTGATCGTTATCCCACGAATGATTTCAGAAGCGCTCATTCTCAGCTCCCGAGACGCAAGAGCCGCAACGGTCAACTGCCCAAGCATCCAGTTGGAAGGGCTGAAGTCGGTTCCCAAAGCCACAGGGAGGCCCAAAGCAAGCATGCCTCGAGCA
Source organism: Candidatus Bathyarchaeota archaeon (assembly GCA_005882895.1). GTDB lineage: Archaea > Thermoproteota > Bathyarchaeia > 40CM-2-53-6 > 40CM-2-53-6 > 40CM-2-53-6. The sequence goes on along the minus strand of VBBD01000011.1, from coordinate 2,524 downwards.
TCCGCATTCTCCCCAGCTAGCACACTTTGTGATGATGAAGGTAGCAAGACCGGGGTAACTTCCGTCTTCGTCATCTTTCCGAGCTGTTTCGTTGGAGAGTGGACCAGATGGTCTGCCGATATGGCGTGGAGCTCGTTCGCAACCTCAGCTCCTCCGCTATCTGTGAACTGATCCGCGTGTATCTTGAGCTTGAGACCAAGTTTCGCGGCTTTCCCGAGAATCTTCTTCGACTCGATTGAATCGAATGCTCCCCGTTCACAAAATACATCGCAAAATTCTGCTAGTCCTACTTGAGAAACCTGCGGCAACATCTCGTTAATCACACCGTGAACATATTCCGACGAGCTCTCTCCGGGCGGAACCGCGTGAGCACCCATGAACGTGGGAACGATATTGCAAGGATGATACATCTTCAGACGCTGAACCGTCCTGAGAATTTTGAACTCGTCATCTTCCCTGAGTCCATACCCGCTCTTTATCTCAACCGTGGTCGAGCCAGATTCAAGACACGTATCGAGTCTTTCCATTCCAGATTGAAACAGCGATTCTGAACTAGCCTGACGGGTACGATTCACAGTCTCGATTATTCCTCCGCCCTTGCGTAGGACGTCCATATATGAGGCCCCCGCTATTCTAAGCTGAAACTCTGCCTCACGGGCTTCGGCAAAGACCAAGTGGGTGTGTGGGTCCACGAACCCGGGCAGAATGACTTCGTCCTCAGCATCTATGGTCCTTCTCGCTCGAAATTTTCGTTCAAGCAGTTCTGTCGAAGCCGCCAGAACGATCTTGCCTTGGTTTATCGCGACACCTCCATTGTCTACTATGCCAAGTCCTGTCTCGCCGTCCCGAGAGTCTAGGGTTATGGTCTCATTCGAGTTCAGGACTAGAACGTCGACTCGGCTCTTGACCATGCGAGATCTCCGCCTCGCTTATCGGGGTGTTGATTAAAAACGGGCTGTTTGTATTACAGCGTTATTCTTCCATCAACCATTATCGTTTGCCCGTCAATCTCGACTGTAGGTTTCGTAACGGTTCCGGAGAAGGAAAAGCTGCTGTCGTTCTTACCACCGATACCCTTGTTCGCTCCCACTCCGATCGTCACGGTACCCAGAGAAAGTTCGTCGGTGGTGTATCCGATAAGATCCACTTTGGGGTTTAGTCCTAGAGTAAACTGAGCTATCTTGTCCCTGTCTCCTTGTGTTGCTTCGTAGACCTCGCGGAACACTTCTTCATACTTCTTGGCTCGAAATTCTTTGATCCGACCCTTCTCAAAATCTAGTCTAAGCTCTTGAATTAGCCTCCCCTTCAAAGCTCGCGGCAGATCATAAACTACAGTTCCTCGCGCTGATTCTTCTAGCGGCGCGACCTCAACTTTGCCTGAGGGCAATTGTGTTGAGACAAGTCCATGCTCTACATCCGCCTGATCAACGATCCCATCCTGGACATGAACCGGTCGCTTCGTTATCTCGAACCTGATATCGGTTCCCCCTCTAGATGTTACGTGCACTTTACTTCCGCGCTCCAAGCGGAGAGCCACCTTTCTTCCCAGCTCAGCTAGCTTGGGATAGTCGACCTTGATCGCTTCCTCGGTCATCTTCAACCAGCGGTCATAGTCGAAGCCGTAAGCTTTGGCGCGTTGCGGTGTAACGTGTCCCAGAAGAAGTTCGGCGGTGCGAACTTTCTTCTCGAAAGTCTTGTCGAGGACAGGTTTGTCCCCTTCGAAGAGGATCTCAAGTCTTGAGGCAGGCACATCCCGGAACTTGGATGGATCTTCGGGACCTCCTAGCGCAATCCAGACTGTTACGTTGTCGACAGCGCTGAGTATGTGGCGAGGGATCTTGCGCATGTATTGTTCTGGGATCTCGGCAAGCGTTCCCCACCAGAGCCGGTCGGTGTTGAGTGTGATGAGGGGCTTGGCGCCTGTTCGATAGCATTCAAGAGCTATTTCGCTGGCTAGGTCGATCGTGTGTTGCCAGGTTTCGATGAGGACCATGTCGTCTTCGTGTACTCTCAGACAAGTGTGAACGACACGCTTTGCGATGCTGTCCTCAAGCAAGAGAGTTATCGGCTAGGTTCTTGGGAACCATGCGTACATAAGCGTTCAATGGTCGCGTGGAGTCTCGTCACTAGACGATCTGGCGCTTGGGCATAGAAATTGCTACGGGCCTAGTTCATTCGGAAAGGCCAAATCCGACTACGATAAGGGAATGAAAACGACGCATCAACTCGCTGACTTGCGGCTTGTAAAAGATCGTTGAAGATTCTCTTGACCCCTTGAAGTCTCCCAGAGTTCCCTTGTAATTACCCAGGACCTTGGACAATGCATATTCTTCGTAAGAGTCGCCCATTAGGGTAAACGCGCCTGCTCCCAACTCCCTCCTCCTCAACAAAACAATGGGAAGCTTGACCTTGTCATGTAATGCCTCGGGCAGCTCAGCACTCAAAGCTTCAACTTCAGACTTTTTCATAGTGACCTTCTCTCCACCCACCGTAGAAACGGTTGGCGGGTCCTCGGACAACAATT
>VBBD01000010.1 GCA_005882895.1 Candidatus Bathyarchaeota archaeon | reverse complement strand
CAGTGTTGGATTCGCGCCTACATAGGAGAGCATGTGCCGGGGTCCCTTCCCCCCCCGCGGGACCGGTGGGATTTGAACCCACGACCTTCGGGTTTCTCCACTTGATAGGTGCCGGAGCCCGATGTCCTATCCTGGTTGTCCTCGCGAATGACCGTTCCGGTCACCCGTAATCTAGACTACGGTCCCGTATGGTCGCTTCTTAGGCGGGAGCGATAAAAACTAGCAATTGAACCTTAGAATGTCAGCTCTTGTGAGAGTGTAGTGCGATGTGGCTAGGCGGAGATCTAGGCTTTCGAGATCAGAATTTCGGCAATCTTGCTGAAAGCGCTGAGCGAGTCTGTTTCTACAGTTGTGAATTTCTGTCCTGAGAGGCTTTGCGCGCCCCTTCCGTAGGCGATGATTGTTATTCTGCCGCCGGTGTCTTCGATGAGAGTGTTCGCGTTTACTAGTCTTCTTGCAGCTGTTTCTGTTATCAATGGTACAGCGAGGATGTCGGGTTTGTGCTGTTTTACCTTGCCGGCTACCTGTTCCGGCGAGAGATCAGTCCCGCCATCGATGGCTGTGAATCCTCCTATCTCGAGCATCGTTAGGAGGAGGGTTCTATCAAAGCTGTGAGGATCCTCGACAAGGGAGGACACCATCACGCGTCCCTTAATCTTCCTATGGTCGATCTTGATCTTGGGCCTAACAGCGGCGAGGGATTTTTCGGCCGCATTCTCACACTTTTCCACTTCCGCCACGGAGTATCGTTCCAACTCGTGCAGATCGGAGACAATGTTCATTGCATCTGAGATCGTGTCGACAACGTCGTTTGCGCTTCCGCTCTTGGTGACTATCTCGACAGCAACCCGGGCCGCATTTTCATGATCACCCTTCAAGATCAGGTCGGTGAGTTGCTTCGATCCGTTGTCTGGGATCTGTGCCTGTTCTTCAGTAGTCATAGAAGCCCTTCTTGGTTTTTCTTCCTAGTTTTCCTTCTTTGACCATTTGTTCGAGTATGGGTGTTGGTGTAAAGGTTTGGCCGAATTCTGCTTCGAGAACCTTCAACGTGGATAGTACCACGTCTATTCCGATAAAGTCGGCGAGCTGTAGAGGACCCATGGGATGGTTTGTTCCGAGAAGGAATGCTTTGTCAATGTCATCGCGTGTAGCGACGTTCTCTTCTAGAAGCTTAACGCTTTCGTTGATGAACGGCATCAGGGCTCTGTTGACTATGAAGCCCGTCTTGTCGGCGGATTGGACAACGGTCTTCCCTAGTGTTTCTACGAAAGTTGTCGCGGCTTTTACAGCATCGGGAGACGTGCGTTCTCCTTTGATCAGCTCGACAAGTTTCATTGTTGGGACGGGGTTGAAAAAGTGCAATCCCAGAACATGTTGAGGTCGTTTAGTGGCCGAAGCAATCTTGCTAATGCTTATCGACGAAGTGTTTGAGGCTAGAATCGTATTCTTGGGGCAAACCTTGTCTAGGGTGGCGAAGACCTGTTCCTTTATTCGAGGATCTTCGAATACCGCTTCCACCACTAGGTCAGCGTTGTGGCAGGCTTTTGCAAAGTCGACCGTCCCCTTTACATTAGAGTGGATCTTGGATGCTTGCTCTTTGTTTATGTGTCCACGACTTAGGTTTCTTTCGACGTAGTCGTCGACTCGACGCATCCCTTGGTCAAGGAGCTTCTGATCCTGCTCGACAACAGTCACTATGTGTCCGGAGGCGGCGGAAGAGTAAGCGATGCCTGAGCCCATTGTGCCCGCTCCGACGACGACAACGTTCATGTGATCTCTTGGCCTGTGCTAGTCGGATTGGCTCATAGGGTTTTCCACAAGGGAATCAGGTGTTATGAATGGAAGACCCTCGTCGTAAGGAGTCACGCCGCTTAGAAAACTTGGAAGCTTCTCAACCGAAACAAGAACCACGCCTTCAGCGAACTGAGCAGGAGGCTCGGATAGTGTCAAGATCACGGGGAGTGCCTGCTGGTCGTTGTCGCTTCCAGTCGCCCTCTCTCGCAGCGTAGCAAGGAGATGCAATGTCGCGGTTCGTTGGTGGTCTGCCATCGGTTTGAATCTAGGAAGGTTACTCGGGGTATTCCAATGCTTGCAGTCGATCGCCAGGACTAGTTGGTTGTGAAACCCAACCACGTCGATCTGCCAGTTTCGACCCTCTCCCTTGACTCGCACATTCTTCTCTGTCCGAAACCCAATTTCCTCAAGGCATCTCTCTGCAAACCTTTCGAATTCCTGCCAAGTGAGAACTCGAGCGGCTTCTCTGAGGAGTCCAGCACGGGCGATTTCCAGGGCAACCTTGATCCGAAGTTCTGATCTCAGAGAAATCTGACCATTGTTAAGGTCCCCTATGACATCTATCACGACGCCTCTTACGAAGGATTCTGTGGCCCTCGCTCTCTGTGCGATATCACTCAGGTCCACGCTGTTTCCGTACTTGCTTAGTCTAAGAGTTTCGATCAAGACCCTGACTGCGCCTTCCTTAAAGCGAGGCAGCATCGTGGTTCTTCTAGAACGGAGAATATGCGAAGGTAAGAACCAACATACCGAGAGCGAAGATGTAGAGTAGTTTCCTTGAGTTGCTAACTGGACTGATATCGTCTAGTGGCTCAACCCCCGCGAATCCTCGACGCGAAAAGAACATGAAGGCCAGAACGAGAAGGCCAAACGGATAGTACCCCGCAAGGAATAACAGAGCGAGACCGATCACGCTGGCAACTCTATGTCCGCCCGGACCGAAGACCGCCCTGGAGATATGACCGCCGTCGAGCTGCCAAGCCGGGACTATGTTGAGGAAGGTCAGCAAAGCCCCGATTTGCGCTGCGAAGAAAAGCTGGCTGTCCAGTAAGACACCCGGTCGGATCATACCGGTGATTTGGGAAATGATGATCAGAATGAGAGGTTGTCTCGCGATTAAACCAAAGTCGATGTTGGAGAAGCAGCTTGAGACTCCGAGCTGCGCAGCACATGTGCCATTCCACGTGTCTAGTTGGGTCGCTTGGCTGGCGTTTGGGAGTATTCCTATGAAGACGCTCAGCGCTGCAACAGCTATTGTTACAATGAAGCCGATCACAGGTCCACTCAAGCCAAGGTCAAAGAGCTGATCCCTGTTGGCTGGGGGTGATTTGAGGGATATGAGTGCCCCAAAGGTCCCGATTGGAGGGGGGCCTGGGACGAAATACGGAAGAGTCGCATCCATCTTGTGATGTTGGGCCGCTGCTTTGTGCCCGAATTCGTGAAGCCCTATTATGGAGAGAAGGCCTACGGCGAATAGCACGGCCTTGAGATACGGGTTCGCCGTAGGATCAATTATCGCGATGAGCTGTTGTTGGAGGACTTGGCTCCCAAATAGGCCCCTTGTCCAAAGGTAGTATCCTGCAACAAAGACCGTAGCGACGGTCGCAAGGAAGAGCCCGAGGTTGATGGTCTTGCGAGACGGCTTGACTTGGGGTTTTTGGAAGACTTTGATCGTAAGCCCGTCTGTGGCTCCCCTAATGGCCGCTATCAGCCCCTGTTGGCGTAGTTGGTCTAGCAGTCTCTGGAATTTTTCTTTCGCCGGTTCTGGCGTTACCTGAACGGTTGGGATTCCATAAGGGTCCAGGAATGCGTCCGTGACGTGAAACTCTGTAGCGACCATCGTCTTGATGGAATCGAGTGGCGGCCCAGCATAGACTGCAAAGGTAGTTTGAGTCGCCGGTAAAGGAGTCGGCGGTGGGGGCGCATCACTCACTCAAGAGTCGCCTGTCTTTCGCGGCTCGCTCCGTTCTGAGCGATTTAAACGTGTTGTCAAACTGACAGAAATTATCGAATTCGACGACAAGATATTATACATCAGGATTCCCAACTATCTTAGAAAGAGAGTTGCTCGAAGCACCGTACCTGTTGCGTCCGTTCCACCCGGACGATCTATCATCGGTTATCGAGATCAACAGGGTGTGCCTTCCCGAGAATTACAGCCCGTACTTTTTCCTGGAGGTCTACAAGAGCTGTCCCGAGGCGTTCATCATCGCGGAGAAAGAACGCAAGGTTGCAGGATACATTATGTGCAGGCTTGAGTTCGGTTTCTCAAAAACATGGGTTTTGACACGGCCAGGGTTGCGACACACTACTATCATGATGGCGCTGATGCTTACGTTATGAGCATCAAGTTGCCGCACGATCCGCCTATGAACTAGGTGGACTCTGGGTTTTTCTTCTTCTCGTTATTAACGGGCCTAGAATCAAGACCGCCGTCGGTAAGTACACGAACGAGAGATTGAAACTAAGCGCAAAAGGGTTCACATTCAAGGCATAAGCAAGGCTCGCGACCGCGGACAATATTACCATCGAAGTGAGAGCGGCTCGCCAGGAGAATCGCTCGTCCGCAGCGTTTACCCCGGTGAGAAGGACAGGTTCTTGGGGAGTTTGAATGGTTATTCGTCTTCCTTCTTTGACCTAGGCTTCTTCCCTTCTTCTGCGGGGTGGAGGAGCCATTTCAAAGGAATGTTCTGGCTTGTGCCATCAGGCAAGGATCGGCGTATACTGATTGGAAGAACCCCCTCTTCCAATTCCAGCAGAGCGACGTCAATAGGTGACAGCAACCCTTGCTTCAAGTCGAGGAGAACCGGGGCTCCCATCGATATTTGGAGGGCCCTAGCCCCTACTACTCTCGCTTTCTCGAAGCGTGTGAGTTTTGGGGGTCCGATCTCGATGCTGTCCGGCTCTCTAGTAATCGCTACTTCCCTCGTCGTCACCCTCGTCTTTTCCCTTAGGGCCGCCTTGACCGCCGGCACTCGACTTAGCTGCAGCGATCACGTCATCGATCTTTAGTATCATGCCCGCAGCCTCCGCCGCCGATTTTATCACTTGCACTTTCACTCCTAGGGGTTCAAGTATGCCTCTTTCCTTGAGGTCGGCGACTTTAGACTCGTTCACGTCAACCCCGGCCCAGAGCTGTCCTTTCTCATGGGCGACTCGGAGCTGGACGAGGATGTCGATCGGGTCGAGCCCTGCGTTTTCGGCCAGGGCAGTCGGAAGTGTTTCGAGGGCTTCACCGAAAGCTATGACCGCCAATTGTTCTTTTCCGGAGAGTTTCTGTGCGTGTTCTCGAAGACGCCTTGCGACTTCTGCCTCCGGGGCACCTCCGCCTCCCACGACTCTCGGATCTAGCACTACGTCGCGTACAACGCATAGTGCATCGTGGATCGCTCTTTCGGCTTCGTCGACAAGTCTCTCGCTCCCACCGCGCACGAGTATCGTGACAGCCTTCGGATTCTTGCTTCCTTCGACGAATGTCATCTTGTCGTCTGCAACCTTTCGCTCTTCGACTAACTTCGCGAATCCCAAATCTTCAGGCCTTAGATCGTTAACGTTACTCACGACCTTTCCCCCGGTTGCCTTGACAAGTTTCTCCATGTCCGACTGCTTTACCCGTCTGACTGCGAGGATCCCTTTCTTTGCGAGATAATGTTGCGCGACGTCATCTATTCCTTTCTCGCAGAGAAGGACGTTAGCCCCCGAGCTTGAAACTTTGTCTGTCATGTCCTTGAGCATTTTTTCCTCCTCGTCGAGGAATGATTTCATCTGCTCCGGATTCTCTATGTTGATCTTCGCGTCGAACTCTGTCTTTTCCACTTCTAACGGTGCGTCGACTAGTGCGATCTTTGCATCCTCTACTCTCTTGGGCATCCCGGGATGTACGATTTCTTTGTCGAGCACTATTCCCTTGATGAGAGCTGTGTCTGTCAACGATTCACCGGGCTTCTTCTCCACCTTCACGTCATCGATGTCGACCTTGTATCCATCGGGAGTCTTCTCGGCAACTTGGAGAATCGCGTTCACTGCGAGTTCTGCCATCGCCTCTTTGTCTTCGGCGAGAATCTTGCTCGCCAGCGAGACCTCAGCCACTTTTCTAAGAGTCGCCTTGTCAATTGGATCGATCTTAATTGCAATTTCATCGAGCACCTCTAGTGCTCGGTTCGAAGCCTGCCTGTAACCATCGACTATTACAGTTGGATGGATTCCCTGGTCGATCAGTTCCTCCGCCTTCTTGAGCAACTCTCCAGCCACAACAACGGATGTAGTTGTTCCGTCTCCAACTTCATCGTCCTGGGTCTTGGCAACTTCCACCATCATCTTGGCCGCCGGATGTTGCACTTCCATCTCATCGAGTATCGTGGCGCCATCGTTAGTGATGGTTACGTCTCCGAATCCGTCCACCAGCATTTTGTCCATGCCTTTGGGTCCTAGTGAGGATCGGACAGATTCGGCGATGATTTTAGCAGCCATGATGTTCGCTTTCAATGCATCTTGGCCGCGGCTTCTCGAAGTCCCTTCTCTTAGAATAATTACTTGCTGACCTGCTAATTCTGATGACAATTCTTTCTTATCCCCAAGTCTCGACGGGCGAGAGATTTCGCGTGCAATATAAAATTTATCAAGCCCTAGGGCTCCGAAACCGGAGGCAAACGTGGCCTAGGTGGGTTATGCGGCTCTAATTCTTTGTTATCGGCTCATTTCCGACGATTTGCTTCTCTCCAACAGTACCAACCCAGACATGAGAGGTCGAGCTTGTGGGTGCTCACGATCCAATCCGTTCTTGCGAGATTGTTTTCTATTTTGCAATTTGAGCCCGAGAGAAATTTGTTCTGAGACTTGTTTTGGGCCAACTCTTTTAGGCACAAGACAGTAGGATGCTGAAAACCGGGGCCAAACTGGACAATTGCGGGAACTGATCAGAATCAACCAACCGTTTCTTGGAAAAGAAGAGATCGACGCCGCTGTCGAAGTCTTACGCAGCGGAATCCTGACCGATAAGAGCGGAATGGGGCCTCGGGTTCTCGAGTTTGAAAGGAGCTTTGCCAAGTTTGTCGGCGCAAAGCATGCCGTGGCGGTAGTGAATGGGACAGCGGCGTTACACGCCTCGTTACTTGCCGCAGATGTTGGTCCCGGTGACGAGGTAATTCTTCCCTCGTTCACGTTCGTCGGCGCCGCAAACGCTGTCGTACTCACCGGTGCAACGCCCGTTTTCGCTGATATCGATAAAGACACGTATTGTCTCAGGGTTGAAAGCGTCGAGGAGTGTGTGTCGCGGAAGACGAAGGCGATAATTCCCACGGATCTCTACGGCCTCCCCTCCGACATTTCCGGAGTAACGAACCTGGCCCGTGGAAAAGACATTGTTGTAATTGAGGACGCGGCTCAGGCTCATGGCGCCCTGCTTGAAGGGAAGAAAATCGGCTCGATCGCCGAAATGACCTGTTTCAGTTTCTACGCTGGCAAGAATATTACAACCGGCGAAGGAGGGATGGTTACGACGAACGATGATGGGTATGCCCAGGCTCTGAGAATGATTCGTTCCCACGGGGAACAACGTCCCTACTGGACCGTAAGACCCGGGCACAATTATCACATGACCGAGATTGCCGCGGCAATCGGTTATGCGCAGCTGAAGAAGCTACCTTCTTTCTTAGAAAAAAGAAGGAAGAACGCCGAGCTGACCACTGAGAAGTTGAACATGAGTGGCAAGCTATTCTTGCCTAAGGAACCTGACGGTCGGAAACATAGCTGGTACCTGTATACTGTTCGGTTGAGAGGTGTGAACGCCGCGAAACGAAATAAGATTGTGGATAAGCTGTGGAACAAGAACATCGAAGCTGGGGTCTACTATTCATCCCCCGTACATTCCACGCCACTATATCGGGACTCGAACATTGCGCGGAGGGGGCGATTGCCTGAGACTGAGAAGGCGTCGAGGCAGGTCTTTTCCCTCCCCGTACATCCTAGGCTCGGGGAGACTGAGATAGAGTACGTGGCTGAGACTCTGCGTAAGACGATTGCCTAGCTTCTAAGTTCTAGATGATCCCCTTGGTATGTAGAACGTCCTTGATTCCTGGTTTGGTCTGCTCCTTCAGCTCGTAGCCTACTCTAACGGTAGGCTTCGGGAACTTGATTATTCGCCTGATGTCAGCCGGGGTAGCTATCATGATAGTATCGCAATCGACTTTGGCTATGGTCGCTTCCATGTCACGTATCTGCTGGTTACCATACCCGACTGTGGGGAGAACCTCGGTGACATGAGTGTACTTCTTGAAGATGTCTTTCACGATTCCTACGGCGTACTTGCGGGGGTCTACGATTTCTTTGGCGTGGAAGGATTTCGCGGCAACGTATCCGACTCCATAGGCCATGTCGCCGTGGGTGACGGTTGGACCGTCTTCTATGATCAGAACTCGCTTTCCTCTGACTAGCTCAGGCTTGTCTACTGTGGCTTCTGACGCTGCCTTGATCACTATGACGGTGGGGTTCAGTGTTTTCAGATTTGATTCTACTAGTTGTATGTTTTTCAGTTCTGCGACATTGACCTTGTTGATAATTCCGACATTGGCGAGTCGGACGTTGACTTCGCTTGGATAGTGTGTGAGCTCGTCTCCAGGGCGCAATGGATCTAGGACTGCGAAGTGGACGTTGGGTTGGATGAAGGGTATGTCGTTGTTTCCTCCATCCCAGAGGATGATGTCGGCTTCCTTCTCGGCAGATCGTAGAATCTGTTCGTAATCTATGCCCGCGTAGACTACGAATCCGTGTTCAATGTGCGGTTCGTACTCCTCTCTCTCTTCGATCGAGCATTCCGCTTTGTCCAGGTCCTCGAAAGAAGCGAACCTCTGAACCCCTTCCTTGGTGAGGTCGCCGTATGGCATGGGATGTCGAATTACTACGACTTTCTTGCCAGCGTCTCGAAGAGTTAGAGAGATTTTTCTCGAGACGGTACTCTTGCCCGCCCCAGTTCGCACTGCGCCAACCGAGACCACTGGCAGTCTTGAGCGAAGCATGGTGTTCCTCGGGCCGAGCAACTGGAAATCCGCCCCTGCTGCGAGTGCCGAGGATCCAACGTGCATCACATCTGCGTACGACAGGTCGCTATAGGACAGTATCGTTAGGTCAGCTTTCAGTTCTTTGATAAGACGAGGAAGCTCTTTCTCCGCGAATATGGGTATTCCGTCCGGGTATCTCGGTCCAGCAAGTTCGGGTGGGTAGGTTCTTCCTTCTATTCCCGGGATCTGGGCCGCCGTGAATGCGACTACTTCATGGTCGGGCGAATTCCGGAAAACCATGTTGAAGTTGTGGAAATCCCGGCCCGCTGCCCCGATTATGATCACTCGTTTCAATTGAACCCGCTTTGTCGGCGCTCCGCCATGAGCGAGCTATATAACTTGGTTCACTGGAGAGCGGACAGTCTTGTCACAAGGATCCGCATCAGAGGTTTCTAGGCCCAAGGTCGCCTTCTCGATCGAAGGACTAGGGGAGGCTCGAGGAGAGTTTTTCAGGTTTGCCGCCCCTCGAACATCTGATGCGCTGCTACGCAACCTTCCTGTTAATGGTCGGGCGGTAAGATACGGGGAAGAGATCTATTTCCAAGTCACTGTGAAGGCACCTGGTGAGAAACCTCGCAGCAATATGGAAGTAGGATCAATAGGCTATTGGCCACAGGGTGACGCAGTTTGCGTCTTTTACGGGCCAACTAGGCCCTATAGTCCTGTCAACCTCTTGGGCCGCATAACGAGTGGGCTAGAACTCTTCAAGCAGCTGAAAGAGGGCACAGTGATAACGATAAGAAAAGTCTAGGCAGCGGCAGGCTGATAGATTCTGATCCTTGCATTGCCGCCTACGAGGCGCACCAGCCGTCTCTTCTCCAAGTCCTCCAGCAAATCCTTCGCAACACTCAACCTTAGATTGAACTGGGACGCTATTGAGAATGGTGTAATCGCTCCCATCTTCTGAACCTCAGCGAGGAACTTAGGGTCGGAGACGTCGGGGCTCTGCAATCCCCTGGGCCTCTTCTCAACAACAGTCTTCGCCTTTCCCTTTTTCGATCCGGGTTCATCTTTCTTGTCCGTTTGGTCCTGAGTCTTTTCCATCTGTGCCATGCTTTTCTTCTTGGCGCCACCCATAATTTGTCAAAGCTTCCATACCGTTTTGCTGGATAAATAGGTTACCGGAAAAACTGGGGAAACCCTTATTCCTCTTATTGCTCGAAGAAGCGTTGCTGTCGCTTTGAGGCTCGTAACCGTTAAGCTTCCTGAGAAGCTCATAGACGATGTTGACCAGCTGGTCAAGGCTGGAATCTATCACAGCAGAAGCGATGCCATTAGGGCAGCGGTCCGTGATCTCCTGCGACGTGAGCTCTGGCAGCCGGGCCAATCTTAATCGTGTGGACTAATAGACACTCTTGCGAATTCTTCGGCAATCTTTCCGGGGTTCTGGGCTTCTGTAATTGATCTTCCGATTATGAAATAGTCTGTCCCCGCCTTCAAAGAGCGGGCTATTTCTCCGCCCTGTGTCCCAACTCCTGGTGAGAATATCGGTACGCTGGTACCCAGAATTTCTTTGGCTCTCCGAACTATGTTGGGCCGGGTCGCGCCCACTACGGCGCCGTCGGCCTTCCACTCGACTGCTTTTTCGGCGAAGATTTCGAACTCGGGTCTGGTCTTCTTGGATCCGGCTCCCAGCAAGACTCTCTGTCCGTATCCTTCAGAGGCTCCTGGATGGCTCATGTAGACGAGCGCTAGGAGCCCCATTCCGTGCTCATGGGCGAACTTGAACGTGGTCTCGAGGCCTCCTTTCCATCCCGTGAACGGGTTGACGGTTATGGCATCGAATCCAATATTGACGTAAGCTTTTGTGATCGCCGCGTTCGTCTCGTCGATATCATTGAGCTTGTCGTCTATTATCGTGGTAAACCCATAACCGCGTATTTTGCTTAGCAGTTCAGAAGTTCTCTCGGGGCCAATGCTTAGAATCGTCTGGCGTCCGAATTTCACCGAGCATATTGACTGGCGGGTTTGTTCGAACAGACCGATTGCCTGGTCGGTCAGTTCTCTAGGTCGGCCATCGTGGACATCGATAGCGAGAACTATCCGGCTTTGCTTGGACCGTGAGGATTGTAGGATTCGTTCTTTGAATGGTTTCTGGCTGTTCTGCCTCAATTCGGCCTCGGACCCTTCGGCATCCAGCCTAGTTCTTGGTTAAGGTTTTCTAGAGGTACGCGTTTCGGCGGGGCTTTGAACCCATAGGATGATACGGCGTTCAGTGCTCCGCGCTGGTCTTTTCCTGCTGCGAGCTTCACCATTCGTATGACGTCGGTTAGAATGCCTGCGCATGCGGGTCCGTCTTCGAGGGAGATGCGCATGTCGAGGGTGAAGTCTGTCCCGGCGAAGTATTCTCCTTTGATCCAGAAGTAGCTTGTCCGTCGGTTCTCCATGAAATCCACGAAATCGGATGATCCTGCGACTATTGGGAACTTGTAAGGCACTGCAGCAGCGACAGCGGCGGTCTTTATACCTCGCTTGATCTCGTATCTTTTCTTATCAAGGGCTAGTTGTGATTCCGTTCCACCTCCAATGTCGAGTTGGTATGTTTCTCCAATCTGTATGCCCCTGTCGACTAGCAAGGATAGGAGATTCTTGTGGAGGACTGTTGAGCCGATCTGGTCCATAATATCATCACCGACGACGAGGGCCCCTTTTTTCTTGTACTTGCTTTGCCACACTTTGTTCGAAGCTATCCTTGCGGGCGTAGCATTGATGAATGCGCTCCCGGCTTGCAATGCTGCTTGGGCGTACATTTCACTGGCCTTTGAGGCGCCTGTTGGAGTCAGGTTGACCAGCACATCGGTTTTCGCGTCCTCGAGAACCTTTGTAATGTTGGAGGGTTTCGCCTTGCTTTGCTGTATCTTGTCGCCGGCGATAGGTGAGATTCCGTCTAGAGGCTGGGCCATCTGGACCTTGACCCCTATGGGGCGCGCTTGAACGATTTTTCTTGTGTTGTTAGGTTCTGCATAGACTGCTTCTGACAGGTCTTTCCCAACCTTTCTCTCGTCAATGTCAAACGCGGCGACGAATCGAATATCTGATACTTTGAAGGGTCCAACTTTGTCGTTCATCAGTCCGATTTTCTTCTGGGCCGTACGGTAAAATTCTGTTCCTTGGACGAGGCTTGAGGCGCAGTTTCCAATTCCGGCAATGGCGACCCTGATTTCTCTTGGCAAGACGATACCAACGGTGCCAGAGAGAATGTCTACTGCTGAAAAGTCTTTGGCCCGGGTCTACTTCGGAAAGAGTGGAAAGTCGAGGACATCAATGACCTTTGTGTAAAAGTATTTTGCATCCGTGGCGGCGTTTGTGAATTCCAGCCTTTCGCCATGGGGTCTTGCTGCCAGATACTTGAGAAACGGTCCTGGAGGTGCAGTCATGGTTGACGTATAGAAGAAGACTGGAAGGGCGTCGGAGTCGTAGTAGTGTTCGAATGGTATGCAGTTGCCCAGTATGTGTTTGTCTCCTCTGCGGAAGTGCCACAGAGGAAAGACGTTGCCGTCTCGCATCGACAGGGTGAGTAGAACCCTTGCCAAAGACTTCGTATCCTGAAGCTCGGTTAGAACAGGATCAGGGGCATCTGGAAAATCGCCTTCGATACTCTTTGCGAAAGCGTCTGGCAAGCTTTTCACGTCAATTACCGACGCGTACTTGAACCGAGTGTCGTCTGCTTCGTCGCAGAACTGCCATTCCTCTCCCTTAGGAGAATCGCTCTTGTATGCAAGGAACGGTTTGCTCCTATCGAAGTCAGCCTCAGTATACGCTAGTATTGGGATCTCTCCATCCCAGTACATGTACGCGGTGAAGAATGCTAGGATGCTGCTGGACTTGTGTTTGAAGCTCCAGATCATCTGGGACCCTTCTGTCAAGGCCAATGATAGCCGCGCGAAATTCTGAATATCCCTGACGTGAACAGGCATTGGGGGCTTGATTGGCTCCATTGTCATCTCGCCTTCGTCCTCTCGATCAGTTCCCGGTATCATTAAGACTTAGCCGGCGTAAGAACTATGGTGCTTCTTACCTGAAAAGATCCATTTCCTCTGGTCTTAGAAGGTCCTTGCCTGTGCCCTTGCCCCGTTTGATCTTGTATCCTCTGACTAGAGCGGCGGGGATCTTGTCGGCTTTGTTCATTACTAGCTCTCCGGCCGAAGCGAGTTCGTCTGCGACAGCGATTTCGGTCACACGAAGAGTGTGCCGGTACATGTCTTTGGTTCCCCTGTAGTCGTGGATCGGCTTCATTCCCGATATCCCTATGGCGAAGTTGACCTGGCCCATCCTCCAAGCCCGGCCGAATGTGTCGGTTACGATGACAGGTATCGCTTTTCCCGTGAGTTTTCGGATCGTAATGCCGATACGATCGGCGGAGGCATCAGGGTCTAAGGGTAACAATGTGACAATGTCCTTTCCCTTCGCCACGTTCGAGGCGTCAACACCAGCGTTCGCGCAGATGAATCCGTGCCTTGTTTCAGTGATCAGATGCCCGGCCTTCATCCTAACGATCTTTCGCGTTTCTCGGAGGATTACTTCGACCTGGCGCGGGTCCTTGCCTGCTTCCTTAGCAACAAAAGATGCGAAAGGTGAAGGCGTTACTTTCGACAGGTTTATGACTCGGCCTTCTGCCTTTGAGACAACCTTCTGAGACACTACCGTCACATCACCTTCTTGAAATTCCTCCCCCTGATCCTTCAATCTGGCGACAATGATCTCACCCAGATTGTCGCCTAATTCAATGTCTGGGATCCCTTTCACGGGAATTATCGTAAGCAAGACGACGCTAAGCTCCAGAGAAGAAGGATGTCAGCTTCCTTGCTCCGGTGAGCTCTTCGTAGTCGAGGCCTACTGAGTCGAGGACCTGTTCAAAGGTTGACCGGATGTATTCGTTGTATTTTTCGACATCAATCTCATGAATGCTTGCCAGTTGAACAGGTTTCACTCCGCTTCCCGTGGTAACTTTGACAAAGCTGACCAGGTCACCGGCTCTGACGTCACCTCCCTTGTCACTCAATTGCTGGGCAGCTTTGACATGTTGCGGAGTTGTTTTCGTATAACTGGAGACAGATTTTCCGATCATCATGTTAAACGCTAGGTCGTCCAATGAATACTTCCTGTTTCGCAGTTTGCTGTACGAATCTTGCACAAGGTCCTTGATCTTGACCCTCGCCACGTCGAAGTCGGTCGGCGTCTTGACCTGACCTAGAATCTCCACAAGTTGGTTGAAAGTGTTCTTGAGAAACTCGGGGATGTGTCTCTTTTTGCCAGTGAGTCCTTTGATGTCGACCTTGTTGTCAGGATGAACCCCCAGGTAGTTTTTCTTTCTGAGGCTGAGAGCAACATACCGGTAATTCTTGTCAACTTCCAGCTCCATCCCAAGCTCCTTCTTGGACCAATGGATCAGCTCGTCCAGCTTCTCCCTTGCCGGCGTGCCGAGAAAGAGTGAGTCGGTGTCTCCGTAGAACACCTCAATCCCTAGTCGTTTTGCTTCTTGAATCGTGTTTGTTATCGCGTATCTTCCAACAGCCGCTGTCGACTCTGCGAGAGGGGGACAGTAGAGCGAGAACCTATCCGAGCCGAAGACCCCGTAGCTCGCATTCAGTACTACCTTGAGAGCGTTCTGGACTACCTGATACCATGTGAGCTTCTCCAGCGAGAGTCCCTTGTCTTTGGCTCTGGGTTTGTACCAGTGTATTCTGAGGTCTCGAAGCGACCCTACTAGTTGACTTTCCATTGCCTTTCGGTGTCTGCAGACCCAGTGGTCCGTGTCCGGGATCTTATTGGTTCGACAGTCGGTGTGCCCACATAAAATTGTCTCGTAGCCCAAGTTCCAGGTTTTGATTATAGATGGATATAGCGAGGCGAAGTCGAGCACGGCGACACCAAAGTGGACACCCGGAACCGGATCAACAACCATCCCACCTTTGTACTTCTTTCCTTTGATAACCGCGGTCGTGCTAGTCGACCCTTTCTTGGCAGTGATCTCTTCCGACCGTGGAATGATGAACCCTCGTGCTCGATGTTCGCGGAACAGCATACTTCTGATCCAGCCCGATACACCCTGACGGGCCATGTCCTCCATGGGGAGGAAGCTTATCCGAGAGAGCGCAGTGATCAGTTTCATCACAACCTCCCCGTCGAATGTTGTCAGATTCATCACAAGCTCGGCGTCTTGGTAGCAATATGCCGCTAGTTCTGTCGGGCTTAATCTGGAGACTGACGCCGAAATATCCAGCTTACCAGTTTCGAGAAGCGCCTCAGAAACAGCATCTAGCGTGACCTCTCTGTATCGATTGCTGAAGGCGTAAACTTGAATGGACCGGTTAAAGAAGAACTTGTAAAGGTCCAAGTGCACACCGTATTTCACAGTAGCGGATTCTCTTCCGAGCTCGATGGGTATCTGGTCCCGGTAGAAACCGAGATGGTTTAGGGCTCTGTGGAAGAGGTATGGGAGGTCGAAGCCGTCTCCGTTGAAGGTTAGGACGAACGGGTAATCGTTCAAAGCCCTGAAAACAGCGGAAACGAGTTCGGGTTCGGAATCGTACACTTCGACTTTAATCCCAGGGAGCTCGACACTTTCTGTGCCGGTTTGTTTGAGAAGCAGAACTCTCTTTGAGCCGTCTGATCCGCGGAGGCTGGCGCAGATGACCTTGTACTCTGCCGCAGTCGGGTCCGGAACCCTCGTCTCAACTGGCTGGTAAACTTCGATATCTAGCGCGAGGCGCCTATAGTTTGGAACGGGGTATTCGAGGAGGCGTAGCCATCGTTCCATCAGCTTTCGGTACTCTTCGTCCTTTTCTTCGATTGCCTCTTTCACAGCTGGGACTTGGGCTGAGGCTCCCGGTTTGAGATCGCCTTGATGGATGTTGTAGGACATTCCAGGCTCAAGATGTCTATCGTAAATGTAGTTCTCGACGTATCGGATGTCGGCCTCCCAAGCAGTAATTATGTCTCTGATGCATCCGCTTGGTCTTCCGCCGATGGAAAGAGGATCTTTCGCCAGAACAACAGTAACGGGGATATCTTTGCCTTCCAGAGCGTCGAATCGTCTCGTTGGCTCAAGTCCTAGAAGTCCAGGATGACTCATCAGTTCCTTGTTTTTCTGTAGAGTTTCGGGTGTGTCCTTGGAGAGGCAGTAGGGCGTGTGGCCCGTGTTGTCGTACCAGAATTGTATTTTCTCGGTTCGAGGATCGTAGAGTTTGAGGAATACCGCTCTTCTCTCGCCATCATACCCGGCCCCGACAAAATATGACTGGGCCATCTCCTTTGGAGTCTCAGGCTTGAACCCGAGCTGCTGCTTCGTCAGAGCCTTGGGCTTCGAAGTCTCGGGTTGAGGCTTTGCTAGGTAGTGGTCAAGGCTGGACATCATATGGAGCCAAAGCCGGAAGGGCTTATCGGTAAAAAGGTTCCCCGTAAGGATGCAAGAAAAATGCGCGAATCGAACCTGGTGAACAAGCTGCGACTCGCCCGAGAGGCTCTGCTTCTTGTGTCACAGGGAAGCAGTGAAAGATCCGCGGTTTCAAGAATCGCTTCTGCTAATCCTCAACTCCGACACGAGAGATCTTCAGCGCTTACACTAGTTATTGATACGGTTTCGAGCCTTGACATGCTGAACAGAGAAGTCCAGACGGCATTTCCCGGCGAGAAATTTGACAGAAAGGGCCTAGCTCTCTTCCATCTCACCGCCCACCTCGTGCTCGCGGACAATACCGATCCAAAGGCTGATCTTGTTCGCGCGTTAAGAAGAATATCATCTGAGCTTGAAGGTCCAGGTCTCGAACAGTTACTGGGATACCTAGTAGCGCACGGACCTCCCGACGCCTCGAGTGTTATGAGCGAGAGCGAGCGGGTAGGCCTTCGTACCCACAATCCGCCTTGGTGGGTCTTGTACTGCTTCTACCACTTCGGTAGAGAAACCGGTCTCAAGATCCTTTCCCCACCCCCGCGTCCTCGATACGTTCGGGTCAATCCGCTGCGAAATCGTGGACGAGTTGGCCTTCCTCTTGAATTGAGAAAGTACTCGGGTCAACTAGTAGAAACCGATTCTGGTATTCATATACTGGCCGGGTCACCCTCGACCCTAGCGAAATACTTCGAGACGGGGGTCTTCCAGATGCAAGACTTGGCCTCCTTCCTAGCGGTCAAGGCGGCCAATCCTGCTCCCGGAGAAGCTGTCTTAGATCTCTGCGCCGCCCCTGGTGGTAAGACAGCGACGTTGGCTCAGTTTATGAAAAATCGCGGAAGAATCCTCTCGGTAGACTATTCAAAGAATAGAATGGCATCGTGGAGTAGCGAAACGGAAAGACTCGGGGTAAAGATCGCCTCGCCCCTAATTGAGGACGCCTCAAATCTAGGCCTTAAGGGAGAATTTGATCTTGTGGTTGTCGACCCACCCTGCACTGGAACCGGCATTCTTGACAGAAACCCTCGAATGAAATGGCATCTTTCTCAGAAGCTCGTCCACAAGTTCTCTGTCCTGCAATCCATGATGCTCGAAGAGTCTTCAAAGTACACACGTCCAGGAGGCCGCATCTTGTACTGCACGTGCAGCTTGACAATTGAAGAGAATGAACTTGTGGTGTCAAGGTTTCTGTCTGCACATATTGACTTCGAGACTCGTCCAATCTTGCAAGATTATGGCTCACTAGGCCTCCTGGGCCAAAGCAATTGTCGACGGTTCTATCCTCACAGAGACAGAACTGCAGGCTATTTCATCGCTAGGCTCGAACGCGTCGTTGATACTTAGAAGAATTCTCGACTAGACTTTCAGTAAGCCGAGGAGAGCTTGGCAGATGCCGTTGTTAGGAACCGTAGAGTCGGCTCCGACCAACGAGGTCTGTAATTATCGGCATCAGGTCAAGCCCTCGAATCCTACCTAGGTTTCCCCTGGCGGCTGAGGCCTCGCTGAGCTTGAGAACTCGACTTGCAGGGACGTCTGGACCGCCGATTATGACCGGGACCGGGTCGCCGGTATGAGCTCCATAACCTACGGGAGTAGCGTGGTCAGCTGTTAGCGCGACATAGTTGAGTCCAATGTCGACTTCGTCTATGATATGGCCTACAAGCGTATCTACTTCTTCCAAGGTTCTAACTTTGCCTTTGAAATCGCCGTCATGACCTGCTATGTCGGGTGCTTTTACGTGGACGAGAACGAAGTTCTTGTCTTTGCTTCCTTCGATGACTGCCTTGGCCTTTGCTTCGTAATCTGTCTTGATACCGCCAGTTGCGCCCCTGATATCCATGACCTCCATTCCTGCGGCTGTCGCTATCCCTTGGACCATCGGGGTTCCTGAGATGCAGCATCCTCGGAGGTCGAACATTGACTTGAAGCTTGGAAGGTTGGGAATCGTTCCCGCCCCCCTTGTCAGAACAATATTAGCTGCCTTTTCACCATCATTCGCTCGTTCCTGATTCAAAGGATGTTCTCGCAACACCTCATGTGATCTTTTGACGAATTCATTAACTGCGGCAGATGTTCGTTTCGCTTCCTCGCTGCCATCAAGGGCTCGTGAGATCGCGATTTTCGCACCATCTTCTTTCGGATCCACATCAGAAACCATTCTCGACAGCTTTTCACCTCGTAAAACTAGGACCCCTCTGTGATCAACTGTCGCCTTGAAAATCGTCTTGATTCCTGGCACACCATCAATCTTGATTGCATCAACCACCTTGGCAAGTTTTGAGGTTCCCCTTCTGATTCGTCCGGCGCGTCTGTCTTCGACGCGGAAGTCATCATCAACGGTGGCGAAGTTGCATCGAAATGCTACGTCGCCTGGGCGAAGCTCGATTCCAGCACCGATAGCTTCCAAGGCTCCTCTTCCTGTGTAGTACTTCGCGGGATCGTATCCGAGCAGGGCTAGGCTTGCAACATCGCTTCCAGCGCGTACACCGGGAGATATAGGGTCAAGCTGTCCGACTAGGCCTCCTTTGGCTAGCCTGTCCATATTAGGAGTGTTAGCGTATTCCAGAGGTGTCTTGTAGTCATGATCGATCAGGGGCCTGTCCGCCATTCCGTCGACGATGATTAATACAGCTCTCTTGTCTGCCAATGGTTGGACTTCCAGCGGACAATTTTAAGGTAATACAGTTAAAACAGTTTGCTTTAGACGCGATCGTTAGCACATTTAATGTGGACTCACATCTATAGGCAGACGTTTGCTGGCTCAGGTTAGAATCTCTAGGATCTAACAGTGTGGGTACCATGAGAATGGAGAGGTAAGATCTGGATCAGTGCGCTGTCTGTGGAATGAAAATTGTAGATGCTAACACAGACCTATGTGCCAACCACTCCGAGGCCTATAGCAAGGTCAAAGGCGCATACTCGCTCTGGTTTGCTGCCTACGGCAACCTGACACACGAAGATTTTCTCAAGCGTCTAGTTGTATTGCCTGAAACGGGCGACCGCGCCAGAGAGGTAGTTCGGTTCCTGATTCACAACCCTGAGAGGTGGAAATAGATCAAGACACTGATCATTTGCGAGAAACCAGATGCGGCTCAGCGCGTCGCCAGAGCCCTAGACGAAGAGAATCTCCCCCAAAAACTAGAATCGCAGGGTGTTCCGTATTTCAAGTGCCACACAAGAACTGGGCCGCTCATTATCTGCTCGGCTCTCGGACATCTGTATGGTGTCGACTCGAAGGGTCGATCAAGTAGACGTTCCTACCCTGTCTGGGATTATCATTGGGCACCGAAGCATCTAGTTGATCGAACCTCGGCGAGATTGGCTCGATGGGTTCGAGTCATCGGATCTATCGCAACAAACATAGGTCGTTTCATCAACGCGTGCGACTATGACATTGAAGGTTCCGTCATCGGTCACACGATTCTGCAGTATGCGTGTGATGGAGCCCACACTAGCGCCCTCAGAATGAAATTTAGCACCATGACTGAGAGAGAGCTTCGATTCGCGTTTCAGAAGCTTGATTCAAAGCCCGAACTTTCTCTGGTGAATGCGGGGAAATGCCGGCATGAACTGGATTGGCTCTATGGAATCAATCTCTCGCGACTACTAACAGAATCCGCCTTGAAGCAGGGTAGAGGCTATGCTACGCTCAGCACTGGAAGAGTACAAGGGCCAACCCTAGGCTTCGTTGTGGAAAGAGAGGAGGAGATATCCTGTTTCGTCCCAGTTCCATTGTGGACGATAAATTCGACAATTCTTCACGACGGAAAGATCTACTCTTTGGAATACGAAAAGGACAAGATTGCCTCGCAGTCTGAAGCCAAGATTGTGTGCGATGAGTGTCGAGGCGCCGTCCTTGACGTCAGGAGCGTAGAATCTCGCGACACTCAACAGCATTCCCCCTACCCGTTTGACCTGTCTAGCCTTCAATCCGAGGCATATCGACACTTTGGCAACTCTCCCGCAAGGACACTTGCCTTGGCTGAGAGATTGTACCTCGACGCGTTGATCTCTTATCCCCGGACGTCCAGCCAGAAACTCCCGCCAGATATCGGGTACGCTGAAATCCTAAAGGGAATCGCGTCTCATGCCGAATATCGACCTTTAGTCGCCAAGCTGATGACCGAGGGCGATCTTCGTCCGAACAATGGTCCCAAAGAGGATCCCGCTCACCCTGCAATATTCCCTACAGGCGAATCACCGAAAGGCCCCCTGTTGGGAGGAGAGGCCAAACTATACGATCTCATTTCCCGACGATTCATGGCTACCTTCTCAGACCCCAGCCTCAAGACGAGTTTACGAGTAATTCTCAATCACAACAACTACAGATTCTTTCTCTCAGGTTCACGCATCGTCAAACTGGGCTGGATCGAATTCTACCGGCCGTATGTATTTGATGATTCAAGACCTCTGCCTGACTTGAAAATCGGCGACAGACCAAAGATTCGCGATATCAAATCTGTCGAGAAGTTCACGCAACCGCCTCACCGTTACAATCCCAGTAGTCTGTTGAAGAAAATGGAAGACATGAATATCGGAACGAAGGCCACTCGAGCAAGCATCATTGATCTTCTCTACAGACGAGGGTACGTGAGGGACGAACGGATGAAGGCGAGCGAACTCGCCGACAAGGTCAATGAGGTTCTCTCGGTGTACTGTCCCTTGATCCTCGACCCGTCTTTCACGGCTAACTTAGAGAACTTGATGCAAGACATCCAGAATGGAACATCATCCAGACGACGTGTGTTAGTAGAAGCGCTGGACCATCTTCGATCGATCATGCTTTCGTTGGCAGAAAAGGAAGAGGAGGTTGGCTCCCAGCTCTCCGAGGTTATTGTAGCACAAAGAGTTGCTGGCGTTACCTTTGAACTCCCTTGTCCGAAATGCGGGCTGAAACTTGCGGTCGTCCGTAGCCGCGGGTCCGGCAAGAGATTCATCGGCTGCAATGGAAAGTGGCAAACTGGATGCGATTTCACGCTTCCATTGCCCCAGCTCGGCAATCTCACCCTTCTAACACGCCATTGCAATGTCTGTGGTTTCCAAATGATTCAAGCCAGATCCAAAGGACGTCGGCCTCTAGTCTCGTGCCCACGTTGCTACGCAACAAAAGCTAGAGACGCGAAGCCATCTTCGAAACGGATCGAGACTCCCTCACGAATAGCGAGAGAAACTCCGTCGGCTACTTGAAGGTCCTTCTCTTGTCTAGAACGAGTAGGAAGGTCAGGGAAGCAAAGAACATCAGAATTACAAGTGACACAATGTAAGATAACGCGCTGCTACTTGAAGCTACACCCGGGTATTGTAGGGCAGCCATCAGAGCGAACGCAGGGGCCACTATCTGAAGCGGAAACAGGGCGAGCCCTACCCAGAGACCCCACCTCGTCACCCTCATTATTCCCACTGAGCCGACTATCGATAAGGCTCCTATGATGTACAACTGGTACAACGACGTGTCTTGTACGACGAAAGGATAGATGAGGTAGTAAAGGCCCGACGCGGCGTAGAAGAACGAGGAGAAAGAGAGACCAACCGGCCTTACCACTCCTGCGGAAATCGCCTCGTCTTTCGACTCTTGCTTCACTTCTTGCTTAGGCATCGCAGTGTTCGGACGCCGGGTCAGCATCTTCCCCAATAAGCTTTACAATGACTTCCCGCAGAGTGTCGAGCAGATTTGAGCAGAGCGAAACTATACCTGTCAACCAGGGTTCCATTCACAGGGATATCGTCGACCTATGACAAGTCGCGTTTTGTCTTTTTCGGCGTTCCTTACGATAAGACCAGCACCTACAAGGCTGGATCAAAGTTTGCCCCCGGAGCCCTCCGAGATATATCAGCTAACATGGAGCTCTACAGCGTTAGGTCAGGCGTAGATCTAGAGAAAGTCGCGGTTCACGACTGGGGAGATGTTGATATTGTTGAGGACCTTGTCGAGACTCTAGGTAGGGTCAAGTTTGTTTGTTCTGAGCTGATAGACGCAAAGAAGATTCCTATTATGGTAGGCGGGGAACATTCCATAACCAAAGCAGCGGCTGATGCCCTGCCAGAGGACACATGCCTGGTGAGCTTTGATGCTCATCTTGACCTGCGAGACGAATTTCTGGGAGAGAAACTCTCTCACGCAACCTTCATGCGTAGGGTCTCCGAGCGGCTTGGCTCGGATCACCTCATGGAAATCGGAATACGCGCCCTTTCCAAGTCTGAACTGGATTTCACTATGAAATCGGGGGTCACGATTATTACTCCGCAGGATTTGAGGAAAGGGGGTCTTCAGAAGACAGCTCAGAGAATCAAAGGATTCCTGTCTGGGTTTTCGCACAGCTACGTGACAGTGGATATTGATGTCCTGGATCCGGCATTTGCCCCAGGTGTCGGAAATCCTGAACCGGACGGGCTTTCGACCGATGAGCTTCTCACATTGATTGATGCTACAATGGAAAAGAACACTGTCGGGTTCGATCTTGTCGAAGTATCTCCACAGCTAGATTCGGGCCAGACTGCCGCCGTCGGTGTAAAGGTCATATTCGAGGCTATTGCCGCTCTGTCAACGCGGAGCCATAAGACGTGAAACTGGACAACTACATCACAGCGTCCACCGCCCGAGTCAAAAGCGACAAGAACGTACCCAAAGCGAAGTTTGAAACACTCAAAATTGTTGCCGAGAAAAAGCTCCTAGAGGCGCGAGCAGCACGCTCGAAGGCTAACCTCAACGGCGTTACAATCGAGTTCTACGGAAATAGTAAGCATCAGTACGATTTTTGGAAGCTAAATTGGAAGGAGGCCGCTGATTCTTCCCACCCCGACGCAAAGATGTACTCAGCTTACGGGATTGAGGGACATGAGCCTTCTGCCTACTACTGCCCAGAAACACACGAGTCAGTATTCTTCAACACAGAATACTACGGACAGTGCAAAAGCTGGGCCTTGGGCATGGCCGCTGCAATCATGGAGGAGAAGAGGAATACTCACTCCATACATGGGGCTTGCGTCGACGTCTCGGGCAAAGGAGTCATAATCGTTGCTCCGACAGGAACCGGCAAGACGACACAGGCCTTCAAGCTGATGGAGCTTCCCGGAGGGAGAATCGTTGGAGACGACTGGGTCTACATCGACCATAACGAAGGAGGACAACTCGGCTACTTGGTCGGGAGGCAACCTGAGAAGAGCCTCTACATGCGAACAGAGACCCAGATGAGCAAACCCTGGCTCCGAAAGATCTTCGACGAAAGCAAGTGCGAAAACGTCACTGCGAAGAAAGAGAATTGCGAGTTCACCCAGGGCCCGACAGGTTGCAAACTGACAAGCGGCAAGTGCGTGTTCGATGAAGGCCTGCTCTGGTGCTACTACGCCTTCGGAAATAGCAGAGCACTGGTTCCACGTGAGAAAGTGTTTGGGCCAGCAAAGGTTACTGATCAGGCAAGAATCAGGCTACTAGTTCTCTTGCGGAGAGACGACAAGAGTCCTGCGGAAGCCCACTTGGATGCTGACGGGGCGATAAAGATCCTAAGGAAGGGGGAGTATATGGTGCGCCCTGGTGCAGGTCCGAAAGAAATGTGGGGGAAGCTTGCTGGTGAACCTTGGTACAATCCCTATTTGCTACTGCTGGACCATGCTCGCCAAGAACAGTTCTTTCGACGGATGATTTCCAAGTTCCACGTCAAATGTCTATTGCTAAACACAGGAGTCGAGAGCATAGAGGGAACTCACAAGCGAATTATTTCCATGCTCGAAGGCTCTTAGAGCTGGCCAGTGCCTGGCAAATGTTAAGACACACAACGTCAAGTTATGGCTCATGCCTGCGAAACGTCCCGGCGCTGTGGCGAAGAAACGAAAAGCGTACTATTACTATGCTGGAAAGGAGACCAAAGCAAAGAGGGTTACGAAGAAAACGGCAAAGAAACCTCCGAAGAAGTCAAAACGGAAACCAAGAAAGAAGTAGACCTTTCAGCTCCGGGCGAAGCTGGGAAGACAGTGAGGATTAGTCACGGGGTCGAAGGAACCGACATCGATCCTTTCCAACGGTGTAGCGAGGCGACTTACTAGCCCGTTGAGAGTGTGGGGTAGTCTGATCAGTCTCATGCCTCCACCCGTGACCCACTCATCCATCAGGTATCCTTTGCGTACGAGGGAGCGGATCAATGCGAGGCGTTGTCTCCGTGTCCAGAGGAATGTCTCCTCATCTAGAGCGTGGACGTGATAACCTCTTCCCGAATAAACCATCCGAAGATCCGTGAAGGATCCGGACAGCTCTTCCATCAGCTCGAGTGCTTGTTCCTGGGCCAGTTGGAGTTCTAATCTGCAAAAGGACAATCCTTGGCCCCTCTTCATCTTGTCTTCAAGAGTGCCGTGGATTGGACACTCGAAATTCTCGGGATCAATGTCAAAAGCTAATTGTTGGCCAAATGACCTACCCAATTCTTCAATCTTGCTTGACCCATGTCTGGCTTCCTCCCAGCTGGTGTAAACGTTCCTATCGTAGTATACGGATTCAGGCCTGAATTCCATACAATATTGTCGGAGATCCTGCAACCCTTCGTATTCGTCGATGAGAATCGTTTGGTCTCTAGCCCTTCGATATTCAGCGGGGAAGATCTGGGTATGTCGTCCGATGACCACCGCGAAAACTATTGGGTTCGTCCAGCCTCGAAACCACTGCCGCACGAGATTTGTCTTGAACTCCCGCTGGTAGAATTTGTACCTCTCTTGGAGTGATGCGGGACGCATTTGGTCCGGGAACCTGTATCGCGATCTCACGATCTACGCTGCTTCTGCCAAGCGATTCGCGGCGACCTTCTTCAATTGAGCCCGGTACATTTTAACCACTTCATCTGTAGTAGTGCAGTCTTCGGCTGACTTGTCCTCACGATATTTTCCGGTAAACCGTGGAAACCTTATGGCTAGACCTGCTCCCGGTCTGATCCTATTCATTCCGCAAGTGTGTATGGGACTTAGTGTGATTTCTGCTCCTACTATCTCTAGCACGAGTCCCGGAACGAACCATACGTCTGGCACAATCTTAGAATCCACCCTCGCGTGCGGGTGACTTACTCCATATTTCTCAAGTAGCTTGGGCAATTTGTTCAAGTCTTCGTCGGTAAATCCTGAACCGCATTTGCAGACCGTTCTGAATACGTCGTCGCTCTTGTCATAGGCTGCCAGAAGCAGGGCGCCATAGGTTCCTCCTCTTCGTCCCCTGCCTGCGAACGCTCCCACAACGGCTAGATCGACGCTATCTTGCATTTCCGATTTGTATTCGCGCTTGTACTTGATCCAGGCCCATCCTCTTGCCCCCGCCTTGTATATTGAATCAGGGCCAATTGATTTTATCATTAATCCTTCACACCCGTCCCCTACCGCCTGCTCCATGAATTCGTCTAGCGCCTCAGGGTCATTGCAGATTTTCTGTTTAGAAAGGATGACCTTTTCATTCTTCCTAATCAGCTTTCGAAGCCGCTCGCGTCTTTCAAGGTAAGGACGGTCAGTAAGGTCAACTGTGTCGGCGTAGAGGAGATCAAAAGGGAAGAAGGCAACCGGTATCTCCCCAATTGTTTTCTCAAGATCGTATTTTCTTCCTCGACGTTGCGAGATCAGCTGGAACGGTAGAAGTTCACCCGTAGAGGGGTCAACAGGGACTGCTTCGCCTTCAAGGATTACCGCCTCTTCCTCTAAGTTCTTTTTCAACAGGTGCCGAACATCTGGAAATTGGTCAGTGATGTTCTCAAGACGTCGGGAGAAGAGCGTTACTTCCTTGGTGGATACATGCGCCTGGATTCTTAATCCGTCGTACTTGTACTCGGCTGCACACTCGCCATTCAACTTCACGAGGATAGCCCTCGCGTCGGAAAGCCGTTCGGCAAGCATTGGCCGGATAGGCCTGCCAACCGTAACTTTGAACGATTCAATTGCTTCGATTCCTCCTGTAGCGAGAGTTTTAGCAACATGACCGAGGTCCGACGACCGATTGTAGGCACGTTCTAGTATCGGCCTCGATTCTTTTCCCCCTCCTATTGAAATCGCGAGCGCGTCAAGGATAGTCATGTCAGCTACTCCAAGCCGTAGCCGGCCAAGAGCCATTCGAGTGACATACCTCGCCTCGGTTGGAGAAGCCTTCCCCAAGAGACCAGTGAGATGTCTGAGCTTTGAGTCGATCGAGCCCTTGCCTGCCTCATGCGCTATCGTGTCGAAGACATTGTAGACTTCCTCTACCGTGAGGGCTTCCCGGTGAAAGGAGGCTTGAGTTTTGTCTTTGAGAAGAGTCTCAGCAACTGTTCCTAGATCGCCCAACTTCTTGTAGACAGCCAAAATCTTCTCTTCGGTTTGTCCAGTGACTTTCGCGAGAGCACGAAAGAGCAGCTTCTCTGCTACTCCTAGTTCAATCCCGAGAAAATCGGGATACAGCTTTCCTTGAGTTAGGTAGACCACCCTATCGATAATCGAGCGTGGGGTAGCATCGATGAGTTCGACGAGAAGACGGGTTATCTCCAACCGTTTGGTGGTTGCCTCGATCTTAGCGTACGTCTCGACTATACCCGAATAGAGCAAGGTGTAGAAGCAGCTCAGTGGATGACAGCGGCTAGATGCTCTTAATTTGTTACTTGTGTCCCGGCAGAGCCTTTGATTGCTCTTCCTAAGTCTCCGAGGGAAGCTATCACCGCTCTTTTTCCACCATTCCGAAGGAACCTGATTACGGCTTCCACCTTTGGTGCCATGCTCCCTCTGGCGAAATATCCCTTCTTTGCGTACCCCTCAAGTTCATCTCGGTTGATCTCCGACAACAATTGCTGGTTCGGTTTGCCATAATTGAGGTACACCCCCTCAACGTCAGTGAGTATGACAAGACTCTCTGCGTGAATCGATGTAGCCAGTCTTTCGGCTGCTAGGTCCTTGTCTATTACAGCTTCTACCCCCCGAAGCTGGTCGCCTTGTCTTATTACAGGTATTCCTCCTCCTCCGCACGCAATGACCACAGACTCGTCGTCAACTAGGACCCGGATCGCTTTATCCTCTATGACAGCTTTAGGGTCGGGTGATGGAACGAGTCTCCTGTATCCTCTGCCCGAATCCTCTTCAATAACGAGGTCGCTTCTATCTCTCAACAATACATTTCTCTGATCCTTCGTATAGAATGGTCCAATAGGCTTTGATGGGTGCTTGAACGCGGGATCGTTCCGCTCCACTAAGACTTGTGTAACGACCGTTACAACTGCTCTACTAGTTCCACGTTTAGCTAATTCGTCTTGTAGAGATTGTTGAATGATATAGCCCAGGAAACCTTGAGTTTCTGCGCCACAAGCGTGAAGTGGTAAGGGCGGTACCTTTGTTCGGCCCATCTCGTGTCTGATGACAGTCGCCCCGATCTGGGGGCCGTTTCCGTGGACGATGACAATTCTGAATCCGTCATTCACAAGAGTCGCTATTTGAATCGCTGTGGACTTTACGTTCTCGTATTGTTCTTCGAAGGTTCCCTCTTGGTTGCGCTGAAGAATCGCGTTCCCGCCAAGGGCAAGTACCGTTACGGGAGTCTGACGCGGCAAGCTTGTTTCGTCTCTTAGAACCATGCGTGCAGCAGGCGGGTTGCTTTTGTCTCTAACGTCCCCTGGCTCGGAGCAAGATCGGGTATTCTATGATGAAGTGAAGGTTACAGCAAAGTTCATTCCTTTGTCGAGAGGGCGGTCCTCCCTGGGGGGATAGCTGTGACGGTCCAATGCGTTTCTAGAGACTCTGGAACTGCTCGAGCACCTCATAGGATTGCGACGAGTCGATTGGAGGAAAAGGACTGTTGATATGTGTGTGCCCCTACAATAACGCTGGACGCGTAAAACGCGACCATATCGCGGGTGAATTCTACGACCGAGTAACTGATCCCCGACCCCTGGAACGGACATTTTGTTGGCGCGGATACCTGCGTCCAACTGGGAGAGTTGAAACGCCGTTGCTTGTTGGTCGTTAAATAGCAGTGTTGGCTCCCAAGCGCGATAATACCAATGTATCTCTACCCCGGTTGGCGAAGAGTTCTCTTCGTCGCGGTGCTTGTCGTCGTGCTGGTCATCGCGTTGGCCCCCTCGATCACTCAAGGCACCATCAAGGTCCACATCTATGGATTGACTAGGGCTGGAGTCATTGATCACCTGTACGTCAAGTTTACGACCTTGGAATTCCACACGTACGGGTTTGGATTCGGTGCGGGATGGGTTAGCGTTAATGAGACTACGCCAATCATCGATCTCATTCCCATTCCAACTCAGTTCTTGCCACAAATCGTGGCCTCTGCGCAGATAACGTCGGGGAGGTACGACGCAATTCGGTTATTCATGACAAATTCGACGGCGCTGATAGGTGCCGCTCATGTGTCTCTATCAAATACTCCGACATTAAGCGCCAACTTCACACTTCCAATCCCTCCGAACGGCTTTGGGGACGTTCTATTGCTGGTGAGCTTCGATGATTCTCTCGTCTTGGCGAATCCGGCTGCCCTCTCTATCCAAGTCGTCCAGACTTCAGTCGTGTGATACCTCTCCCTACCGAAACCATCAAATTGGACTATCGAACAGGCGGTTCGCATGTGTGTGATCGGGAAGAACCAACTCGTTAGCCTGATTAAGGCTCACAAGTGCATTCATCCATTTGATTACGGGCTCCTTGATGGAGACGGTTATGTGCTTACTGTCAAGGAGGAACGGACGCTCCATTATCTGGAGCACCAGAACCTAATCTCCAACGAAGTCGTGTTTACACCCCCCGAATTTGTGGCGCATCTCACCGCCAAAAGCAAGTATGGGAGAATGGGGCTCTCGTTTCTGAACGCTGCAAAAGTCCACAGCGGTTTCATAGGTCGCCTCGCCCTCGAACTGGTTAACCTAAGCAACGAGCGACAGCCGATAACTATCAAGAGAGGCGACCCACTAATGCATATAGAGTTCATGAAGCGCGAAGGAGAAGCTTCGCCTTACAGCGGGGGCTACATGTTCCAATTCATGAATGAAGACGAAATCGGGGAATACATGTCGATCCTGGCGAGGGACTTCAAGACTTTGTTTCCCAAAGAGTACCTAACAAAGGCCGCTAAAGCGCGAGTTGCTGTCGTTAGCCAAATCTAGTAACCTGACTGTAGAATAAACTGGAGGTATTGTCCATAGCGGGGGCCCAGATCTCGATGATCCCGCTCTCAGTTCCTAGATGATATTTCATCCAGAAGCCGCCTTAGCGTGGGATCTTTGATTGCTGTCCTAGAGGATTCGTAGAATTCTTTCAACTTCGTCGCTTCAATGCCTCCCTTAGCATATTCGTTCGCCTGAAGAGCCATCTCCAGCTTATCGAGTTCGTGAACTAGCTGTGCTTCCCTGCTCCTCTCGTTCTCTAGCTCCGACCATAGTTCCCTGTAAGCTCGCTGATTCTCCAGTGGAAAGTACGAAATCAATTGTTCTCGGGCAGAGATTTTCTGAGCTCTAGCGACCTTTTCTCCCCTCGCCTCCTTATCTTCGGGAGTTAGATCCCCTGTAATCGCTTCTTCTAAGTCGTGCAATAGCGCTAACTTTAGCAGTCTTTCCACATTGAAGCTTCGTCTTTCACCTTCGAACAAACAGAGAAGCGATAGCGCGAACGAATGATCGGCAACCGACTCTGTTCTCTGAAGACGAAGCTTCTTGAGCCAGCCTCTGCGCGGTTCGGCTTTTAATCTTGCAGCGAATTCCCAGAACTGGACGAGCTGGTCCAAATCTAGCCACATGTCGCGAATCTCATGGCAATACCTAAAAACCCTTCACGATGCAAATACGTCAGGTATTCGACCCGTTAAGGCTTTGCAAATTGGTTAAGAAAATCCTAACTAGATTCGCGGTAGCAAAGAAGCCCGCTCGATCTGAGGGCACGCAATACAGGTCCCCCCGAATATATCTACCTACAAAGCTAACTGATGACTCTAGCTTTCCATTCAAAGAAGGAGATCTACTCACCATCAGAGTTGATCGCCGCAAGTTGATCGTTCAGAGAGCTCAGAAGAGCATTCTCCAGATATCTGAAAGCGGAGACACCCGCCAGAAACCATAATACCCGCGCAAAGACCCCAGCTTCTGCGCTGCAAGTCGAATGTTAAGAGTAACTGTGCAAGTTACGAATCTCACTGGCGAACGTTTCTGGGGCCAAGAGTCACAATTACCACCCCAAGTCCAGATCGCTGTTAACATCAATATCGTCGGATTAGACATGAAGAACGAGTCCACAGCTGACGCTCCCTTTGTTTTCACGGTAAATTACACCCCGTCGATCGCCCAGCTAAGCGTCAAAGGCCGCGCACAAGTGATCGGCGAAAAAGAGGAGATCTCTAGGATGATAGAGGAGCACAAACAGAGTAGGCCGCCACCGGTAGCGATAATTCAAGCAGTATCAAGCATAGCAATGGCCGAGGCGATTCTTTTGTCGAAAAGCCTCGGGATCCCGCCACCACTTCCCCCAATGGGCCTGCCGCCGGAACAAGTGCAGGCTCAGCAACAGCAAGGACAAAGAAAATCCGAGCCGCGTTATACGACCTAGCATAATCCCGGATTATTAGTCCATCCAAAATTTTGGAGGATTGGTGTCCATCCAAAAAATTGGACTCAGGCGCGTTGCCCGCTAATATTTGGCAGTAACACTCAGCCCGGTCCAGTAAGGCTTCTCGCTGTCGAACAGTTTGAGCTGATCCAACGGCCTTCCTGAGGTTGAAACGCCATGGCCTTCGGCATGATTCCTTTGTCTGAGAGCCTCAGGTAGAAGACGATCCACGCCATCTGCCTCTAGCCTCATGTCGACGCGTTGAAACTGCGGTCATACGATCGATTTTGCTCCTGAATCTTGGATGCTCTTTCAGAGCCGGTCAGGCATCCTAGCCGTCCCGCGATAGGGACTCCCATTCGATGGGGACGTCGAGTGGAATGCCATTTGCCCAATGCTACTAATACGCACGTGTATTTGCTAAAACTGCACTTTTAGCAAGTCTTATAGTGCATGATCCCCCCTTCCATTCCCACTGCCAATGTCCATGAGTATTGTTGAATTATTCGAGCCCAAGGTGCCTTCTCACGTCGAGGAACAAGAACGAGATTCAGCAAATGACGGAAAGGTAAGGGAACGCGGGCGAGGTCTCCTTTGCGAATAAGCAGAGATGGACGTGGGGAGACCCGGCTAACTGATTCTCAGAAAAATCGTATTCTCGAGTTGGCCCAACTTGTTCCTCGAGATCTACTTCTCTTGGGACTCCAGCTTGAGCGGGGTTGGCGCATCGGGAGCATAGTAGGTTGTCATAACAACGTGACCTACACGAGGAAGAGAACAGGAGAGAGGGTTGTATGCGTCGTGGACCTTCCAGGAATACGGAAAGAGGATGTGGGTCAGGAGACAATAATGATTCGCTTCAAGGGGGGAAAGATAGAACCGGATTATCCGGGGGAAAAGTGGCTTAGACTTGCTCAGAAACTAGCCTCGAAGGTTCAGAAGGGAGAGAGGATCATTCCCCTTTCTGAGCAGCATGGAACAAACATCTTGAGAAAATATGCAAGACTCGCAGGTGTTCCGGACTGGGATCGTCTGCATAATCATCGCCAGCGGGCCTATTTCGGGACCTTCTGGGCCAGGAAAACAGGCAGGGATCCTTGGAAAGTTCAGAGTCTCATGGGACACAAGGACTTGAGGGCAACGGCTGTTTACGTCGAAGAGCTCTCCCTCGAGGAGAAGAAGCAGCTCCTAGACGAGGCCTAGGATTGGAAGGGTCTCTCATGAGTCGAAACGTTCTCTCCGAAGCCGCAACGGTGGGCCTACAAGACTACGAGGTTTTGCCGAATCTCAAGAAGTTACGCAAGAATGTAAGAGGACAAGTAGGACGTGATTCATCGAAGAATTTACGTTAGAAATTTCTCAACCAACAATCCATCTTTCTCTCTCGACTTACAGATCGTTTCTCGACCATAAGGATTAAACGAGAGGGGAAATTGCGATTGTCAGACGTGAGACCCATGCCCCGTAGAGCTGTTCGAAGACCGGCCAAGCAAAAGACAACGATCTTGTTCAAGGCGGGCAACCTGCCTGGTACCTCCGATGAACTTTTCCGTCGAGTTTTTTGGAAGAGCGACTTTCTAGCGGGTGAAGCCCACAACTTCTGGAGAGAAGTCAAGAAAGCGGAACCGAGCGGTCTACCAATCCAAGCGTGGAAGGATTGGATATCGAAGCGGGGCATGAGTGTCGGACAATTCTACAACATGATTCACGGACTTGTTGGAGCAGGTTTCATAGAAAAGCGTGATTCTAAGTGGCATATGAGCGAGGGGTTCATGCAGGAACTAGAGCAGATGATGAAAGTCTATTCTTCGGAAAGCGGTTATGGACCCAGGACCAAGTAGTCATCCAAAAAACTGGACCATTGACGTACATCCAATAAATTGAACCTCTAAAGGAGAGTTTTCAAGACTCGCCCTTGAGGATCGATTTCTCCATTTCTAATCCTTGTAGTTGAGATCGGTTTCCCATCGGCAGCCTTGGTTAGATCGACGACCACCAGATCCAAGGGTTGAAGACCATTCTGCTGTCTGAGCCGGTTCAACCGACGACCGCTCGGAAGAGTGCCTTTACTGACTATCAGCGCTTGCAATCTCTTTTGACTTGCAGCAGGTCCGTAAGGCTCGCGAAGCGCGTTTATTCTTGCCCGCTGCGACCAGCGCCGAGTTTTCAGAAACCTGTCCAGGTCGCGAACTCGACTTGAAAACGAACGAACTTGGTGTTTTTTATGGAGAGTCGCGACAAGCTGGTCGTTTGTAACGCCTATCAAGACCACGTCTCCGAGCTTGAAAGCCTCAGAGAGCAAATGTCGGTGGCCGGCATGCAAGACATCGAAAGTTCCTCCGAGAGCCACAAGCTTGTATGGGCGGGCCGATCGGGACAAGTCGCGCTCTTTGGGGTCTCGATTTTAAGGATAAACCTTGGGCTGTCATAGGCAATTCCTTCGGTTTTCTGGAACCCAGTAAGATGACCGCAGCACACGTTCGTCACGTGGGCGAAGAAGAAGTGACCGGGTCCGGCATTGACCAGTACTCGTATCCTCAAATCCGCGATCAGCCCAATACCAACATATGGGGAGTAAAAGGTGGGTTCGGATTCCAGATCCCCTAGGGCACGCCATCGATTCGGTTTCTCTGGTCCTCTGACGAGAAAAAAGAAGGACATGGTTACCGCTGACGACATTCTTGATAGTCTGACCAGGCAAGCCGAGCTCAGCCAGAAACTTGGAGAAAGGGACGAAATGGAACTAGAGGAATTAGCAGAGACAGAAGATCTGAGCCGGTTTCAAGGGCTCAATCCTGGACCTGCTTCCGCTCTGGTGGTGGCAAGGAACAGAAGCTTCGGGCACCTTGCATTCGTCTTTATGCTTTCATGCGGACTCGCGGTAGTATGGATATTCAGTTCAGCGTCGAAGCGATTTGACCCAGCATCATTGAACGGGATTATTCAGAAATCTGGTCTCCAATCGATTTTCGCGAATCAGGCTCAATTGGTCATAATCGCGCTGGCCGCCCTGTTAGGTGCTCTCTTGATCCGCCGTAGAAGGCGAAGCCCAAGCCGACAACTTCTTTCTGCCTAAACCGGCAGTGGTCCACCAGAGTCGGAATCCCTCGGTCAGAATGGCGGGACCTTCAGATTCCGCTCCATGGAAGGAGGAGCACCCCATTTAGCTGTGCGGGCTCTCTTCATTGCAGGTTATATGACGGCAAAGACGGGCGTGCCTCGTGCCAAGGGATTTCCAAGAGTCTGGGGAGGAGGAATCAAATCCGTACCTGACCTCTCCAACTCTTGTCTTTTCCCTCATACTCATCTGTATTTACATAGCCATTGGATTCCTAGTTGGCGACTTCATCAGTCCTCTCTCGATACAAAATTCACAGATACTTCTAGTTCTGGCTCAGTGCGACGGGCCATTACCTATCTATCCCTGGACCTTGGTGACTTCAATTTTTCTTCACGCAAGCATCATCCACATCGCAAGCAATATCCTATTCCTTTTGCTCTTTGGCTTTATACTTGAGGAACAAGTCACGAAGACCCGCTGGGTGACAACTTTCTTCCTTACCGGTATTGCGGGGAGCCTCACCTTTGTTGGGGCCGATCTCGCAGGATTTTTTCTCACTGGCTTCCCTAACGCGCTCTCTCTAAGCTGTGGAGTTGGAGCCTCCGGCTCAGTCTATGGCATAATGGGAGCAGCAACAGGACTCCGAGGCGTAGTCTTGATCATATTTATCGCTGGTTTAGACCTCTTCGCGGGCGGAGGCTTCTTCGCGCATATTGGGGGCCTGATTACGGGGCTTCTTCTGCGAAGGTTCTGGAGCTCTGAGCTAAAGAACTTCTAAGCATCGGCCTCAACGGGCAAACAACGAGCCTTATTCGATCGACGTGGTAGCCCGGGGGAGATTCGAACTCCCGTCAGCAGGTTGCTCCAACCCCTCTGTTTGAGGGGATCCAGAGCCGACTAGGGACGCTTCTGTGTTTCTGGCCCGAAACGCCCATGCTATGCTAGACCACTACACCACCGGGCTACGAAGTTCTCGGTTGCCCCTCGACCAGCCATAATAGGTTTCGTCGAAGTGGAGAAAGCTAGAATCCAAGAATCGGTCGATTGAACATTCCGCGCTTGCGTAGCCTTTCTGAACCGCAATTTGCTGTGAGTTGGATCTTGAACGGTCGTTATATTCAGTTCTTTTGAACCCACTTGGTAATGAAAAGGGGACTCGCTCAGCCCTCTCTGGCAAGGTTTGCCTGATGTCCCTGAAAGGCTCTGAATCTGTGCATGATTCGCAGGTGATTCGCCCAGAATCAGCCCCGAATCGGGATCTGAACAGGCATGTTTGGAACAGGGAATGTTCCACGTTGGAAATGCGGATAATTCGCGACCGATCCAAGCCCGGACCGTACTTTGATCAGCCCGTCGCGCCAGAATTAGTGCCAGACAGCGGAGGGTTCTAGAAAAAGGGGGTCTTAGCGACTGCCTCTCGCGTCGCGAGAGCGGAGCCTCCATCTGAACCGAAAGACCCGAATTCGGTTGGAACCTTGAGGCGTCGGAACCCGACCTAGCCTATATACTTGTCGAAACACTTATATTCGAAATCGAACGCGTCGCTCTCGCTTTCCGAGCTTGGACTCTTCTAAAGCCCCTCCAAAACCAGTCCGGAAAGCGGAGACGCAAGCATTCCTGAGAAACCAAGGGAAAACCCCATGAGCACACCCTCTCCAAGCGCACACCCTCCCAAGGTTCACGTCTGTCCCGAGTGCGCGAGCCTGAATCTCATAGAAGACTTCGACCAGGGAGAAACCATCTGTCAAGACTGTGGCCTGGTCCTCTCCCAGAACCTAATGAGCCGCGGCCCCGAATGGCGAGCTTTCACCAAAGAGGAAAAGGACGAGAGAGGGCGCGTGGGAATACCCACATCCTTCTCCATCCACGACAAAGGACTCTCAACAGTCATCGACCGAGTCAACAGAGACGCCTTCGGCAGACAACTACCCTTCGAGACAAGAATGGAAATGCTCCGCCTCCGCAAATGGCAGATCCGAACCCGAGTACACTCATCCTCTGACCGGAACTTAGCGCAAGCAATGGCCGAACTGGACCGTCTAACAGACAGGCTACACGTACCAGCCAACGTCAAGGAAGACTCAGCCGTCGTTTACAGAAAGGCACTCGATAGTGGACTGGTCAGAGGACGATCAATTGCTGCAATTGCAGCCGCGTCCCTTTATGCAGCATGCAGATCTAGCGAGACCCCGCGAACCCTTAAGGAAGTTGCTTCAGCAAGCCGAATCAAGAAAAAGGACGTCGCACGCTGCTACCGTCTCCTTCTAAGAGAGCTTGAGATGTCGATGCCGGTCGAGGACCCGATTCGCTGCATATCAAAGATTGCAAGTCGGGCCGAAATCACGATACAGACCCAGCAATCGGCCATCCAAGTACTGAAAGACGCGAGAAACAAAGGAGTCGTAGCCGGCAAGGACCCAATGGGCCTCGCTGCGGCTGCTCTTTATGTCGCCTGCGTTCTGCAAGGTGAAAAGAAGACGCAGAAGGAAATCGCGGAAATCGCTAACGTCACCGAAGTTACAGTCCGCAACAGGTACAAGGGCCTGAAAGACGCCCTCGGCCTAGCCGCTTAGACCAGACACTAGCGAAGATACTGGCGCATGCTCTGAATGTTATTGAATACGGTGCTCCATTGGGATGAAGGGTTCGGCTTCGTAGTGCTATACCCAGTCATGGAGATAGAGAACTTCACCCTCGGATCCCTAGAGTAGTAATAGATAATGTCCAGCTTTCGTTTCGGATTCGCATTGTAGAGACTTCTCTTCAAAGCGTTGAACAGGTACTTGTTAAGAAACTCCAGCTCAATCGAGACAGTTATTCTCTCACTCAATCGAGAACCTTCTAACTCGCCTTATCGTATATGAGGGCTGTACCTATTTATCGATAGCCCCTGAAGCCGATAAAACCCCACAGGCCCCCTGGAAAGCGATGGAAACACATGGCAATCCAGATAGACCTGAATCAATAAGAGGCTCCAAAGCCCAATCCCCCTTAACCAGACGCTCGTCAAATCTTTCTGTTCCTTCCTTCCCAAGGTTACAATCTGATTTTCAGCTCTAAGCCCCTAAACCACCCAGGAGAAGCATGACGGAAAAGATGACAGTAATCCTTGCCCTCGCGACGGCCTGGCTTTTCTGGTTCCTCCTCTTCCTCTATCTAGGCATGTAAGCGACCTGATGAGGGCACGCTTAAATACGCAAGCCAACGATAGAATCACTTGTGGACGATTACAAAGGAGCACCGGGCTTCTAGCATGGCCGACGTTTGTTCGACCTGCGGCCTACCCAAGGATCTGTGTGTCTGCGGCACCATTAGCATGGAGCAGCAGACGGTTAAAGTGCGCATGGAAATGCGCAAATGGGGCAAACCCGCCACCATAGTCGAGGGCATAGATGGGAAAAGCGTCAATCTTCCGGACCTCGCGACAAAACTGAAGACATACTGCGCCTGCGGTGGCACCTCGAAGAACAACGCCATAATTCTACAAGGTGACCATCGAGACAAAGTGAAGAAAGTCTTGGTGGGTTATGGTTTCCCCGAAACCAGCATAGAGCTACATTAGCCGCATGTCGAGGATTGCGATGGACGGGCTGTTCCCCTCTTTCAAGAGGCGATCTCGAACGCCCCCATCATGCCCTCGGTGCGGAGCTACCGTCCGTAGATCACGCGCTCCTCTCGAGGGGTGGATAACGCCCGTGACCTACATCTCGCAAGCTGCGGCTACCAAGGCACTGTGACCGTAGAAGGGGAAATCGAAAAGTTGGCTTAGCCTCGGCAGTATTGTACACTTTCGTCTCGCTGAGTGCCATTTTCAGCTAACCAGGCGTACCTCCGGGAGAGGGACGATGAATTTTCCACCGCGATTAAGGAAGTCTTTCTCTTCAAGTTTGATCTCTTCGAGGAAGTGATGTGGTAGTATGAGAAAATAATCTGGTTTGTCCCTTCGGGCCTCCTCTTTGGAGACTATTGGAATCTTGGTGCCTACTGTTCTTCGTCCCCATTTTTCGCTGTTTGCATCCGCAGCTTTCTTGATCAATCGGTAATCGAGCCCGCAGTATTGAAGTATGGTATTTCCTCTGTTCGATGCTCCGTAGACGTAGACGGTCTTGCCTTCGCCCACCTCATTCTTGACAAGTTGCGTCAGGTGGGATTTGATTTTTCGTATTTTCGCCGCGAACGTACGATAGACTTCGCTGCTATTCAGCTGCAGATGTTCCTCATTTCGTCTTAACCCCTCTACTTCCTCTCGTATCGGGTACACTCCCTGATGGCTTGCGTAGGTCCTAAAACTTCCTCCATTCACGTCATTTGTTTCAACGTCAAAAATCTCAAGGCCATGCCTAGTCAGCAGTTTCTCCATCGTACTCAAACAGTAATATTCTAGATGCTCATGACCAATGTTGTCGAAGCCATTCATCTGAAGCATCGATGCCAGGTAGTTCTGTTGGACAACCCAGACACCTTCAGGAGCCAAGCTCCTAGCGACATCGCCAACAAAGCCGTTCGGATCCTCAAGATCATAGA
This sequence comes from Candidatus Bathyarchaeota archaeon, assembly GCA_005882895.1. Taxonomy (GTDB): domain Archaea; phylum Thermoproteota; class Bathyarchaeia; order 40CM-2-53-6; family 40CM-2-53-6; genus 40CM-2-53-6. The sequence continues at coordinate 20,385 of VBBD01000010.1, read as the reverse complement.
ACATTGCAACGCTTGTGACTATCTTGGCCCTCTCGTTACCAAATTTGTTACGGAATATACCAGCTTCGAAGAAGTCGTTGAAAACCCAGTCAGTTCCTTTCCTTGCATCTTCGACGAGATTCTCAGCGGGCTCGAAGCCGATTAATGTAAGCCCGGATCTTGGGTAGCTGCGCAATAGAGTCCCATCATTGCAACCTGTGTCGATCACTATGTCGCCAGCGCTAGGCCTGGCCACCTGGTAGGCCTTAGTCGCCACATCTGTCAGAGCCTCCCGCATAGTCTTGCTGATTCCCGAGCGGTACCAATAATGTCGGTACAAGTTCGACCTGGGAAACGTATGTCTCAGTTGAACTAATCCGCAGTCACGGCAGTGCACAAGTTCGAGAGGAGATTTCGGATGCTTCCCTGTCGCAGTGATGAAATCCGAAACATATTGATTTCCTAGGGAGAGCACTTCCGTCAGTTTCTGCGAACCGCATAGCCGACAATTTCTCGTGGCGATGGCAAGGGTTTCCGACGGCATGGTCTACATCTTGAGAGTTAGTCTCTTCTATTTCATTCGTTCGTTCAACCATTTAATGCGATCCACGAGCTATTTCTTAGTCTGCATTCAAACTAACTGGTGCAGGACAAGGGTTCTAGAGTTACCATACAGAAGGAGAGTCCAAATGTGACGAGGGAGAAGTTGACCAAACTAGATAGGTATTTACAGACTAGTTGGGAAGAGAGTAGAGCGTGAAAGACTGGAAGTTCCTCATTGAAAAGTACTTTCTCCATAAGCGTCCACCAATCGAACCTCAAGTATGGAAGGAAGTTGCGCGCATCAAAGGAGACCTTTTCGTCGACGTGGGCGCTAATGTGGGCATATACAGCACACGGCTATCTTCTCACTTCCTGCGGGTTTATGCATTCGAACCGAATCCGAATGTTCTGCCAGTATTAAAAAAAAGAATAGACAGTAGTTCAAGACACAACATCACCATATTCCCCCTGGCTCTCTCCGACATGAACGGTCAGGCCAATTTCTATATCGACCCTCACGAAGGATTCATCGGTTCCGCGGAAACCCTAATGCCCGTCTTCAAGTACAATCCAGAACTGGGGCCAGGAACTGGACCAGCTCATACATATATCGGAAGGGAAAGCGTAATTGTTTCAGCAGCCACATACGACAGCCAGGTTCGAGAAATGGCTGACCTCGTTAAGATAGATGTAGAGGGGGCGGAATTCAAGGTCCTGAAAGGCGCGAAGGACGCACTTAACCAGGGCAAAATCAGGCGGATAATAGTTGAGCTTCATGACAAAGATGCAAAAGACGATTTATTTGAGATTCTAGCCGGGTATGGCTTCAAGCTGAAACAGCTCGATTCTCACCCCCGAATATTCGGCTCGCTTCCCTAATTGGGAGAACCCGGTAAATGCCGGAGCTGTCAATAGTCCTCACCACTTGGAACTCTCTCAGCCATATCAGGAAATGCCTCGAGTCAATTCTCTCACTCGACATGTCCGAAGTTGAGACAATTGTGGTTGACTCCAACTCCACAGATGGGACCAAAGAATACTTGGAGGCACTTTCACATTCCCTTGAAGCATCAAAGCTGGGGCTGAAGGTTCTCCTCTCACACCGAAGGATCAAATGGAGCGAGGCAAATCAAATAGGGCTTGACCATTCCAATGGAGACTGGGTTTGCCTATCCAATCCTGACATTATTTTCAATGAGAGTTTTCTGAAGATGCTCGAATCTTGCTCTAGATCCAATGCACTCGTCGCTGCGCCACAATTGATTAGTCCAGATGGCTCCCCTCAGGGTCCCATGAGACTTGTAACTCCATCAGTATTCTTTTTGTCAAGTACCGGAACAGGGGCAGTTATCCGCCGGATCTTAGGAAGCCGATTGCCAAGTTACTGGGTCCATTATGAATGGAATGGAGAAGACATGGTACAAGTGGACAACCCTGCCGGGTCGTTCTTCATGGTCCACCGGCGAGTCCTGAACATGTTCAATGGGAGACTATGGAACAGAGGCTACTTGAACGGAGTATCAGATCTTGATGCCTTTCTCAACTTCAAGAGGCACGGAATCCCCGTCAATTTGTTTCCTTCATGCCGGATGGTTCACTATGCGTCCCATATCACGAGGAAGAACCGCTCTTGGGTCGAGTATGACCAGTCATACGGAATCGTCCTATACTACCGCTACTGGAAGATGTCCCCGAGACTTTCCACGGCACTATTAGGAATAGAAGGAATCCTTGCTGTCCCCCTTGAAATCATGCTGAAAATAGTCAAGCCGCGACAACCGTTCTTCAGCCCAAGGCTTAGAGCTTGGAAGGCCGGACAAAGACTCATGGGATTGTTGGATGGATGGAGATTTCCCATCGCTAGGATGATACATCCACACCTATATGACACAGAGCAAGCCATGTCCGCCGTTCCCGCCTCTTTGTGATCTGGTCCGACCACGTTTCCGGACCAACAGGTCGGAGTGGAGGTTCGGGAATCTTGAAATGCGATAGTTATCAGTTGCCGATTTCGGTTACAAATTCACTCCCGAGCCTGGCCCCATAGCACGAGAATCTTGTTCGGACTGATATCGAAGGCAGCTAGGGGAAATTCAGACAATCCCGAATCTTGCTTTGTAGACGGAAATACTAGACCTCCGCGAAAATCTAGAAAACTGAACCTCTCATCTTTGCAGCGAATCACGAAAGAAATGTCGGCGAAGTATTTCGGCCTCGTCGAATGAAGAGATAACCCAAGAGGAGCCCCCAGCCAAAACCCTGAATTAGTATTGACGCGTCGCGAATCGCTGGTAAGAAGAGGTTGAAGAATACGATTAGCCAAAGGGTCCCTAGAAGTCCGTAGTAAACAAAGTTGTGTCTGAAGAAGAACGCGCGCCCAGTGTCTCCGAAAGCATGGAGAGGAAGCCCTACTGGCAATTTCGCAATCGGCGCGATTACTAGGAACCACGGGGAAACTAACCCGAGCACGATAAGCCAGTTTATGCCTGTGTTCCATGGAGCTCGGAGCAGCTGAAATGTTCCTATGAATGCATATGCAAGGAACCCCAACCAGCCCATGGTCAAGCTGAGCCAGAGAAGGATGCTGTCGATCAGCCCCAGATAGAGAATCCAGTACCTTCCGTTGAACTTCGCGGCTCTCGCGATTGGAAGATTAATCGCGTACCAGATGATGCCGTAGGGTGCTCTGCCGCTAACTATTGTTTGTCTGTGAAGGACCCTCCGAATGTTCTTCAATCCAGGCATGATAGCAGGTTCTATGTCATGAGGAATAGGGTGCACCCCTACCCATAACGTTCGGGCTGCTATGATAGCAACAATAGCGAGGATCTCGAACGTCATCTTACTGACTTCTCGATAGAAGCGATTTGCATGGTCCGAGCAACTCCTTCAATGCTGAACGGAAAACCATGCACTTCCACTAAGTCTAGTTTGTTTCATGAAATCTTCCTCGACATATTAAACATATGATTTCATCGAGCAGGGATAACTCGTAATCTATGAAAGAATAACTATCAGAGCCCTGCGCTTCGCTAAGGAATGCACATCTCAGGAAACTCATTGGACATTGGCCAGTTGAATCATCCCCCGGTAAGGCCCCTTGCATGATAATTTCCACTCCCCCCACGTCGGATACTCATGCCGATAATGGCATTGAATTCAGCATTCTAACCGTCCACTACAAGAGCAACAAGTACAGAGCCAGTCTCTTAGAGAGCCTTCGAAAATACACGGAAAACTACGAGTATCTGGAGCACAGCAACGACCTTCAGAACCTCGGCTATGCAAAAGCCACCAACAAATTAATTCGAGAGTCAAAAGGCAGATACATAATTCTACTCAACCCAGATAGCAGAGTCACGGCAGGCTGGACTGACAATCTAAGGAAAACCGCTGAAAGCGATCAAAAAATAGGAATTGTCGTCCCGAAGCTTGTAAGACTCAATAATATCATCGATAGCGCAGGACACGATTATAGCAAGTGGCCCTATGCGATTGGCAATCGGGGTGAAGGAGAACCCGATCACGGGCAGTACGACAACGCTATCGAGTTGGTGTCAAGCAGCTTTGGCTGTGCCCTCATCAGAAGGGCCCTAGTCGAAAAAATCGGGTTGCTAGACGAAAGATTCTTTCTTTACTTCGAGGATGTAGAATACTGCCATCGCGCCAGAAAAAACGGTTGGCGTGTCGCTTACTGCCCAACCAGCATTGTCTATCACGAGCGACATGGTTCAGGGCACAACAAATGGATCGCTGAATCAAGACGATATCTTCCGTATATCCTTCGCAAATATTATCCTAAACGCGTTCTTGTAAGTTGGTATCTAGGGAAAGTAAAAGCAACAATTGCGGGCCTGAAAAACAGAGACTTGCTCTATGCGTTCAGCAATTTCAAGGCGATGGTCGACGGGGTCTGGTAGGTTTGTTCAGCATATCGCCAGTCGCACGTGACCTTCGACGTCCTCTTCGAAAAAAAGACCCCACGCGTCACAGTGCAGCTCCTAAGAGCCATCACTAGGACCCACTTGATCTTCTCCAAGACTCCTGATCAGAGTCTCGAAAGCTTCCGGCCCAAACTGTCTTGCGCATAGTGAAATCTCGGAGGGATTCCATTGAGGTTTGTCCATCGCAATTCTCAGTTTATCCGCCGCCTGCTCTATGGTTCGGTACGTGTATCCAATCTGAGATGCCCTCACAATTTCTCCGGCGACACTATGCTCGGGAACAACTAGGATACAACCAGCGGACATAGCCTCCATAAGAACCAAGAGCATTCCCTTTTCAAGGCCGGTGTGGAAATAGACCTGGCTATACGTCAGTAGTTCAGGCCTCTCTCGAATCGATGATTGAATGTAGGTTACATTGGGAGGTAAGTTGGCCAAAACCCTTTGAGCATAACCTGGGTTCAATAATCTATTGACCTCGGAGTCTCGACCCACCAGACAAAACTTGTACTGGGGAAGTCTCCTAGCAGCATCGAACATGAACTCAAGCCTCTTCTCGGGTGCAATTCTACAAGCCTGAACGATCTCCGGTTTCTTCGGTATCCCAGGCTTGAACACACGAGATGGAGGATAAACGAAGGATGAGTTGGTAAAGCCGAGCGTTCTTAGACTCCTAAGGACACCATGACCCGTAACGAAAAAAGACGTTGGCCGTGGTTGCTGGGCCAAAGCCGCGTAAAGGATCTTGAGCACAGAGAAGTAGATTCTCTTTCCACGGCCTCCTCTCGGTATTGCATCCTTCGCAACTGGAACCGGATAGGAAAACAAGTCCGTCAGCTCGTAGACAAAATGGTACAACCTCTTTCCATGAAACGAGAATACCGAAGATTGTGTATTCAAGACGAAATCGAAGTCTCCTTTACTTAACGCGGTGGCGAATCTTGCAAGCCTAATTGTGTAAATTAGCTGCTCGAGAACTAGGAGGCTACGGTGCGATGCGGTCGCAGGTCTGGGCAATGGAATGTGGGTGCACTTTGACAGCACGGTTCCCATTCCGTAAAGTGCTTCTGCTTTCGACGGTTCGAAAACATCCGAGAGTAAATTGATGTGATATCCGCGATCTTGCAAAACCTTGCAAGCACAGAAACAAAGATATTCTCCTCCTGCGTAGACCGATAGTTTGCAGTGAATTATCAACACCTCTTTCATTTCCCTAGAACTCACCTCAATGTGCTCGCTGATCGTTTCGCAAAGAATTGCAAAGGCTGTCCAGGCGAGCCCTTTGCGGGGGAGGGCGAGTTCAAAAGGATTCTCGTATGCGATGTCTTCCCGCCTGATGATTATGTGGTCAGGTCTGGATTTTTCATCCTTGCCAGCGCGGGAGGTGACCTACTCTCAATGGGGTTTGAGGATTGAAGATACTCGTCGTTCATCCTAGACTCAGCGTCTTGGGCGGGGCTGAACAAGTGGCCATTCATTCTCTTAGAGCCATTGTAGAAAACGGTCATCAAGGTTCACTCATTTCGGAACGGTTCGATGTAGCTAAGCTGGAGGATTTTCTTGGCTGTCAAGGCGTACTCGATAAGGTCGACAGGCTCAGCTTTCCAGCCTTCAATCCATTGGTACCCAGAGGGTTGCTTCTTTACCAACAGCTATACTACTTTCAGAAAGAGACGCGAAGAATTCTCAGAGAACACCGAGATTTTGATCTGATCTTGAGTACACAGGACGTTGGGTATGTGCCCTCAACTAACACTCGGACGATACAATATTGCTACTTCCCGGATTATTTCGCACATATGCATGAAGGCCAGTCATCTCTCTGGTGGAACCTGTATTATTCGCCCGCAAGATCATTCTATCACGAACGGGTTCGACACGTCAACGACTTCCTCAGCGTCTCTGACTATACGGGCAGGTTCATCAGGAAGGTATGGGGGCGAGAGTCCACCACGCTTTATCCGCCCTGCCCCATAGAACAGTACAAGTCCTCCGGCGAAGACAGCAAGGAGAACCTTGTAATCACAATTGGCCGAATCGTACCCGAAAAAAGACTGCATGATTTCCTGGAGATTGCGAGTGGCTCACCATCTTTCAGATTCGCCATAATAGGGACAGTCGATGACAAGAATCTCCAATATTACAACTCGCTGAAAAAGAAGGCCTCAGGCAACGTTTCCTTCATCCTATCGCCTCTGAGAAGGGCAAAGGACGTTTTGAGACGCGGCAAAGTGTACGTTCATTGCGCTCGGAATGAGCAATTTGGCATAGCCATTGTCGAAGCGATGGCAGCTGGCTGTGTACCAGTCGTCCACGAAAGCGGAGGTCCTCCTGAGATAGTGACGCGTGATGTGGGGTTTACGTGGAAAAATACCGACGAGGCAATCTCCCACATTGCCAACCTCTTTGCCCATGATCGTCTCAGAGTGGAGTTCTCGAAAAGAGCCTTGGAACGGGCAACTCAGTTCAGTTCGGACGCCTTCGAGTCAAAGATCTTGGAAACTCTGGAGAAGAGCGTCGGTTGATTATCTCTTGGTCGCTAGTTGTTTTTCCATGCCTGGATTGTTCGGGCCAATCCTTCTTCGAGACCAACCGTGGGTTTCCATCCGAGCTCCTTGGTGATCTTCGAGTTGTCCAGTACAAGGTATTGTGGATCTTGCATCTTGGGTCTTTGTGGGTATCCGGGTGGATATGACCCAAATGCAATTCTCCCTTTGAAGTCGGTCATTTTGGCGAGCATTTTTGTCACCTCTGAATTGGTGATCGGATTGCCGGGAGACACGTTGTACACTTGTCCGACGGCCTGGGAGGACCGCGCCGTCAGCATGTACGCATTCACGTGGTCGTCCGCAAACATGTAATCTCTCACGGAATCGGGAGCACCAACATAACATTGGTCCCCCGCTAGCATCTTGGAAACAAGATATTCGATGAAGAAGCCCTTCTCACCCAATCGCCCGTAGCTGTTGATCGGGCGTAAAACCGTTCCTTGGAGGTGGTAGACCCGATCAGCCATCTGTACATATTCATCCGCCGCCGCTTTAGTAACCGCGTAGGGCGAAGCTGGATGCAAGACCGCATTCTCGCGTATGGGCCTATTGCCTTCTTGCCATCCGTAGACTTCCGCGGTGGAAGCTGCGATTAGGCGCGCGTTTGGAGCCTCTTTCAGGATAGCATGAACGAGATTCAGGGTCCCCTCGAAATTAGTTGAGACATACGGATACGGATCGTCGAACGACAGCCTGACGGGTGTCAAAGCTCCCAAGTGGAAGACAATGTTCGGCTCGGCCGCATCGACCGCCGATAGGGTCGAGTGGAAAGTCCCAAGATCGCCCTCGATGAGATGTACTTGCGGCATGATTTTGCTAATTCGGCTCAGATCTCTTTCTGAGGAGTGTCTGACGAGGCCGTGGACATTGTAGCCCTCGTCTACGAGGCGAGAGGCTACCCTGGATCCTATGAAGCCCGTTATCCCGGTTACTAACGCGTTCATTGATGCCCCTTCCTGAAAATTTCTTCTGCCGCCTCTAGTTCCCTCAACGAGTTCACAGTGATGAAAGATCCAGCGTGTTTGAAGGCTTTTAGCTTATTCATGTTTGCCAGCTTGGGGAATGTGGTCCGTTCCACATCGCCGCGTCTTGGAAGCATCTCGATCACCCGATGGTCAAACGAGTAGATGCCTATCGATGAGAACACATGTTCCAAGACTGGTTTTTCCCTAAAACCCTTGCAAAATCCTTTCGAGTCCACCTCGACCAACCCAAAAGGTAGCCGTGGATGAACCACTGCTATTGATGCAATTGCCCCGCTCTTCTGATGATCTTTGTACATTGATTTCAAGTTCAGATCTGTTATCTGGTCGCCATTGAGAGCAAAGAACGAGGGCTCATCTACAAATCTGGTTATCGCAAGGCGTAGCCCCTCAGCTGTTCCGCCTTTAACTGTGTGGACGCTGTAGCGGATATCTACCCCGAATCTCTTCCCATCTCCGAAATAGTGCATTATCTTCTCCTTCAAGTAGGCTACTCCAATTACAAGATCCGAGACGCCATTTTCTCTCAGCCACTCGATAACCCATTCAAGCAGAGGTTTCTCTCCGACTCTGACCAGGCCTTTGGGAATGTCGTGTGTGATAGGTCTCAATCGAACGCCCTCGCCACCCGAAAGAATCACTGCGGTTCTTGGCGTTTTCACTTGGGAGAATCACTGGCTACGGATGATGGAAGGTGGCTTCGTCCTTGGTCTGACTCGTCCAGGAGCGGAAGAGGATATGCAGGGTATGCGGCTGCTGGTACCATCACGACGCGCGTCCCAAACATCTAGCAAACCAGACTGAATCTCATTATTACTTCTCCTTTGCTCTGAACCAGTCAGTCGTTGCACGCAATCCCTTGTTCAGATCGTACTTGGGGCGGAAGTTAAGCATCTTGCGCGCAAGGGAGATGTCAGCCCTGCTATGCCTTACATCTCCTGCCCTAGGAGACGCATGAATCGGGTGAAGATTATGCAGCTGGAGAATGTCCAGTATCATCTTAGAGAGTGATGTGATGCTGGTGGCTCTTCCCGTTGCTATGTTGATGATAGCTGCCCTAGGTAGGGATTTGTCCAGAGATGAGAGGGTGGCGTCTACAACATCATTAATGAAGACAAAATCCCTCGTTTGCTGTCCGTCGCCAAAGATGACCGGGGGACTTTGATGAAGAGCTTCTCGGACGAATCGCGTTATTACTCCGGCGTATGCGGCTGATTGTCCTGGTCCATAGATGTTGAAGTATCGGAGAATCACGGTTGGAATCCCGTATAGTTTCGTGTATACCTTGCAGTAGTGTTCTGACGCAAGTTTCGAAACTGCGTAGGGGGAACTGGGGGATGGAGTGTCATCTTCTCTGCAACTACTGACGAGGTCACCGTAAACAGCCGCGGTTGACGCGAACAAGAAACGCTCACTGTCCATCCTGCGCGCAAAGTCGAGGGCGGCGCAGGTCGTTGCTATGTTTGACCTAACCGTTGACGACGGGTGTCGCACCGATTCCTGCACGGAGGTCTTTGCTGCCAGATGAACGATTCTTGTGTTTGGCAAGGACTCCGAGGCTAATGCATTGATCCCAGCAACGTCCATTCGCCTATAGACAAACCTTCGAGAAACAGGAAGAGTTCGTGGCCTCTGAACCTTGTCCACCACTGTAACCGTCGCGCCTGTCCGCAGAAGAGCTCGAACGAGGTGACCTCCGAGGAATCCCGCTCCTCCTGTCACTATAAGGCGTTTCAAGGTGGATGCATGCTCCCAGAGCGATCGTTCCCCTGACACAAAGAGAGTTTTGCGAGAAGGAGAACCTGCGCCTTATCTTCAGATATGAGTAACGTAATCAGATTCTCCTCACGCTTGTGCCCTTCGTGCGCTCAATCCCCGCGAACCCGATCTCTCAAGCTCTCCCGCAAGTAACCGTATAAGACGAATGGCCTCACACGAACGATTGAGTGTGCGAGGGTCCGCCGACTCGAGACTCCTAGCTCTCGGCGCGCCCTGCCCGCCTTAATCTGGTAAGGGATGGATCTGGCCAAGCTCATCCTGCGCAGGTGCAAGGCTACGAGCCCCGGGTCGATTCTTACTCTCAGGCCGCGTTGTCTGAGCCTGATGTCAAGATCCGTATCCGGCGCCATGACGTCTTGGAAACCCCCGATATCTCCTAGCGCTTTGAGGGAAACGATTCTTGCTCCTCCTCGGGCCTCTTTCCCCATGGGTGTAAGCACGTAGCTTCTCTCCCAGAAAGATACAAGCTTGTTCAACCATCCTCGTCGAGGGTCGGTCCTGACTAGTGCAGACACCGATGCCCAACCGTCATAGAAAGCGGACAATCTTTCCAGAAAGCGAGGAGGGACCAAAATGTCCGCGTCGATTATGGCGAGAAGTTCGCCGATTGCGTTGCGCCTCCCGATCTCTAGGTTTTCTGCGTAACTGTTCTTCCATAGGGATCGTCCTTTCTCGAGTAGGATCGAGCCCTTCGGGAGAAGTGCTCTTGAAATTTGGACAGTCCGATCGGTGCATCTGTCTGCGACGAGTATGATTAGGATCGGTGGTGTTGATTGTTTTAGTATAGCTTCAAGGGCTTCTCGAATGCAGGCCTCTTCATTGTGGGCGCAAACCACCACCGTCGCGTTGACGGGCAACAGGAACTACTCGATATTCGTGGCGAGCAGATAGATTATCGCTGCAACGACGAAGAAGAATGCCACTGGCACGTACCACAGTAACACGCCGCCAACGAACAGGACGGTCAAGGCACCCAAGTCAGCTCTCTCCTTTCTCCGAGAAAGGTCTATGTTCCAAATTCCAAGAGAGTAGAGACTTACGCCCAGCACGACGAGTACGGCTGCGACATTGAAGAAGAGGACGGGAAAGATTGAGCCTCCAATCGGCTTGTCATTGGAGATCGTGGGGGCTATGTTCAAAATGGGGCCGAGGAGGAGCCGCAGGCCGTAGACCTCGCCTAAGCCGAAGGCAGCCCATGCGATAGGCAGTAGAAGGAGCCGTCTCTCCAAGAGTCTTTCGAAACGATTTCTACCAGATATTTCATATAAACGTTAGGCGCAAGACGCTTCCGATCAACCAATGAATCTCAAGAGTCTGATTCGTCGGAGCTGGTACTAGTTCCGAATTTGAAAGGAAGGGCCAACAAAGGCATTGCGGGAAGTTCTTGAAAGGGGAAGTATTTTGTTGAAACGCATGCATGTATGTTGGCCCATCAAAAGATAGACCTAAGACCTAATCCAATGGTCGATTGCACGTACGCATCGGACAGTGCATTGTGAATACCGAGGAGGAATTCTTCTATACGTTCTCCAGTAACAAAGGGATAATTAGCACTCTGGAGGGGAGCCTGCAATTGGAAGCAGATGAGCGAAGACCTTCCTCAAACGAAATATGTTGTGGAAGTCACTGTTCCCGAAAAGAGCCCCCCGACTCCGAAGCAGTACATTCAGGATCTTAAGGGGGTCGTGGGCGGTAAGCAACTAGCTAGGATGAAGAAGGAGGCAGTGGACTGCCCGGTGCTCGTGAAGACGGTTTCCTTCGCGCAATGCTTTGCATGTCCAAACTTTATTCGGCGAGTAAAGGGAAAAGTCGATTGCAGGGGCTTTCCTCTACCAGTTTCCGCGTGAGAGTTTGTCGATTGTTAGAGCAGAGGCGTCTCGCGAATTGAATGACGAAGCCCAAAAGCTGATGGAAGAGCTCGGTTTCTCAAGAGAAGGATGCTCAATCTACTTCTCTCTTTTGGAAAAGCCCTCCGGCGAGACTATCGAGCAGATATTGGCGCATTCGAGCTTTTCATCGCGAGATGCTGAGAGAGCCGTGAAGGAGCTTGTTGAGAAGGGGATTGTTCGGGTTAGCAGCAACAAGCTCGAAGCCTCAGAGCCCAAGCAGTTCGTAGCCAGGATGCAGGACTTGAAAAGGACAGAGATGTCAAGGGACCTTGACGCCCTCAATGCCAAGAGCACGCGATTGTTGTCCTTGTTAGAGCCACAGTATTGGGAGCTCCGACTCGGGGTCAAGCCAGAGGACCTTCTCGAACCGTTGCCGACGCTCGAAGAGATGGAGGTCCGGACGGTCAAGGTGATAGCCAACGCGTCTAGAAACGTTTCGATCTCTGCAGAGACATTTGGCTGGTTCGGGAAAGTCAAAGAAGAAATCTACCGCGCGATTGAAAGAGGAGTGAAATTCAAGCTCCTTATGACGGCCAAGGATTCGGAGGCTGTTTCGAGAGCCCGCGAGGCAAAGGGTTTGGGAATGGAGGTTCGCCAGCCGAAGGAAGACTGGTATCCTGTCAGAGGCACGTTATCAGACGATAAGGAGCTCGTGTTCCTCATATGGGCAACGAGCGAAAAAAATGGTCGACGGCCCAAGTTTTTCCGGCCACACTTCACCAAGAACAACGGGATGATACGGGTCTTCGCTGACGCGTTTGACAAACGCTGGTCGAATGCAAGCCTAACCTAGAAAGGTCTGACCGTTTCACCGGTCGCTGCACCTTTCTGCACGGCCACGCGGATTGGGCGGTCGTTCATGTAGCGTATCGGGCTGCTTTTGCCTCGTGGGATGTTTCAGGCATGCCTCTTCTTTCGTCAAGTAAATTCTGAGTGATTCTCCGGCGAGAGTTTGGAGTGAGTCTCTTATTCAGAATCAGGGCATGTTTCGGGTGAATTTCCATCACTTAACCGCGTTTAGGACCAGCGGTCGAAACTCATCCAGTATCTCCAGGAGCTCGTTCTCTGTTTTTGCTTCAGCATAGAGTCTAAGTAAAGGCTCGGTGCCGCTGGCCCGAACTAGAACCCATCCTCGTCCTTTCATGTCCACCCGTATGCCGTCAAGGGTGTTGGATATCCTGCCCTTGAGCTTAGTCTTGAGGGCTTTGATCGCGCGTTCCTTCGCTCGCTCCTTGCAGGGTATTTTCTCTTTTATCATGTGGAACTTGGGAAGTCTATCTAACAATTTGGAAAGAGGTCTGCGATTCCTCATGACGGCGTTCAGAACCATAACGGCGGCCATTGTTCCATCTCTGACGGGATGATGGGGAGCGTAAAAGACTCCGCCGTTCTCCTCTCCTCCCAGCAATGCACCCACTCTCAGAATTGTTCTTGAAACCTCGATACTGCCCACCTTGGTAAGGACCAGTTTGCCCTTTCTTTTCCTAGCAATCTCTGATACAACCATCGAGGTGTTGATGGGCGTCACAATCTTGGCACCAGGATGATTCCTCAGCAGTTCATCTTCAATGAGCGCGAGAGTTCGATCACCGGACTGAACGGCGCCTGTCTCGTCGACAAAGATTGCCCTATCGCCGTCCCCGTCATGGGCAATTCCCAAGTCGGCCTTTTCCTCTTTTACAATCTTCGAGAGAGAACCCAGGTTTTCGGGCCGGGGCTCCGAATTCCGGCCAGGGAACTCGCCGTCAATCGCATCGTTGACAGCAATCACATTTGCGCCAAGCTTCCTGAGCAACCTCGGGGTCGTGAGCGCAGCGACTCCGTTTCCTGTATCGACGGCGATTTTCAGATTTCCAATTCCGTCTCTGGCAAGGACTTGGCTCGCAAGCTTCTCAATATAGGGTCCCACTCGTCCCTCTCTGATAACTCGCCGACCCGGTTGACAACTCGCTCGCCATCTATCTCGATGAATTAGCAGCTCCATCTTCTCTTCTTTCGAACGAGGAATCTCTATCCCGTCAGAGTCAACTACCTTGAATCCGTTATATTCTGGTGGGTTGTGACTTGCAGTGATCATCACTCCGGCCGAAGAGCCAGTATTCTTGACCATGAATTCCAACGCGGGGGTCGTGATCAAACCACGATCCTCCACATCGTTCCCTCGGGCGAGTAGACCCGCCGCTACCCCTTCGAGAAGCATAGGACTAGAAAGACGACCATCCCTCCCGATCAGTACTCTCCCTTTTGGAAACAGAGTTCCCAGAGCTGAACCGACACCGAAGGCCAGGTCCGAGTCTATCTCTTTGCCCGCGACCCCTCTGATCCCGTTGGTTCCGAAAAGCCTTGGCACTTTCACCAGATTGCTAGCCATCTTTCTCACTAATCCTAGCAGAAGATAACCGAGTTCGGGGACACCACTGATCCTGCTGGGATGCTTAGTTGTCCAGCTATTATCGACCCACTACCTATTCTCGATCCACTGCCGATAACCACCCGTTCACCTATGACCGCGTCTTCGACAATCGTTTTCTCACCGATCGTAGTCTCTTCAAATACTATTGAATTCCGCACGATGGCTTCATCTCCAACAGTGACATTGTCACCGAGAATCGTGAGAGGGCCAACTTTCACGCTTACTCCCAGGCGCGCCTTTGTTCCTACATATGTGGGCCAGATGATTTGCTTCTCGTTTTGCTTGTCATCAGGTCCTCCGGCCTTAAGCTCTTGCTTCGCCAAGAGTTCCCTGTTGGCCCGTACATACTCCGAAACCCTCCCAATGTCGTACCAGAATCCATCATGTATCCATGCTTGCGTCCGTCCATTGCGAACTAACTTGGGGAAAACGTCCCTCTCCAGGCTGACGGATCGGCCAGCTGGAATGGAACCTACCACGCTATGACTAAGCACGTACACTCCTGCATTTACCCGACTAGTAGCTGAGAGAACCGCCGATTTTTCCTCAAACTTCCTCACTATTCCGTCGGAATCGGTCGTGACTGAGCCATATGGAGAAGGGTCGGGAACAGAGACCAACGCAATTGTTGCGTCCGCCTTCTTCTCCTCGTGCAGCGCTAGCATACCTCTAATGTCGATATTGCTCACAATGTCACCGTTTATCGCGAAGAATGGATCGCCCTTGCTGAGAAGGTTGGCTGCAAGCCGAATGGGACCTGCAGTTCCCAAAGGCGTCTCTTCCACGGAAAACGCGACCGTCACGCCTCCTACCCGGTGACCTATCTCGATCTTCAACTTATCTGAAAGATGATTGACTGCTAGGATGATCTGGTCGACTCCCCCGGCGCTCAGCCAGCGAGCCATCGACTCAACGAGCGGCACGCCTATAATGGGGAATAGCAACTTCGGTTTAGAACAGCTGAGGGGTCGCAATCTAGTTGCGAAACCTCCTGCAAGTATCAAACCTCTCAACTCTATCCTCTGCAACTCTCGGGCTTTCGATTCGTTAGTCCCCTATATTGTCTTTAGAGCCGGACACAGAATAGTTTGGAATTACCGATGTCCAAGAGCGACGGGCAGCAGGATAAGCTGGAAGGTTGATCCTGATGGTCAAAACCGGACTGTCATTCTCTCCTTGTCAGATTACTGGATTCTTTCGCATACACGATACCCCGGGTGATCCTTTGAAGATCGGATCGACCGGGGCCGGAGTGAACCTTCAGCAAGGAGTGACAACTGCAGTAAGAATTAGCCGAGCCTCGCGAACGAAACTTGCGATCTCGTTCAACGGCAAGCCGCTCGCCCACCCGGTGGTTTCGCGGACCGTCGCTCAAGAACTCCTAGACAGATCATCGGAAGCATTGCGTGTGACTATCGACCACAGAAGCATTCTCCCAATGGGTTGCGGTTACGGGACGAGCGGTGCGGGAGCCCTGAGCCTATCTCTCGCGCTCAACGATGCCCTGGGTTCTAACCTGAGCCACATCGAGGCTGCGCAGATCGCACACAAGGCGGAAGTGAAGTATAGGACTGGCCTCGGGACCGTTACGTCTGCGTTCTATGGAGGACTAGTGATCCGGACCCGGCCCGGTGCGCCTGGATTTGCAGAAGTCAAGAAAATCATACCCCCGTCTTCGCTGAGAGTTGTTTCAGGCGCGTTCGGACCGATATCAACGGCTGGTGTTCTATCCAACTCTGGTTTGAAGAGACGAATCAATCTATGCGGAAGGGGACTTGTCTCTCTTCAGGTCAAGGGCCCTGAGACGAACACTTTCATCGGATTATCACGAAGGTTCGCAGATTGCCTCGGAATACTCTCTCTCCGCTTGCGTGAAACCATTTCGATAATGCAACGGAGACGGATTACATCTAGTATGATGATGATTGGGGAATCCCTCTTCACCGTAGTTCGAAGAGAACTCGTCTCTGAAGCCAAGTCGACGATCAAATCAGTGGGACTTACCCCGATTGTTAGCAAAATCGCTGAACACGGTGCTGTGGTGTTATGAGAATCTCACCTAACCACCCACGGTTTAGATCCCTCAAGACTAGAGAGCGCCTGGTCACAGGATTTCGAAGCGGGATAGTTGCTCCTCAAGGCTTGATTGCCCACGGGCGTGGAGAGGCATTCGATTACATGTTTGGTGAAATCACACCAGAATCCTCCCGAGTGGCCACGAGAGCTGCGGTCGCGCTTCTATTGAATGCAAGAAACCCAGTCATATCCATTAACGGTAACACCGCAGCCTTGGTACCGCGAGATATCGTCAAACTGGCGCGTTCAATCCCGGCAGGGCTTGAGGTAAACTTGTTTCACAGAAGCCTCGCACGAGAGCGAAGGATCGCCTCCTTGCTCAAGCACAACGGAGCGAGTCAAGTGCTGGGAGTGAACGCAACCGTCAGACTTAGGATACCAGGGGTTGCGAGCCCAAGGCGCTGCGTCGATGCAAAGGGAATCGGAGACGCTGACGTCGTATTGGTCCCGCTTGAAGATGGAGACCGAGCGGAAGCACTTAGAAAAGCGGGCAAGATGGTCATAGCAATAGACCTCAATCCTATGTCACGAACCTCCCGGGCCGCGACTGTCACTATTGTCGATAACATCATCAGGGCTATTCCGGAATTGGTCCGTATCACGTTGAGAATGAAACTCCTTTCGAGATCCCGGTTGAGTGCACTAGCTTCGAGCTTTGACAATGAGAGGAATCTCACAAATGCGATTAAGGACATGATGCGATACATGCGAGGATGGGCTTAGTTGAGCGGAAATTCTAGCACAGACAGGAAAAAGGTATCGGTTGCCGACTTTTCGAAAATGAAGACTCATGGTCAGCGTATCGTGATGGTAACATCATATGACTACCCGACATCGATTATCGCCGATGACGTTGGAGTTGACTCGATCCTTGTGGGAGACTCTTACGGCATGGTAGTTCTTGGATATGATACGACGATTCCGGTAACGGTGGAAGAGCTTCTTCCAGTATGCCAAGCAGTTAGAAGAGGTGCGAGCCATTCACTGCTGATCGGCGACATGCCGTTCCTAAGCTTCCAGATTTCTGAAGAAAATGCCATAAGAAACGCGGGACGTTTCATCAAAGAAGGAAGAATGGAAGCAGTCAAGATCGAAGGAGGAAGAGAGATGGCGCACGTGGCAAGGGCAGTTTCGATGGTCTCGATCCCAACCATTGGCATTGGATCAGGCAGATACTGCGACGGCCAAGTCCTGGTCTTGCACGACGTTCTAGGGCTCTATCCGAGGTTTGTGCCAAAGTTCGCGAAACAATATACGGATCTTGCGTCAACGATAAGAAAAGCTGTAGCGGAGTACGTATCTGACGTCCGTCAAGGAACCTTTCCGGAGGAAAAACACGTGTTCAAAATGGACCACGCGGAGCGAGACAAGCTAGGTTTACGCCAGAAGTCCTGAAGACTTGCACTTCGGCATTGTCGGGGCAGGGGCTATTGGTTGCCTATTCGGCGCGAGCTTAAGCCTGGCCGGCCACGATGTGACACTGATACATCGGGACCTGTCTATCGTTCGAGCAATCCAGAAGAATGGCGTTAGTCTTCGAGAGACTGACACAACTGTCACAGGGATTCGAGTGCCCGTTCGAAAGGGCCCTACCACGTTACCTGGGGCTGAGGTTCTCATCATCGCAGTGAAAGCCTACGACACCAAAGCAATGGCGGCAAGCTATCGTGGGCTAGTACCGCTTGAGACGACAGTTTTGAGCCTTCAAAACGGACTAGGAAACATTGAGACATTGCAATCTGCGCTCAAGAACGAAGTTCTCGCAGGTTCGACTACTGAAGGTGCGTTCTCGTTGGGTCCAGGCTCTGTGCTACACACAGGGAGAGGATTGACGGTCATCGGAGACCCACGAGGGACAAAGTCGGACACCTGCTCGCGAATCAAGATTGCCTTTGAAGAAGCAGGATTTCGAACGAAAATTAGTTCCAACATGGCGGGCGTGCTATGGACTAAGGCCATTGTCAACTCCGCCATAAATCCCCTCTCAGGCCTGACAAGACTCCCCAATGGCGCGCTGGCTAAGAGCTCAGAGATCCGGAAGATCGGCTTTCAGGTAATGAGAGAAGGAATGTCAGTCAGTCATGCCGAACGAGTCACATTGGCGGGGGATCCGAGAAAACTCTGGCGTAGGATTCTGTTGTCAACAAAGGCCAACAAATCTTCAATGCTTCAGGACATTGAGAGAGGGAAGATGACTGAGATTAGACAATTGAACGGTGCGATTCTCTCGCGGGGAAATGCGAGAGGGGTCGAGACCCCTACGAATAGGATTTTGACAAGAATAGTACTAGGAATCGAGGAATCATCGAAGCCGTAGCCCCTTATAGGGGCCAACAGTTCGCTCGGAGCGAATTCACATGCTCAGTTTTGACAAGCCGTTTTCATCTTGCCTGATTTCAGGGCAGTATCGCACACTCGAATGGCTTCTATCGCGTCCTTCCCCGACGGGACAGGGTCCAAGTCATCACTCACACTTCTCATAAAGTACTCAAGTTCCAATCGTAGCGGTTCATCCCAACCTATGTAGGGTTTGGTCATTGTTTTCGAATTTTCAACGCTAAGTTCTTGGGATATGTAGTCGAGATTTATTGTGGCCTCGCTTCCAGTAATTATGAGCGTGCGAACTTTTCGCGGGGTCAACCAGTTTGCATCCAAGAAGCCTGTAACTCCGCGACTGAACCGCAGCATGATTTCAGCGTAGTCTTCAAAAGAGTGCTTCAAGGATCCTGTCTGAGCGTAGACTACGGAGATTTTATCCTCTAACAGGAACCTCATGATGTCAATATCGTGTATCGCGGTATCCTTGATCACTCCTACGTCACCGATTCTGACCGGCCAGCGAGCTACGCGCCTGCCTGTAGCAATGATAACCTCCCCAGCGGCCTTCTGGTCAAGTAGTTTCTTGACAAATCGAACGCCTGGGTTGAAACGTTCTATGAATCCCACCATAAGCTTCAATCCGGTTTTTGAGGCCTTCGTGACCAGCTTGCCGGCTTGCACCTGATTGCCGGTCATTGGTTTCTCCACCAAGAGATTTTTTCCCGCCTCTAGGATCTGTGTCCCTACTTGGAAGTGCGTGTGCGTAGGGGTGGCGACTGTCACTGCCTCTATTTCCGGAATCCGAAGCAACTCATCAGCGTCCGTGTACCATGGAACTGAATATTTGGAACCGACCTGTTTTGCTCGTTCCCGATTGGAGTCGCAGATTCCGATTAGGTCGCATTTGGGGCTTTGACGGAGAACCCGTACTTGGTTCTCGCCCCAGAATCCTGTGCCTATAACGCCAGCGCCGACACGCTTCAAATCCCCGAGCTGCCTCTTCCAATCGAAGTATAGAAGAGGCCTGCTCTCTCCACATTTGAAGCTTCCAGAACTCTTGACAGATCGCATATTGCCCCCGGACGGCTCATTTCTGAGGCCAATTTCTGCGGACTTATTTGTCCAAAGTCCGACCTGTCCAACGCTACCAGAGCGCAGCTTGTCTTTGAAGCAGCCCTCAACGGCGTGTTCTCTATCCTAACGCTATCGCCTAGGACTCCGGCTTCGAACCACCTATTGTCGCTGCCAGGATATACAGAGAGTACCGCCCCTCTCCTTTCAAGTGTCTGGATGATCGGTGGTGGACTGGGCTTTGGATCTCGGGGAGACTCCAGCCCACTAAAACCCAAGATTGCAATTCTGGAATGGCGGATGCGTTTTCCGCAAAGAGACAGGGCGTTCTTGATCAACTCCAGCACTTTTTGCTCCCCCGCCTCGTTGATGCGTCGAGCTGCCCTAACTACTCCCATGCTTCCTCGTCCGCCCATGCTGTTGATAGCGATGCTGCTTGCAATGGCATCTCTAGCCACGAAGGTCCTAGGGATCCCCAAGTTGTCGGTTCCAAATTGTTTGCAGAGATCGAGAGCCTCGGAATAGTCCACATCATCGGCTTCGCAAAGGCTTGCAAGTTCGAACTCCAATGCTCGCAAGACATCTCGATAAATCGGTCCGAATAGTCCGGCCGCCTCGGCTGCGCTAAGCTTTGTGCTGGTACTAATGGAAGGAAATATTGAGAGAAAGATTTCCTGTGCTAACGAGGGTGTGCTTGACTCGGTTCCCGCGACGAGTTTCGGTTTCTCTTTGAATTTCTGAAACGTCTCACCGCCCCAAAACAAAGGCATGTAGCTCAGGTGAAAGTCTCTGCCAACTGCATGGCCGCTATGTTTCTCGATCATTTCTCGAAGAATTGCA
>VBBD01000069.1 GCA_005882895.1 Candidatus Bathyarchaeota archaeon | reverse complement strand
TAGAGGTAAAGTGCTGATTCCGGGTCTGATCAATACTCATACGCATCTTTCCATGACTCTCTTCCGGGGATACGCCGACGACCTTGAACTTCAGCAGTGGCTGGAGAAGAAGATCTGGCCTCTGGAGAAACGACTCACTGGGGAAATGTGCTACTACGGCGGGCTTCTAGGGGCGATGGAGATGACGAGAACCGGAACCACTTGCTTCGTTGACATGTATTTTCACATGGAGGACGTAGCCCGAGCAACAGAAGAGGCGGGGCTCAGAGGAATACTCTCCTACGGAATGATCGACCCGCCAACCCAGGAGGGCAGAGAAAGGGAGCGAAAAAACTCCTTGAAACTTCTCCAGCACATCCGCGCGATGAAGTCGCCGAGAATATCATTCGCCTTCGGGCCTCACGCTCCCTACACATGCAGCGAGGAGACCCTTCTCTGGTGTCGAAAGGAAGCCGAGAAAGAAAACGTCCTAGTGAACATCCATATAGCCGAAACCCGGGGGGAACAGGCGCGGTTCGAGCGAGACAAGAAATCGCGCGAAGTAGACTATCTCGACAAGATCGGGTTCCTAAGCGATAGAGTCCTTGCCGCCCACTCGGTCTGGTTGACAAAGTCCGAAGTCAAACTTTACGGAAAGCGCGGCGTTAGAGTCGCTCACTGCCCGGTTTCCAATATGAAGCTCGCGGGAGGTAGCGTGGCACCGTTGCCGGAGATGTGGGAGGCAGGAGTCCCAGTCGGTCTTGGAACTGATGGACCGGCAAGCAACAACAGCCTTGACATGTTCGACACAATGAAGGCTTGCGCTCTAGCTCACAAAGCACACCGGTGGGACCCGACAGTCGCCAGTGCACAGAGGGTACTCGACATGGCCACAATCGACGGAGCCCGCGCGATCGGCAAAGAGAAGGAGATCGGCAGCATAGAGAAAGGCAAGCGTGCTGATCTAGTTCTCGTCGATCTGAAAGAGCCCAACATGATGCCTATCCACGGAAAAGAGACGATAATTTCTGACCTCGTCTACTCTGCGAGCGGCTACAACGTCAATACAACAATAGTAGATGGCAAGGTTCTGATGAAAAACAGGAAATATGCCAGGTTGGATCTCGCGAAAATCGAGAAAGGGGTCAGCGCCTCAGTTCGCCGGCTTATGCTGTAGCGAAGCCTGTTCGATAATCAAGTAACCGCTCTGTCCGTCCCACCTATTGTGAGTCTTTTTGATGCTAACCCAATCCTTGAAGTTGGGAGCGTCAAAAACAAAGGTTTCGTACTCGCCTCCCTCGCCGGTCAAATGTATCCCATGCTTTTTCGAGAGTTTCTCCAATGTGGACCATCGCTCGTCTGTCAGTTCCTGACCCAGCCAAGACTCGTCTAGACCTGCCGCTCCGACACCCGAGAGGATGATCTTGAAGCCGGCAACTTTCAAGTCGTTTACAAGAATCTTTGGATCCTTATGCCAGAGTGGAGCGAAACTCTTGAGCCCTAAAGTTTCACAGATTTGGTCGATCCGCGATTTCTGATAGTCGCTAGCAACAGCTCCACTCACAACTCCATCTATCCCAAGTGCCTCCCGTGTCTCGTCTAGTCCTTCCCGAAGGCCCAACAATTCATCCTGACCGGCCTCGATGGTCCGATGTGGAAGACCCATTGCCTCAGCCTGAGTCTTTGTCCAACGGACGTTAGGAAAGTGGAACATGAGGGACTCGACTCCTTTGGGCAGAACGCTGACAAGAGCCTCTACGTCCCAGCCTTGATGTTGAGCAATCCACGTGGCGTAGGTGCTGTCTTTTCCTCCGCTGAAAAGAACCGCGACCTTCAAAGGACTTCCGTTAGCAATCTGCCCTTGTTTTCAAACTGTTTCTCGTATAGCTTGCGCAACCGTTGTATCGTATCGGCTTCTTCAGGGGTTTTGTCGTCTCTGAACTTCGCGATCCTTGCAAACCGCAATGCAAATCCCGACTTGTATCGGGAACTCTTCTGAACCTCGTTGTGGGCTACCTCGACCACGATCTCGGGTTTCACGTGAACCGTCCATTTCGTCTCGCGAATCTTCAGCTCCTGAAGCCGCTTGGTTATCATGTCGAACTCTGCGTCGGTCAAACCCTTGAACGTCTTCCCGACAACTAAGTATTCACCAGTGTCGTCATCTCTGACTGCTAGATGGTAGTTGCTAAGCCAACCCACTCTTCTCCCGCTACCCCAATCCGCGGCGACGATAACTACGTCTAGCCTGTCGGCAGGCTTGATCTTGAACCACTTCTTGCCCCTCGCTCCGGGCGAGTAATCGCTCGTAAGCGACTTGGCCATCAATCCCTCATGGCCCTCTTTGAGTGCTGCTTGCAGAAAATCGTCCACGAACTCGCTGTCCCTGGTCACGATTCTTGGGGCTAGAGAGTCTGGTGGTACTAGACTCGATAGGATGTCCCATCGTTCGGTGTACTGAAGATCTATCAGGGTCTTTCCTTCGGATTGGAGGACATCGAAGAGATAGAGTCGTAAGGGGATTCTCTCGACCATTTCCTCGATCCCGTGCACCCGGCGAAACCGCCGCATCAGATCCTGAAACGGAACTGGTTTTCCGCCCTCTCCCAGAGCGACGACTTCTCCTTCTATCAAGAACTCTGATGCCTTCACCTTCGTCTTCGCATAATCCACCATCTCTGGAATACTGTCTGTGACATCGGTCAGTCGTCGGCTGAAAATCCTGACCTGATCTGACTTTCTGTGGATCTGGATTCTGGCGCCGTCGAACTTGTACTCGAACGCGCTGCCCTCCTTGTGCTCTGCCAAGACTTGAGGAATATCCTCTGCCATCTCCGCAAGCATCGGCTTCACCGGGACGAAGAGTCGCAACCCTACTTTCTCAAGCGCCGCGGCCCCCTCCGTGATAGCCAACCTAGCGACATCCCCGATGTCTCCGTGCAGCATGTGTGCGCGCCTGACCAGTTGTCGGGAGACTCCTGAGGCTTCAGCGATAGCATCCAGCAAGACTCCCTCGACTACACCGATTCGCATCTCGCCCAGCAACATTCGGCTGAGATACTCTGTCTCCAGCGGCGTCGTCCTATTGATCAGCGAACTCAAGAGTGCGAGTCTTTTCTCCTTGGAGCCGGCGCCTTTGACCTCGGCAAGTTTCTCTAGTGTGGCGAAAACTTCGGCAATCGTCAACGAATCTTCGTTTCCTGAGAGGAGTGCCTGGTTCAGTGTTTTCCCTGCTGCTGATAGAGTGGCGTAGCTTATTTCTAGGACGCGAGGATCAGCTTCTGGGAACGGTTTTCCAGCCAAGAATAATGTCACGTAGGAAACATCCTCCGGACTGATTTTTCTGAGAACTTCGCTGATGAGCCGAATCTTCTCGTTTCTCCTACTGGTCTCTTCAAGAGATCGGCAGAGATGCGCGACGATCGAGAACTTGGCAGGCTGTTTTACTAGTTGAGCCAAGTCTCTAGACCAGCGTCCGTTTTCTCGCTTTTCCTAGTGAGCCGTTCTGTCAACCGTTCGACTCTTTCCTTGTTGAAACCGCGCTCCTCTGAGAGGAACTTGACGAGTCCATCAAGATCCGGAGGAGACCTTTTGAGCAAATATTTTTCGAGAACCGTTGGTTTCAAGAAGACCTGACGAACACTGTTCAGGTCCTCTGTCAGTTTTGATTTGATCTCTTCAGGCATTTGTTCTATTGACCCGTGATCGTGGACTAGTTTCAGGGCTTTCTTCGGTCCTATTCCCGTTACGCCTTGGTTGAAGTCTGTTCCGACGAGGATCGCGAGATCTACTAGCTGTTCATGTGTTATCCCGAGGAGTGTGAGATTCTCGGAGAGCTTGATCAGTTCTGGAATCAGTGGTCGTGATCGTCGCTGGGCGGGTAGCCACTCGCGTCCCGTCAAGGTCAAGTATCGTGCAAGGATAGGAGCGCCGTAGAGTAGGCAGTCGTAGTCTTTGCTCCCGACAGCCCAGACGTCGCCTCTGGCCGCCATGTAGCTGGCTTGGGCTTCCGCGTCTTCCAGGGCTTCGAGCCACGGGATCCCCATCAATGTCAGCAGACGTTTCGAATCGTCTAGTACAGATCCGGTAACCCGACCGGTCATGACAGCTTTGGACCATGCCTTCGAATAATCCTTCTTTGAAACAGCCTCGACATACTCCGATTCCGCTTTCTTTCGCGCTTCTCTCCTCATCTCAATCGTTCTCCTCTTCAATGGGTTCGGTTTCCCGTCGAAGACGAAGACCGGCTTCATGTCGAAATCTGCTATCAGCCGACTGGTTCTCGTTGCCAGACCGATAAGGTGCGAGGTTACTCTCCCCTGAGAGTCGGTGAATAGGCTCCCATCTCGCTTTCTGACGAGCGCCAAGAACTGGTGGATTTCAATGCTGGCGTCGATCGCAAAGGACGTGCTTTTGAGAGCCTTGAGGCTGGTCTGCTCTCTCTTCAGAATCGGCGTGAGCACTACTCCCAAAAGGACCGCTCTCCCACTACGTTACAAGGTGGTCCGGGACTCTTTAAACAGAAAATAATCGAGGGATTCTATCGACAAGAAGTATGGAGAAAGGGCTGGGTGCGAAGAGTCGAGCCCTCGTCTGCCCACTCTCTCGCGCACTGATTCTGGACTAGGAGCGATAGCTAGTTGTTTCCGGGCGGCGTAGGCTCGGGAGGCGGGGACGGATTGAATGGCTCGTGGGGAAAAACGAATGAGCTTGTGTCGTCGGAGGGTTTTGTTTCATGGCCTGATTCGTGGTGGCCTGTATGTGATCCCTCCGGACGGGTTGTGGCTGATTTGTTTCCCTTGGTCGGATGAGACCGAGTCGTCTTGGAGGATGTGGTCTTCTTCTGGAGTGCTGATGTCTTACTTGTCTTCCCGGAACTGGACTTTAGTCTCTGAACTTCTCTTTTCAGGCTGTCGATCTCGTTGATGGCCGCGTTTAGGTCCGCGGTGAGTTCTGACGCTAGCTTGTTGAATACCTTAGCTAACTCCTGTAGTGCTTTCTTTGTCCTTGTAGGTGAAGCTGGCATGGCCATGGTGTCCTCGAATAGGCTAGTGTAAACGTGCTGTAACTTGTGTCGATGTAACGTGTGGACAAAAATGCAACAAAGACGGCGGCTAGTTGTGGAGTTCTTGCCGAGTCTACACTCTACTCTAGAATCGGGATTGTCCTGAGCGTGTATTAACGGAAAACGTAACCACCATCGGGATGGGTCGAGCACCAACACGCGTTTGTTCTGATGAGCTCACTAGTTCTATCGGCGAAGGTTCGATGAGAGTCAAGGGAAGCAAGGGAAGCCTCCTTCTCCTGGCCCTCTTTGTTAGCCTGAGCATCGTAGCTCTAAGCTCGGTAACTCCTGTCTATGCCAGGGGTGGATCGGGTGGGGGATCGATCTACTCGTGTGCGGTCACCGTGACCGTCGCGAGCGGAAACTTCTACGTAAAGACAACTGTCAATTCCGCTAGCGGCAGTACTCTTCCTGGTCCAAGCGAGACGAACGATCTCAATTCGTATCAGAACGGGGTCCTGTACAATACTCAGTCCGTGAAATACACGGTTGCCTCAGGGACGACTACCAGCACTGTTACTGTGCCCGTGCCGTCGAATGGAGCGGGAACCTATAGTTTCCAGTCTGCGATACTCAACAGCAAGGGGAGCCAGCTGACATCGTGCTCAGGGACTTATGCTCTCTAAGCAATCTTTAACCACCCTTCTTTTTTTGGAACTTTAACTCAGAAGCGATCTTTCAGAAGTCTATTTCTTGGCGGGAAAGCCTAGGGATATTCTCTGTTTCAGGAACAGGATGCCCTTGCCTGGTACTATTTCAAACTCCGTCTCAGCGGAAGATATTTCCCGCCCCGGCATTTTTCTCACTTGGAGAAAGCGTGTTAGGGATTTGCCTTTCCTCACTAGGCTGAGGTCGATGACCCCATCGACCAGGGATTCGATCGTGAGCCTTGCGTCCTCTGGCATTGACCCTTTGGTCGAGGTGAATATGAATTTGCCCCCACTATTCTTGACCTTGGCGGCGATTACCTGCAGAAAGTTTACGCAGTCCTTGGCTTGGGCAGAGTTAAAGATCGGTGTGACTGAATCCAGCAGGACGGTGGTGGGGCCTTTTGTCTTGTCTAGCATGTTGGTTACTTGAATGCTGATTTCGGTGAAGTCGGTGGGGTCTCTGATCGTCCCGCTTTCGACCCCAGCCAGTGCAGAATAAATGTCCAAGACTCGCAGTTCCCCTTTTTCCAAGTAGGGCGTTATGTCCCAACCCATGCCCTTCATCCTCTTCTGAACCTCAGACGGAAAGGCATCGTAGGACAGCAGCCCGCACGCCTTTCCTGCTTT
Source organism: Candidatus Bathyarchaeota archaeon (assembly GCA_005882895.1). Lineage (GTDB taxonomy): Archaea > Thermoproteota > Bathyarchaeia > 40CM-2-53-6 > 40CM-2-53-6 > 40CM-2-53-6. Next base: position 11,244 of record VBBD01000069.1, on the reverse strand, counting down.
CAAGTCTCGGTAGAGAAGTTGGAGGCCAAGTGTCGAAGTTCCGGCACCAGCATTCCCTGCCAGCATCAACGACATGGGCGGCTGAAGTTCTCCTCCTGTGAGCTTGAATAGGTCGTCGAAGGGTCTTGTGGTCTCGTTAAACCTCTTTAGGATTACTGTAGTGCCCAGACCTCCTCCAATGGCTAGGGCGATGATGGCATAGTAAAACGGGCTTATCGTCGACACAGGGCTGACCGGTTGGTGGACTCGAAACCTATACGTCTCGGGGATGCTGGGACCACTATTCCCGTAGGGGTCACTCAAGCTGTTGGCGGGAAAGACCAAATCCCATGCCCCAGCAGGATCGCCAGACGTGATCTGAAAACCGGAAGGCGTGTAATACAGCCCTCGATTAGGATCGTAGATGCTGGTTAGGTTTGCAACGAAGCCGCCAGATGGGTCTCTGACCTGAATATTGAATGTGCCCTGTCCAAGGAATCCAGAGCTCGAGTATGCAATCCTGAATGTGGCGTAGAGACTGTCCCCTGGATTGAAATCTGAGGTTGGGGCTTGGTAAGCGTTTGTCGTTGCCAGACCTAACACGATGAGCTGAGTAGAGGAGATGGCTACAATTGTGAAGCGTGAGCCGTAGTTTCCACCAGCCAACGTTCCGGTTACAGTAATATTCCAGGGTCCGATCGGGTCACCCAGCTGTATCAGGTATTGTCCAGAGTAGCTCCCGGGTTGAGCACCTTGTGATAGAGGAAGTGTTCCTTTTGGCGTTGTTGCTGTCGCAGAACCGGTGGTGACTGGTAGCCCTCTCGCATCGGTAAGCAAAGCGGTGATCGTCGCGCCATTTCCTCGGTAGAGGTTTGCCCCTCCACTTGGCGATGTAATAGTGACTGACACGAGGTGGGTTACGACGAAGGAAGCTGTCGCAACTCCCGTTTGAACTGGATTGGGTGACGTCTTGTCAACGCTTACCATGTACGTTCCCTCGATGTCTGTGTTGACCGTCCCGGAGACCTGTGTCCAGCTGTTGAGGGGTTGCGGATAATTGATGGCGGCTGTTCCTCCCCCCGTAGAGTTGGCGGGGAAACTGGGTAGCGATGTCCAAGCCGACCCTTGTCCGTTCGGCTTGGTCACAGTGACCTTGAACGTGTAACTGGCCCCTGCAGTACCGCCGTTCCAAGAGACGGTGATTGTTACATTCTGGTCGAGATTGATGCTTGAGGGAACTGCGTTCACAGCATAACCTATTGCCCCCCAGGCTCTGTCCGGGGCGAAAGCTACAGCTACGATGGAGAGCGCGATGCAGAGCGCTATGCCTGCCTTTGTTTTCAAGTCTTTCTAGCTGCCGCTATTTCCCCAACCGGATTGCGCTCCGGGTCTTTGCTCGGAGAGGACATGCTCTGCGTGAAGGCTTGTGTTACTCCGTGAAAGGCCGGTCAGTTACAAGAGGCGCGTTGGCTCACACGAAAAACTAAAAACTGTAGTAGGATAGGATTCCCAAAAAAAAAGCGGGCTTGGGAATTTAGGCGGCCAGGGCAAGTTCGGTTTGCTAGTTACTGTCTTTCTTGCCGAGGTTATGCCGCTTTACGTATTGCCAGAGTCTCTTGGTCATCTCGGATGGGGTGACCTTCTGTCCTTCCTTCCCACCGAGTACAGTGGCGAGGTGTTCGTCTAGTTCGATCCCATAGCCACCGAAAGACCCTCTCTTGTTTGGCGTCAGGCTCACCTCCTTGGCCTAAAATCCTAAGCTCCGATGGTTACCTTCGCCAAGAGAGCTTTGAAATCCACATTGTAACTGCTTCACATCACTCACTCGTTACAGATCAGCCCCGAAACCGTTCGCGCTTCCCAGGTTAGTTGTCCATTTCTCTCGATTCGGGTCTCAGGTGTAAGATCGCGGGTTACAACAATTTCTTGAGCGGAACCTCGTTCAACATCCCAGTGCCTGGGTCCTTGGACACTGTCGCGGTTGCCCTAGACGTAATTGCTATCGGAGCGGTACTTGTCCTCACTACTCTGTCCCTCATTCTCTCAAGGGGATTGAACGGTACGGGGCTGAGAAGGGGGTTCGCCCTTACTGCTGTCGCGGGCTTTGTCCAGATTATCGGAAGCGCGACACAGTTTGCAGTAGACCTTGGATTTACTAGTTCCAGGCTGCCGCCCAATATCTTCTCAGGAATTCAAGTATTGTTCCTCGTACTATTGGCGTTGGCAGTTCAGAGCTTCTTCCCAGTCTGGTTCAAATCTTTCAAAGGCGACAGTAATGCACCGAACCAGCCACGAGAGGACCCCCGCTCCTCACACGGGTCTGTTTCTCCGGCATCCAGCTAGGATCCAGAAGAAAGAAATCCCTGTAAAAACCCAACCATCTGTGACTTTCAATGGAATCAGGAGGTTGCATGATCAGGACAAACGGTTTGGATTCTCCGCTAGTGTTTCATGTACTCGGGGAAACGCACGGTCATCCGTCCAGAGTAGGAGCGACTATTTCTTGGAGAAGCTCATCGAGCAACCATGCTCGCCGCGAAGCTTTCCTTGGAAACCAAGCTCTAGAGTTTCCGCGGCCTTCCTGTAGCTGCCAATGCAGGTGCTACAAAATATTGACCTAGCTTGGGGTTTTGTAAGTCCATATGCTTCTGCCTGCGTGAGTACGGATTCTATGCATCCGCACCTGTCCAGTTTCACTGTCCGGAACCCATCGCCCGTCTCAATATCATAGTCGCTGGCAAATGTTTCGCCCATACTTTCCGCCAGGTTCTGGGAAAGGGCCTCTACTCTATTCCCTTCGCCTTTCGTCTTGATCTCTTCAACTTTGAGATTCGCCTTCATGTCTGTCAGCATGTTCATTGCGGGACCAACAGCGTCAAAGCCTGCGAGGCCAACGAAAGTGCCTACTTGGAGTAGAAGGTAGTGAGCCAGGGTTTTCCTCAGCATCTCATAGCGCTCCTCGAGGCTTCGGGTCCGCTTCGACTGAATCAGATTTGCCAAGTCGATGTCGCTGGCCGGTTTCCAAGCAACCCGTTTTTAAGTTATGGTGAACTCTACCTCTGTAAATGTCGCACGCTGTCAAACTACCCGCGGAGAAGATGTACCAGCCGAAGGAAAAGTATCTCTCCCTCCAGAAGGATTCGCTCCGAGATCCAGAATCCTTCTGGGCCAAGATTGCTGGTCAACTGGTCTGGCACAAGAAGTGGGACAAGGTTCTGGAATGGGACCCGCCGTTTGCCCAATGGTTTGTTGGAGGAACGCTGAACGCGGCCGAGAACGCTGTGGACAGGCATGTGAAATCCTGGCGCAAGAACAAAGCCGCGTATCTGTGGGAGGGTGAAAACGGAGAGCATAGGACGATCACCTATGGAGAGCTCCATCGTGAGGTGAACAGACTCGCCAGTGTTCTTCAGAACCTCGGCTTCCGGAAGGGCGACACGGTGGCCATCTACATGCCCTTGGTCCCGGAGTTCCCGATCACAATGCTCGCTTGCGCGAGACTCGGACTGCCCTTCACTGTAGTCTTCTCGGGGTTCAGCGCGAAAGCGCTCGCAGAACGTATCCAGGACTGCGAAGCAAAGATCGTTGTGACAGCTGATGGTGGTTATCGTAGGGGAAAGATCTTGGAATTGAAGACTGTCGTCGATGACGCGGTGAAAGAATCTCCCGGTGTGAAGCATGTTGTGGTTTTCCGGCGGACTGGACATGTCGTGCCTATGATTGAGGGCCGAGATTATTGGTGGCATGATCTGATGGCGAAGGCGGCCAGCTACGTCGCGCCTGTGCCTGTTGAGTCAACTCACCTCCTTTACATTCTCTACACGTCAGGAACGACAGGTAAGCCGAAGGGCGTTGCTCACGGCACCGGGGGCTATCTCGTGTTCGCCTATGCTACCCAGGAATGGGTGTTCGATGCGAAAGATGATGATGTTTACTGGTGCACCGCAGACATAGGATGGGTCACAGGACACACATACGTTGTATTTGCCCCGTTGATGCACGGCCTCACCTCAGTAATGTACGAGGGAGCGCTGGATTATCCGGAGCCCGATAGATGGTGGGAAATAGTAGAGCGTTATGGCGTTACGATTCTCTATACCGCGCCAACAGCGATCCGCTCACTGCTGCGACATGGAGACAATCTCCCCAAACAACATGATCTTGACAGTTTGCGTTTGCTCGGAACGGTCGGCGAACCGATCAATCCCGCTGCCTGGCAGTGGTATTTTGACGCGATAGGACAGGGCCGTTGTCCCATTGTTGATACTTGGTGGCAGACTGAGACTGGCGGGATTATGATCTCGCCGAGCCCTCGTCTCGGCCTTGTCCCGTTGAAGGCCGGCTCGGCCACGTTTCCGATGCCTGGAATAGAAGCTGATGTCGTCGACGAGAACGGTAACCGGCTCCCAGCCGGCGAGAAGGGATTCTTGGTCATCAAGAAGCCCTGGCCCGGGATGTTCATGACAATCTACAAGGACCCTGAACGATATCGCCAAGTCTACTGGACCCGGTTTCCTGGACTCTACTATCCCGGGGACTACGCCCTCCGCGACCCGGATGGTTATTTCTGGCTTCTAGGCAGAGCGGACGAGGTGATCAAGGTAGCCGGTCATCGACTCGGAACGAGGGAGGTGGAAGATGCGCTCGTCAGTCATCCATCTGTGGCTGAGGCCGCGGTTGCAGGCAGACCCGATCCTGTAAAGGGCGAAACCATCGTTGCCTTCGTTACGTTGAGAGACGCAGCCAGCCCGTCCAATCATCTCTCCGAGGAATTGAAGGGACACGTCCGGAAGATGATCGGCCCCATCGCAACCCCCGAATCCATCTACTTCGCCAGACTTCTACCAAAGACCAGGAGCGGGAAGATAATGCGACGGGTCATCAAGGCAGTCGCCGGCGGTGGCCCGATAGGAGACCTCTCAACACTCGAAGACGGAGCATCTGTCGAAGAAGTCCGACAGGCCATTGAAACTCTTCAGACGGCAGAAAAGACCGCCAAATCCTCCTGAGGGACCCTTCCCAGAAGAGCTGACAATTTCTATCTGACGAAGTTGAAGATTATGAACATCGCCCACAAAGGAAGCGCTATTCCAAGCCCGATTGGAATGCTCTTCCGGAATATCTTAGCCCCATCTAGTAACGAGACGGGCAGCATGTTGAAGGACCCCAGTCCCACATTGAGTAATAGCCCGTAGACGGCGACAGTGGAAAGGAAACCCGCTGGAACGAGTAACCACAAGAGCAGGAAACCGATGGCGAAAGCCAGGTTGATGCCCGGACCCGCCGCCGAGATTATCATGTTATCCTCTTCCGGATCCACAGTTCCTCTTCCGGAATTGTAGCCATAGAATCCGGCTGCCGAAGGGGCAATGTACACTGCTCCTGGAGCGCCGAAGACAAGTCCTCCACGCGATAGGGTCACTATGGATATGGTAAGGACCAGTCCCCAAATCCAGAGGCGAAAGTGGGCGAGATATCCCCGTCTTATTGCGACATACTTGTGTCCCATCTCGTGAAGGATGAAACCGGTCGCGGTGGCGACGAAACCCGCTATCACAACATCAATACCACTCGTTCCGATCAGGAAACCGACAAGATTCCGGTATGTAATTGCGACTGAGAGCACTATCCAGGCTGCGATGATTGAAAGGATCTCTCCGGAACTGAATTGTGATGACACTGCCTAACGACCGGACGAGAAGAGACCTTTGATCTCGATATTTCACTTTGCTTCTCTAATAATGCCAGTATGATTTCCACGGTGACTAGGATCTTCACTCTCCAGTAAACCACGATCGCGAGCATGCCAAGAAGACCATTGCCGAAGCATTGCGGGTTCCGAGGATACATACTCGCGTTATTTCTCGGAAAAAGAACAACACTCATTAAGCTAGGTCGTTAACCTCAAGCCGAGAAAAAAATTGGCTCAACCAACAGTGTCAACTCGTCCGCCTATGTGGCAAAGGCAGAGGAAACTTATCATCGCCGTCATTGTCGTGGTTATCTTGGTGGTAGGAGTCGTTTCGGCTGCCTTAATCCTCCGACCCACTCAGTACACGATTGCGTTGTGGTACAACAGCGACGGGCACTATGGCGACACCGAACCAACCGTGGCCCAGGTCATTGCTAATAGCATAGAAAAGACTGGAAAGGTGCACGTCCAATTGAACTCAGAGCCTTGGGCACAGTACACAACCGACTTTGGGAACGGCAAACTTCCCTTCTTCCTGCTCGGATGGTATCCTGACTACTATGACTCCGACGACTACGCTTCTCCATTCCTAGGGACCGCAGGCGCCGCTTCGCTTGGATCGCAGTACAGTAACAGCACTATGGACAATTGGCTCGCTTGGGAAGCAGGCAATTCTAGCTCGACTGTCCGGAACCAGCTCTTCACCAGTATTCAAAGCCAACTCGCTTCGGACGTCCCTTACATTCCCCTCTGGGAGGGAAAGGCGAACATCGTATACAAGACCGACATTAACAACGTCTTCTTGCACCCAGTTGTCTTCCGATACTTCTTCATGAGTAGGACGACTTCAAACAACACCCTCGTAGCGGGGACTACGGACAGAGTCAAATCGTTGGACCCTGCGTACGCCTACGACTACTTTTCCATCGAGGTGATAAACCAAGTGTTCGACACTCTTCTAGTATACAACCCCACCGACCAGACTCTGATGCCGGGACTAGCCACGTCAATTCCTGCGCCTGGTAACGGTGTTAGTTCTGACCTCAAAACTTGGAACTATACACTAAGAGCTGGACTGAAATTCTCAGATGGCTCACTGCTTAACTCGACCACAGTGAAGAATTCCATCATCCGCGCAATTACCCTTAACCTCCCGGGAAGCGCGGCTTTCCTGCTCTCGGATGTTGGACAACTTGGAAACACCACCAGCACTGCGAACCCCAAGTTCACTATCAACATCGACACCCCAGACCCCACACACATCAGTTTCCACCTCCACCAACCGGTGGCCTTCTTCAACCTGCTAATGGCGTTCTCAGTTTCTGCGCCAGTTCCTACCTTCGGCAGCAATGCGTACAGCACAACAGGGGCCCAGCCGACAGAGCAAGGAAAGGTAATCGGCGATGGACCTTACACATTAACCGCGTATACAGCGGGGCAGAGCCTCGACTTGACCGCTAACGCTGGCTACTACGGGAAGGCTATTTACGCCAGTGCGGGATTTCCGTCTGTTCCCATTATCAACAAGGTCACCATAAAATCAGAGACAACGGCCACCCAGCTCAAGAATGACCTAACTGCAGGAAGCATCGACATGGCCTACCGCACTCTCAACCCCCAAGACATTACCTCACTGCAAATTCAAGCCGCATCGCTAGGCCTAAAAGTCCAGTTTGGACAAAGCCCGCAAATAAGATACCTGGTCTTCAACGTCAAGACCGCCCCCTTCAACAACGTCTTACTGCGTCGGGCTATCGCCTACGCCGTCGACCGATCGTTGATTGCAAACGATGTCTTCAATGGGCAGGTCGACCCGTTGTGGAGCATGATTCCACCACTGCTGAATTATTCTATACCAGTCTTCCAACTGGTGTACGGGTCTTCCCCCAACTTGACACAAGCGGGCAATCTGTTGTCCCAGTTCGGACTTTCAATCTACCAAACGCTGGATGCCACCCGAAGCATCACCTGACCGGCAGCACTTTCCCCAACCCTTTTTTCTACCTGTCGCATAGGTGGCCCCATGCCTAGACGAGGGTCGCTCGTAGCCTACGGCGTAACCCGTCTCGTCATGGCCTTTCCTATGTTGCTGATTCTTCTCACGGTCGTCTTCGTGGTTCTCAGAATTATCCCCGGCGATCCAATTTACGCCCTTTACGGAGGAAGGGCCAAGCCTAGCGTCGTAATGGCACAGCGACATAAGTTGGGATTGGACCAGCCCCTCTACCTACAGTTCGCAAACTACATCGCGCAGGTCTTCACAGGCAACTTCGGGACATCGCTAGGACCGATCTTCGGGGGACAAAATGTCATGGATGTGATCATGCAGAGACTTCCTGCAACGGTTGAGCTTGCAGTCGGGTCCATGCTTGTAGCGACCATTATCGGGATCAGTGTAGGAATCCTATCTGGCATCAACCGGGACAGGATAGTGGATGTGGTTGGCCGACTCTACGGGACAATAATCTTCGTGATTCCGATCTTCTGGCTAGGTCTAATGCTACAGTTCGTATTCGCTGTGGACCTTAAGTGGTTTCCCGTGAACTCTCGCTTTGACGTTTCCATACCCCCACCAGCCACCATTACGGGTCTGTACACAATTGATTCTCTCCTCAAAGGCCGACTCGATGCCTTCGCCGTTGCAGTCCGTCATCTATTCCTTCCCTGCTTGACCCTAGGCCTCGTTTTGAGCGGTTTCTTCACTAAGACAGTTAGGGCCAACTTGTTGCGGACTGCAGGTGCAGACTATGTCGAAGCTGCTCGAGCCCGAGGCATAAGGCGGCGCGCCATTGTCATGCGATACGCGTTCAAGAATGCCCTCATACCTGTGATAACCGTGCTAGGGCTAGAGTTCGCGATACTCTTTGCAGGGGCGGTCCTTACCGAGACGACTTTTAATTGGAACGGAATGGGGTTGCTCCTAGTCAACTCGATAGAGGTCCAGGACTACCCTCTGATACAGGGAACAATCATCGTCTATAGCTTCATCATTGTGATAATCTCGCTTATGGTTGATTTCCTCAACGGTCTTATCGACCCGCGGGTAAGATATTGACCGAAAGCGACGATAGCTTTGCGGATGTAAAGGCACAACAACCGGTCCTTCCACGCCCTTTTCTGGGAAGGCTACTCCATCCGCTGATGGAGAACCGGCGCACTCTCGCCGGTGTTTTGAGCTGGATCGGCCTTGGGATAGTAGTCGCATTCATAGTCATCGCAGTTTTGGCGCCTATCCTAGCACCATACCCCGTCGAAGGTCCTTCTGCGATTGTCGCTCCGAAGTTGCAACCTCCTAGCTTGACGCACTTGATGGGCACCGACGAAAGTGGCCAAGACGTTTTCAGTCGCGTTCTGTGGGGTGCCCAGACCTCGCTTGAGGTCATGGCCATCGGGGTGGTCTTGGCTCTTGCAATAGGGTTCCCAGTGGGGCTCTACTCCGGTTACTCTGGAGGTGCTGTGGATAGGATTATCCTGCTCATAATGGACTCAATTTACGCATTCCCGGGTTTGCTGTTGGCGCTTTTGGTGGCGGTGATGTTGGGCAAGGGCGTGTTCAACATCGGTATCGCGATCACGGTGATCTACATTCCACTTTACTACCGAGTGACAAGAAACCAGACGCTTTCCATCAGGGAGGAAACCTACGTTGAGGCTGCCCGTGGGCTGGGGGCGAGACCTTGGACCATAATGTGGTCTTACATTGCCTATAACGTGCTGGTCACGATCCCGGTCATCTTCGCTCTGAGTGCCGCGGACGCCATCCTGACCGCAGCTGGCCTGAGCTTTCTCGGTCTTGGCATACAATGGCCTACGCCTGACTGGGGACTAGACTTGAGCATCGCGAACACATTCGGTGACATCGGAAACGGCGTTTGGTGGACTTCCTTCTTTCCAGGGCTCATGATAATTCTTCTCACGGTAGGTCTGAGCTTTCTAGGCGAAGGGCTCAACGACCTAGTCAATCCATTGCTCAAGAAGGAGCGGGCCTAGTCGGATCCGTTACTCCGATCCGAAGACCTTTCGGTCCACTATGCCACAAAGCGGGGATACATTCACGCGCTTGACAACATTAGCCTGGACGTGGCTGGCGGCGAGACCGTTGGAATAGTTGGCGAAACTGGCTGCGGAAAGTCTACTCTTGGAAAGGCCATTCTAAGCATACTTCCGCCTCGGACTAGAGTCACAGGTCACCTTCTGTTTCGCCGAACAGACCTGAACACTCTCGACCGAGAGGCACTCCGGCGTCTGCAAGGAGAAGAGATTGCGCTAATCTTTCAGGACCCCATGACCCGCTTGAACCCCCTTATGACCATCGAGCAGCATTTTCTGGAGACGATTAGGGCCCACCAGAAGGTCTCCAAGCGAGAAGCCCTTGAGAGAACTATGGCCGCTTTGACCTCGATGCGGGTCCCTGAGTCACGCATTCGAAACTATCCCCACGAGTTCTCAGGAGGCATGCGCCAGCGCATCATGATAGCGCTCGCCCTAGTCCTGACTCCTTCTCTCCTAGTTGCTGATGAACCTACGACATCGCTGGACGTTATCGTGGAGGCGCAGATCCTTGAAATTCTTCAGGATTTAAAGCGGAACTATAGGATGTCCCTGCTCCTTATCACTCACAACCTAGGGATCGTTGCTGAAGTCTGTGACAAGGTTGCCGTCCTCTATGCCGGAAAGGTTGTGGAGCAGGGGTCCGTGACCGACATATTCGCCAGACCCGTCCACCCGTACACGCGTCTCCTGCTACAGTCCATAATACACTTGGACACGAAGGAGTTACGATCTATCGACGGCCAACCTCCCGACCTTTTGTTCCCACCCTCCGGCTGCCGTTTTCACCCTCGCTGCCCCTACGCTAAGCCCGTCTGCCACGAAAAGGTGCCTCCTCTCGAACAGTTCCGATCTGGGCAGTCAGCTGCCTGCCTCTTCGGAAAGGATTTCGTTTGACAGTTCCTATACCAGGTGACGAATCCTCGGACAACCCTTTGCTCGATGTAGGTAACCTCCGAGTATACTACCCCGTCAAGGTTCCCTTGATCCAGCGATTCTTCCAGAGCGAGAAACCGTTTGTTCACGCGGTAGACGGGGTATCCTTCACCCTCAAAGCTGGGGAAATTTTTGGACTCGTCGGGGAAAGTGGTTGCGGCAAGACCACCATCGGCCGCGCAGTCTTGCGGCTTGCGGAGGCTACCTCGGGAACAATCAAGTTTGAGGGCGTTGATATCACCCGTCTGCCCGAGAGCAAAGTGCGGCCGCTGCGGCAGAGGATGCAAATAATATTCCAAGATCCCCACGCATCCCTCAACCCGGCTATGTCAATCGGCCAGGCAATCGGCCACCCATTGAAGATTCACGGGTTGGCATGGCTCGAGGCGGACGTTAGGAAAGAAGTGCTGGGTGTGATGCGGGAGGTGGGGCTAACTCCGGAAGAACAACTCTACGACAAGTTTCCAAGGCATCTAAGTGGGGGCCAGAAACAGCGTGCGGCGATAGCCCGAGCCATCATTCTCAAACCCCAGTTGATAGTTGCTGACGAGCCCGTGTCGATGCTGGATATGTCCATACGGGCAAGG
>VBBD01000043.1 GCA_005882895.1 Candidatus Bathyarchaeota archaeon | reverse complement strand
CAATGGAGGAGAAAGGCTACTTGCAGGCCGTTTGGGAGGCGGAAGGTGGCAGGGGCCGCAAGGTCTACCGTATCACGCCTCGGGGGGAAGAGTTTCTGATAGCTGGTGCCCGGGCTGCAGAAGAGTTTTTGAGGCGGATCCAGTACGAGGCCGAGATAGGACCATTCCAGCAAAAGCACGCTTAGACTAGACTTGAGACTTTGAGCACTTATATTCGCAAGTTCTGGAGATTTATCCGGAAAAATGAAACAGCGAGGGGACTTCTTCTAGTAGGCATAGTGATACTGGGCGCTCTAGCTATTTGGGGCGGAGTTCGCCTGGCGCTCAACACCGAGTATCCAATCCTGGTCGTATCCTCCGGAAGCATGTGTCCCGTAAACAATTGCGTGTTGCCGATCGGCTCTTTGATCGTCATCCGTGGCCAAGACCCGTCTACTATCATCGCAGGTCCACCCCCGATCGGGTCGATCATAGTCTTCCGGCCCTATTTCTGTAACCCCGACTTTCTTGTGGTTCACAGAGTCATCCAAGAGGTCAAGGACTCTAACGGATACTCCTTCGTTACTAGGGGCGACGCCAACGGAATTTCGGACACTTGGAACCAGGAATGTGGGGTTGACCTCACTATGATTTCATCCTCCCAAGTCGTGGGGGTGTACCAATACACAATTCCGATTCCCTATCTCGGGTCCACAATTCTGGGCATTCGGAGCTTCATGTACGACGATACTACGGGGCAACCCAGGCCCGAGGGAATCCTAGTAATCGTAATACTCATCATAGCCTTGTTCGCGTTCGAAGTGATCGAACCCTCTAAGAAACCGAAGCCCGAAGCACCTGCCTCGGTACATAGAGAGGAACCTGCCTCGGAGCCCGGCGTGGAACCCGCTTCGAGTACAACTTAGAGTCACGGAAATACAGTCCAAAGCCAGGAAAGAATTGCCGCTCGCTCGATGAAGAGAAATGCCTCTCTATCAACTTGGTTCGAAGAAACCAAGGGTCCATCCGACAGCTATGGTCGCCCCCAACGCGAGCATTATCGGTGACGTTGTAGTGGGCTCGCGAACAAGCATTTGGCCAGGGGCTGTTCTCCGGGGTGATTACGGGAGGATTCGGGTGGGAGCCAATTGTAGCATACAGGACAATGTCGTGGTTCACTGCTCTTCCAAGAATGCAGGGGTTGTTGGTAACGGGGTCACGGTTGCCCATAGCGCGATTGTTCATGCGTGCAGAATCGGCGACGAATGCCTCGTCGGAGCGGGAGCCATCATCTTCGACGGAGCAACCATCGGAACCCATTCTATCATCGGCATCGGATCCGTGGTTCTCGAAGGGCGGGCCATCCCGCCGCGGTCAGTCGCGGTGGGCGCGCCTGCCAAGGTGATGAGGAGGGCAACCGACAAGGATGTTCGGATGATAAGAGAGTCCTACCGAGCCTACGTGAAGATGGCGGAAAAGTACACGCGGACAGGAGCTTTCAGCCACTCTATCGGTTGATGGCGGAGGCGTTTCGGGTTTAAGGATTCTAGAAGACTAGGGCGAATCTACGTCGCGAGACACGCATGCATACCTTGTTTTTCTAGATGCTGTATTGCTAGCCGGATCTTAACAGGGACCCATCAATAACCCCATTTGCATCTCCTTTGTCGTCATGCTGATCTTATCATCGACTTGCTTCCTCAGGCGTTTTCCAGGCGATTTCCTTGGCAGCCTCAGGGCGCCTGCCTTGTCCCCGCGAGATTTTGGGACCCTACCCCGGGTGGTCGACTGTTTTTTCGTCGATTTCGTTGAGGAGTGTATGGAAATGTCGTTGTCAGACGTCTAACGTCTTTCCGATCTTTTCAACGTTCGAGGGTTAGACTTTTTTCTACGTTGGACCGAATCCTGTTGGATCAGATATGCTCCTTAAAACGGGCTAACTGTTGCATGCGCCAGTGCCTATATTGCCCTTGGGAAGTCGCTAGAGCTTAACTCCCGGCTGCTCATAACGCCCTACCCAAGCTCGCTCAGGACCTGGAGAACTCGCTCAGCTATCATAGCGTGACCCGAAGATAACGGGTGGACACCGTCCTCTGAAAGATGATCGTGAAACTTGAGATCTCTAAGCGGTACGTAAGTGACATTCTTCGGATTGCACATCTTCTCGAGTGCTAGGTCATACTCATGACGATCTAAGGAGTAGAAGGAAAGGGTCTTTTCAAGAATGAACGGCACTGTCTTGGACTCATCGATTGGGGCGAGACCAACACAGACTATTTTCTTTGTGAAATGTTCCCCGGCCTGGTCGATCATTCCTTCCATGTTGTGCACGTATTCGTCTAAGCCCACCCTGTGAGACCCATTCATATGGCTGGAATCGTTGACTCCCACAGCGAACACGATAATCGAGTTCTTGTTAGCCCCTCGAACCTTGGCCTCTGCAATGAAACGCTTGCTGGTATCCTCCGAGGTTTCACCGTCTACTCCGAGATTGTAGACGAGGTGTGAACGACCGTTCCAGAGTCTCCCGACCCATCCTCCGCGATCATCGTAGAGACCCCACGCGATGCTGTCGCCAAAAACGAATACGAGCATGCTCATCGAACTTCGCCACCGAACGTGTGACGACGATACAGACCCTTTTTTTTCGGTCTGTAGACCGGAGTCCTAGGAGGCTTCCCCTGTGCAATCAGGTCTCTACACTCTGTACACACAGCCCAGAGACAATCAGCCCTACAGTAAATGCACTTGCTCGCCTGGCCTCTAGTCCGATCCCACGGATACACATCATCCCGGTGCATATCCGGCTTCTTTGATCCTTTCAACAACAGATCACATACTTTCACTCTCTAACAAATATTCTCGTTGCTAGCCATACTTGCCGTGGGGTTCTCTCCAATGCTAAACGCGCACACCAAGACGAACAAAGCTGAGCCCTAGGATTCACCAAGGACGAGTATTGCAATAGAAGCATTTTCCCGTAACGTTCCTTCGCGAAGGGATCGTTCTGCCTTCGGGGCGACTATTACGGACAGAAACCGGTCGCGCACCATGATCCATGGTGAGATTGCCCATCGACTTAGAACCATCTATTCCATCATGGCATCATCTACAATCATCTTTGCTAAAGCGGAAAGCAGCCTCGTCACCCCTGACTCTTGAGTGTCAGTCTATCAGGGCGAAGGGTGGATCGCTCCGAGTTCGTGGACCGGTCGTTGCTCTTTCCCTTCCGAGATAGGAACCCTCTAATTGCGAATATTCAGCAAAGACCCTACCTGCATAGGGCAACCATGAACGGTGACATCGATGTTTCAATCCGACCGTATGCTGAAGGAGACCTCTGGCTGTTGGAGAGGACACTCGGAAACCCAGGTCAAATGGTGCATTTGAACGGGCCGGAAAGTATAGAACATATCCGAAAGCGTCACAACAAATTCCTTGCGATGTCCGCGGACCCGCACGCTGGATGCCAGTTCACGATCTTGGCAGGCTCTCCTAATGCCCCGGCCGGTAATGTTGGATACTGGGAAAGCGAATGGAAAGGCAAGACTGGGTGGGAGATGGGATGGTTCGTGCTACCCGAACTTCAAGGGCGTGGAATCGCAACCGCGGCGACCAGACTGGTTATAGACTTGATTACCAAGCTTGAAAGTCATAGATTCGTCTTCGCATTTCCTTCCGTGGAGAATCACCAATCTAATGCCATCTGTAGAAAGCTCGGATTCAGACTAACCGAGCAAGCTAGTTCCGAGTATCCGCCCGGCAGCAAACGCTTGCTACGCTGCAATATCTGGATGCTAACTCTTCCGGGCAGTGGAATGGATACCTCGGCGACGAGCTAGGAGGAGGGGAACCGTTCTCAGGGTCGGCTTGAATCGCTTATGGGGCAAAAACATGATACGGAAGAAGTGAAAGAGAGTAAACCGAATTTTTGCAGTTGGAAGATTACCCCTTCTCAGCCGAAGACTCTACAGAACCCCGAGTAGGCAGTGTTGTACTGAGGTCGGTTCCGTGTATTTTTTCGTCCTTGTCCGACGTTTAACGTCGTTGTTGACAACGGAGCCTCTCGGATGACATCGTTTATGTGGATGGAGTGATGACGTGTCTTGTAGAGAAGGCGTCCCGGGTCCACACCGAAGCTTACAGGCTTCAGGACCTCCCCGCGCGGAGTCTCTTCCTGCACAGCATCGAAGCGCCTACGGGAGATGACGCCTAAGCCAGGAAAAAAAGGATAGAATAGGATTGGAGCAGGAAAGTCAACCGCACGAAGGACAACCGATCGATAGTATCAGTCTAGTCGATAAGGTTCCGGTTAAGAAGCGCAAGAGATTGCCGAGCTTGGAGAGGCTGCGGCACGAACTGGTCTACCAGCTACGCGAAAGCCTCCGGGCCTCGCAGGAAAAAATGAACAACCCAGAATTATCCCTTGCAGAACGTCATCACTGGACACAAGTACACACCTACACCGCACAAGTACTCAACACAATACTACGAGACCTACAACTCAAAGACTGGGAAAAACGACTAAAAGAACTAGAACAAAACGGCCTCACACACAAAACCCTACCAACACACTGATCACCAGGATCCAAAGCGAGGCGCCATCAAGTTGAGCCAAGAAACCATTACGATTTCGGCGCAAGAGGCGAGCCCTCTAGCGGTCGCTAAGCAGCATCTTGCGGCCAAGCTGCGGGCCAAGGCAACACGTAAGGAGCCAAGGAAGTCGAGTACTCGTCACGGGTCCCGCGTCATGGAGAAGCTCGCTCCGACGAGTGGCGACACTTCCGTAAGATGGGTCTGAGGAAAAATGATCCACCAACCTACGAGATAGCACCGAAGTCCACAGAGTACAGGTCACACCTATGCTTCCAGGACAAAGACCAGGTCAAGGTGTTCCTAACCTCCGATGACGATTCCTCGGGAAAGACCCGATTTTCCAATCACAGCTGGTCCTTTGAAGATTAGAAAATCTCCTCCCTCTCCCTTAGCAACTAGTTCTCGGGCTCTGTTGTAGAAGTCGCCCTCTATGAGACAGACATCTCCCTTCAAGGCAACTTTGGCGAGTACGTTATCCCTTGAATTTGTGACAATAAATCCCCCATCGACTATCGTCTTTACTTTCCAATCCCCGTCATAGATTGTATCAATATGATTTCGAACGATACGACATTGGGGTTTTCCCTCGGGATTGAAAAGCGCCGCATCTATCAGATGCTGCTTCTCTTGAATGTAGGCGACAAGGAAGAAATCGTCAGTTCCAGGCCTGCCCAACTCAAGATAGTTCGTAAAATTAGAGCTCACTAGAAAACTGGGTTCCCCAGGAGAAACGAAGAAATAACTCCCACGGATGTGAATTGGCATTGCCCTTTTCCTAGACCTTGAATCCCAAAGCTTTCAACTCGTCTTTCGCGTATCTTATCGAAATTGCCGTCCCGAGACCGATATTGGTGTTTCTCTCAGCCAAATTGATCAATTCAAGCGCTGTGGTCTCCAAGAGACCACCCTTCTTTGGCCAAGAGCTGAAGTAATCTCTCAATTCTCTCAATGCGGGAGTTATGTCTCCATGCCTTAGGGTAACGATTCCAACAACCTTTCCCGTGTCGGAGTCCACAAGTGGCCCTCCAGAATTGCCTTTGTTTATGGAGGCGTCTATCTCAATCGCATCGATTTTAATCATCTGGTTGAAGTGCGAAGGGACTGAACGTAGAGCCGATACATGACCTGCGCCAAAAAAAGCTTCGGCATACGCTCTCGGGTAGCCCATGAAGCAAACCTCATCACCCTGTTCGACATCGTCGTAGTCTCCGAG
>VBBD01000068.1 GCA_005882895.1 Candidatus Bathyarchaeota archaeon | reverse complement strand
CGTCGAGAAAATCGACCGGGTCCCAGGAGGAAAAGGCGGGAATGTTTCGGTTGCGGCATCCCGAATCCTCGGCCACGGAAAGGTGGCCTTGTTAGCCTGTGTCGGGAAGGACGAGATCGGCAAGAAGCAGTTGTTGATTCTCAAACAGGATGGGGTGGACACTTCCGCGGTCCAGACGCTCATGAAGCTTGAGTCTGGCCAGGCGTACATTACGGTTGACGAGAAGGGGAGGAACAATATTGAGACGCATTTCGGCGCGAATGGTGGGCTGAAACGGGACCATATCATGCTTCCAGAGGTCCAGAATCTATTCGGCAATTGCCAGATGATGGTCGTCATCGACCCGCCTCGCCATGTGGCTGGGAGAATACTCTCGGAAGGGCGCCGCCTCCGACGTACTGTGCTCTGGCATCCAGGTGTCTTGACAAGATTTGGAATGGAAGAGTTTCGAGGGGACATGGATGGTTTGGACTATCTAGTCTTGAACGAACATGAGGCACTGGCGTTCGCTGGTACTCACACTCTAGCGGAATCTGTCGTCGCCTTCAACAAGGTCGCGCCGAAGATGAAGATTCTCGTCACATTAGGAAGCAAAGGCTTCGCGTTTTATGATAAGGGGAAGCAGTTGAAGATGAAGAGTGTCAACCTGGCGAAAATTGGACGGAAGATCGTTAACACGACAGGGTGCGGAGACGCGTTCGTCGGAGCGTTCGCAGCCTACAAGGTACTAGGGCTTGCCGACATCGAAGCGCTCAAGCATGGGAACCTGGCAGCCGCCCTCAAGGCCGGCAGGCCAGAGACCAGAGGAAGTCCGATGCGGAAGGAACTTGAAGAGTTCTACCAGAAATACTCGGCCTAACGCCCGTTCGTCATGTGTCTAGTTCTGGGTTCCATGGTTTGTTCCAATAAGAGTTTGTAGAGTTCGCTTTAATTGGCGGGACGCTAACCGTTCCCTCTAACGGAGTTTCGCTGTGTTGGCTAGTACTGTCGAGGTCGCAAAGTGGGATCAGGCTGTCGCCTGGCTCCTGAGGAATGAGAATCCGGGCGTTCGATACTGGGCCCTCAAGGACATTCTCGAAAGATCCGAAACCGATACCGAAGTTATGTCAGCCTTGAACGGTATTGCATCTTGGGGTCCGGTAGCCGAGTACTTGAAAGAACAACACCCTGCAGGTTACTGGGGAGATGGGGAGGATGTGTACTGGCCCAAGTGGAGGGCGACTGTCTGGGCGCTGATTTTGTTGGCTGAAATGGGTATCCCTGGGACGAATTCCTCGATTCGGAAAGGCTGCGAGTATTTTCTGCGAGTCGTGGACGGGCAAGATCGTTCTTGGCCGCCGCCAAAGTATCCTGATGAGGATCTGCGAGGGTGGCGTTTGGTCTGGGAGCCCTGCGTTACCGGTAACATGGCCCGGACGCTCGCAGAGTTCGGGTTTGAGATTGATCCCCGCGTGCGAGAGATGTTTGAATGGCTTGTGAAGTACCAGCGGGATGATGGAGGCTGGAACTGCGAGACCGAGAAACGAGATGGCGGGGAGGTGCACCATAGCTCGTTTATGTCGACGATAGAGCCGTTGTGGGCGTTTTCTTCTCTCGATCCCCAGAAATGGCCGCGTGGCGGGCGGGAAGCGGTGGAAAGAGGCGTAGAATTCATGCTTATGCACCGCCTATTCAAGAGCGACACGTCCGGCAAGGTGATTCGTCCGGAATGGACACAACTACATTTTCCACTATTCTACTTCTACGATATCTTACATGGGTTGCGAGTGGTGACAGCGCTTGGTTTCGGTGGAGATGAGAGGACAAAAGACGCTCGGGAGTTGTTATTGTCGAAACGGTTGCCGGATGGAACTTGGCCGATGGAAGCCACGTACCTTCGAGCTTTACGACGGAATTTCGTGAAAGATCAGAAGACGGGACAATGGCATTCTGTGCAGGAGGAAGGCGTTGACCTCTCCAACATCTACAAGAGCGCGGGAAAAGTAGTGGAGGTTCCCAGCATATACCCAAGCTTGGGCGGGATCGGGAAGGCCAACCCTTGGGTGACATTGAACGCCCTTAGGGCGCTTAGAAGCCGCGACTGAAGGGGTTTCCTCAAGCACGGGTATTTGGGTAAGCCTGCGCGTTTTCACGAAGGCGGGGCCCGGGAAAAACAGCCACCCGGGGGGGTCGCATATTAGTTAGCAGAGAAAGATAGTTACAGAAAAAGAAGAAGTTACGAGAGAGGAGTCGAGAAAGTCAGCGTTTTCTTGGAAACTGGCCAGCGCCCGGGATGGCGATCGATAGATGTTTCTGGGAACCAATGTTAGAAGCCCTAGGGTTCGTGGGCGAAGCCCAAATCGAACTAGTCCACTTTCAATCAGGGTGTGCGCCTTGAGGACATACAGGTAACTTCTGAATCCTCCCCGGGTGGCCCTACGGTGAAACGACCTCGGGAGTGACAATCCGATTATATCTCCAACCTCCTAATCCGGGCTTTGCCATGAGACTCCTCGTGAAGTTCGAGAGACTGGTCGAATCCATGATGAGTCTCGTGTCGCTCGCGGGTTTCTTCAGCACACTCTATCTCCTCTTTGTCTTCCTCACAACACCCCCAGAAATTGTAATCACCCAAAGCGGCGTTGGAGTGCAAGGCATCTACCAATACACGATCAAGAATATTACTATCCAGGGCGTGCCGTTCTTCTGGGTCTTCACCAGCCTGGTCTCGCTGTCCGCAGGACACACGTACCATTCCGCGAAGCACCTATTCCTCCACGCAAAGGGAAAACATCCCCCCGCACACGTAGCAGACCCGAACTAGCCTGGAAATTAGAACTGAAGGACCGCACAGCGCTAGTCTAGCGTTTCATTTACGATTTTGCTTTAGTCGGGCTTTTTTGCTCCTTCCAGGTGGACCCGCAGACGTGGCAGTTGTGATACCTAAACTCGTCCGTTTCCCCAGATGAACGAGTGCAGGGTCCTGTGGTGCCGCAGACTGGACAAGTGTGAGTTGTCTGCTCCAACGTCTTGGTCGGTTCCAAGTGTTATCCGACCCTGATTATGTCTTCCTGTGGCTTAGATAGTTGTTGGTAGCCGCTCGCCGTTACCAGGACATCTTGCTCTAGATTGCAGGTTCCAAGCTTGCTTGTGACTGAGGGCTCTATCGTGAAGACCATGTCTTTCTGAACCGGCTTTTCCACCTGCTTACCATAACGGTTCGGCCACCTGGGACCGAGTAGGGGTCCGATCTCATGAGTGCTCCTGCCCAAAACGTGGCCCAAGGCATGCTTGTACTCAGGATAGCCTTTCTTGACGATCAGCTTTCTCCCGGCACTATCGACTTTGTATCCTATCGTTCCCGGCTTTAGCTCTGCAAGAGCGGCATCGTTCGCAGCCCTAGCAGTCTCGAACATTCGCTTCACCGAGCTCGGGAGGTTTCCAGGCCCAACGAAATAGACTCGCTGGATGTCACTGCAGTAGCCTTCATAGTTGACCCCGAAGTCGAGCTTGACAAAATCACCATTCCTAATAATCGTGTTGTGATAGCCTATATGTCCTATCGGATTACCAGCAACATTCACAGAAGGGCAACGGTCATAAGCCCACGCTGTCGATAGACCCTTTTCAGCAACAAGTTTGTGGGCGAACTCGTGGACATACTTATCCCTCTTACCCGGCCTGATGGCATCCTCAACTGCATCATAGATCTTTTCGCACTCAACAATCGCCTTCTTTACTAGTTCGACTTCCTCGGGAACGAGCCTCGCACGCAGCGTAATAGCCAAGTCCTCCCCTAACACGAACCGTTTGGAATATCCCTTCAGCGCCCGCTTGAGGTAGGCTTCCATGCCGCTGGTTAGACCATCTGCAGCACCCTCGTCGTAACTTGAGTTGACTGCGATGCTCCTCGGTTTCCTCTTTCCGATGATCTGTTTTAGCTTGGGAGCGATGCCCTCGCTTGCGTACCCAAAAACCTCGTCATAGAACTTACTCTGCTTGATCGTGTCGACCTCCAAGCTTCCGACAACAGCGGTCCTCGTTCCATCTTGGTCAATTATCGCGGCCGACCTCCACGTCAGATCACTGAACCTCAGATCCTGAGCAAGTGGATCCTCGTTCCCCTCCCGCGTGAATGTAATCCAGATGTCTATTCCCTGCTCCCTCATCGTCTGCTGAATCCACTTCAGCTTCTTCCTGAGAAATTCCATCCTGAGGGGGACTTTGTCGAGCTTCACGGAGAATCAGTCTACGGGGAATTGACTTATTGCTTTCTGTTTTAGACGACTTCCGCGCACGTCATCCGGTAGAATCGGCCCCAACGATTAGGAACGCCATTTACTGTCCAATCAAGCCCGACTGGACACCAAGGCTATTAGTACGGGATTCCTGAAATCTCCATGATGCAAACCGGGCAATACTCGACCAGCCAGTTCGCCAGGGATGTCGACACATGCGTCCGGAAATACCCAAACGAGTCTGAGGTTCTGAGACAGATCAAACCGCTTCTCGAGAAGCTCATCCGGAGTCTCAGATCAGTTCCGGCCGAGGCCTTCAGCCCCAGAAAGGACAGGTTCGCGATGAACCTGATCCACGTGCCAAGCGACGAGATGTTCTCGATAATCAGAGGAGTCTGGCATCCAGGCCAGACAACTCCAATCCACGACCACTTGACATGGGCGCTCATCGGAGTCCACGATGGTGAAGAGCGGGAAGCATTGTTCCGCAGAACAGATGATGGATCGAATCCCAAGATTGCGAAGATTGAGAAGGTTAGCGAGAAGATCAACACCAAGGGGTGGAGTGACAGTTCTAGGTCATCGTGGCATCCATAGGGTCGACAATATTTCGGGGAAACCAACAACAAGCATTCACGTCTACGGCCGTGATATTGGCCACGCGGAACGACACAGCTACGACCCCGTTACCGGAGAGATAAGCAGGTTCGTCTCTGGATACTGCAACGTCTCCGAGACACAAAACGATTCTAGACGAGGGCAATTCTCGCCCGGCGCCAACTCTTTCAAACCAGCACTTCGTTGCCTCTCAGTCGCATAACTTGACGCTGTGCCTCAAACTCGCCAGGGAACTGGCCGATCAGAAAATGCTTGAGTGGCCATGGCATCTGGAGTGTCACCTTTTCAAATACGATGAATAGTGCCCAGCTGAACGAGAAGACAAATCCCGTTAGCTCTTCACCATCCCCTAGTCCCCCTGGAAGACTAGACTAGTTTCTCGCTTATCTCCATAGCGTCTTTTGTATTGTCTGAGAATTCCAGGAGGGTCTCCACTGTCCGGCTCTTGTAGGGACCTTTCTTCCTGACATACTCTAGGTAGTCTTGCATTTGATCCTCGAATATGCCTACATTGTCTGCGACGATGACGCTGCCCTTGTCAAGATTCTTCTCTACGGCTTTCAGATAGGCGAGGTATTGCGTCTTTTCCGCGTCTAAGAAGACGAAGTCAAAGCTTCCCGAGAGTTTCTGCAATTCTGTTCTTCCATCTCCTTCTACCATCGTGATCTTCTCTTCCATGTTTGCCCGCTTGATGTTCTTCGTGGCTATGCGCACGTGTTCCGGGTCCTTCTCGACCGAGACGATCTCGACTCTAGGTGGCGAGTTCTTGGCCATCAGTATGGCAGAGTACCCATAGAGGGCTCCGACTTCCAGTATTCGCTTCGGCTTGGTCTTCTTCACTATCTCCGCGAGTATCTTTCCCTTGACGGGTCCGATAGATGGGATAAACGAACGTTCTCCGATAGCCTCGATTTCCTTGAGGACGATGTCCGCGGGGTCAGATGGCTTCTTCATTGCTTCAACTCCACTATCAACTCAGCCATCTATACTTAACGAGAACACGCAAGGTCGAGTCCACACGTGCTTCTCTTTAGCTCTCTAGAGAGACAGTAGCCCCGGTTCAAATCTAGCGAGTCACATTGGTCTTGGTAGGAAAAAGGCAGAGAAGAGCGAAATTGCAGCTGAGAATGCTCAAGGGCAAGATTCACAGAGCAAGGGTCACAGGTGCTGACCTCAACTACGAGGGAAGCATCGAGATAGACTCGTCTCTAATGGAAGCCGCTGGAATTCTGCCATTCGAGAAAGTCGACATCTGGAGCATCTCCACCGGAGATCGATTCTCCACTTATGCACTCCCCGCCGAACGACGAAGCGGAGTCATCGCGCTCAACGGTGCAGCCGCACGAAAAGTACAGCCAGGAGACGAGATCATCATCACAGCGTTCGTATCTTTGAACGAGAAAGAGGCCGAACACTGGAATCCGAAGATCGTCTTTGTAGACGAGAAGAACCGGTTTAAGCCTCTAACGCATGCTCCGAGAGTACTAGCCAACAGACGTAAATTGACGCCATAGTATAACGGTTCTAAACGACAAGTTTCCGTTCTCTTGAGTCCCGTTTCAGAGCCGATGCTAGGAACATTGGGATCTTAATCTGTTGTTCTTCTTGCATGCTGGAGCAGCAGGAAGGCAGCGCATCTACTTTCACGTTATCTAGCCGATTTTTCTTCATCATCGCAGCGACCTCTTCCATTCTGAACCCCAGCCAAAGGTCCGCATGCTCCTTCCGCAACCATTCGTAGCTATGCTCTTGCAAGTCCGAGATCGCGATTCTTCCACTTGGTTTGAGCACCCTAGAGATTTCCGAGATCGCAATCTCAGGATGAGGACAGTGGTGCAGGACCATATTGCCGATTACAGCGTCTACAGATGAGTCCTGGAGTGGCATGCTCTCTACGTTTCCGATTCGAAATTCCACATTCCCGCTTCCCATCTTCGCAATCGCTTCTTCACTCATCCCTCTGGACAAGTCGACAGCGATTACTTTCGAGGCGATCTTCGCAGCCGCTTCCGTTAGAAACCCTGTTCCAGCGCCAATATCTAGAACTGTATCGCTGGGGCCGAGATGAACGGCGTTCAGGACGGCTTCCCGGACATCTTCGCCGTAGAAGTTCTTTCTCATCACGTCCCACTGAGGAGAGACGAGCTCGAAGTAATCCCGTACTTTGCGAGACATGGACATCTAAACGGTCCGGCTGGAATCAGTTAAAGAATACGCACGCCTACGCTGAGTCTCTAGGCTGAGAAACGGTGAGATGATCGCCTCATGGTGATTGAAGCAGATTTCTACAGGGTCCGGCTTCGATTCAAACGCCTTTTCGCCGACCCGGCAATCTTCGAAGACCAAAAGAACGCCGCCCGACGGTTCCTGTTCTCCACGCGTCCCTCAAACAGCGAAACTGCCATCTTTCAGATAACAGACGATATTTCACCGATTGACAATGTCGGAAAATCCCCTGATATTGCCGGGACCGCCAGGTACGTTCACCGGGGAAGGGTCGTACGTTCAGAGTACCTGGAAAACGCGAACGTCACACTAGAGTACGCTGATTTTGGTAGCGGCCTCTCATCAAATGATCACCAGAAACTATGGAAGAGGCAGAAGTGGGGAAGAATGAAATTCGACATCGAGGAATTTCATCACGAGCACTTGAAGATTGAGATACCTGATATTCCTGAGCTCTATGAAATGCTACGCGTCAGAGCTGACCCGACTACGCTCGTTGATGTTGAGCTTCCAGACCTTCCGGACAACTTCTTTCGCTCTGCAGTAGGCTATTTAGAAACTCGATTGAAACAACTTGCCGAACAGGAGCACCAGACGATCGACATCTATGTTGCTCGAGACTTGCTTCCCGAGGAGAAGCAGGCCTTGGAGAAGCGACTTACGAGACCTTCCAGTCAATCTACGATTTACATCTTATTATCGAAAACCGCAGGATCCGCGGCGCTCTAGCGACTTATTCGCTTGGCAGGACCCCTAGACAACTAGCTTGTAGGATGCGACAAATTCCGGATCTATTACTCCCGACATAACTCTCTCGGACCCGTCGGGAAGTATCACAGGCGTGCCAGCGGCATGATAGGGAAGCTCGAACCTCTCCAATTTCTCAGGAGACTCAACTTCAAAGAGCTTACGACAGGCACCGTTCTCGTAGTGGAAGCAGTAGATTTTCTCGACGCGTCTCTCGCCAAATCCCCCAGCTCGACCTCCAGCAGCGTGAGATTCCTCAGGAAGCTGGAGAATATAGACCGAGTTTTCTCCTTGAAGGGTTTTCAGATCAACAGCGGTTTGCGCGACAAGTATCCGACGGCCTTTTTCAGAGATAAGAAGCGAGAGCTCTTCGAGAGGAGTCATGCTATCCTGAGCCACTTCTTCATGTAGAAATATCTATGCCGAGCGCGGCTCAGAGGAAGCTGATCGTCGCGTCCTTCCTGCCGATTCGGACAAGTTTTTCGATCTCTTTACTCTCTTCCTCGTTGAGGGAGGTGTAGAGCCGATTGTCCTTGTCGTTGCCGGAGTATCGGCCGGCTATGAGATATGCGTCCTTGTTCGCTTCTTTGAGTACAGTGACACGGTTCAGTGCGTCCTTCGCTGTATAGAGATAGAGAGGACTTGGATCGAACTTCTGAACGTCCTTCTTGGAAAGTTGCTTTTTTTCAATGGGCATTGGCCATATACGCCCGGCCTCTACCGACGGCCTAATCTTAGTTAAGCCTTCACGATAAGATGGGGCAATTCATCGTGTCATTGGTATGGCTTAAATGGGAAACAATAACGGAATCTCGCTGATCGAAAAATGAAAATGCCCATACTCGTACTGGGAGTGGTAGTACTCGTTGCAGGTCTCGGAACCTGGGGGTACCTTTACTCCATGAACATACACCATACAATTCAGCTCGGAGGCATTGGCCTGGCAGTCTTAGGCGCCATTATCGCTGCTGGAGGCGCTATGATGAAGACGGTCAGTGTAGGTGCTACGACGGGTGCTGGACAGTTCGCTTGCGCGAAGTGCGGTGCTAAGTTCAACTCTGAAGCCGCTTTGAACCAGCACACCAAAGACAAACACGGAATGTAGGTCGTACAACCCGCCATCTTCGGAAGACAAGCAGACTTCGGTACACTTCCGTGCCGCAATACTTTTGAATTGTCCCCGATTTCTTAGGGTCCTCAAAGTCCAAAACTTATCGAATTGGGCTACGAATGCTTAGAAGGTGAAGGATTCGAGGGCTTCTGGCTATCGCTATACTTTGAGTTGGCCCGACCTACGAAGAGATTCGACCTGTCCCTGAGTGTACCGGAACATGATGTCACCGCGCTCTGGCTGGAAGTCCCAAGGAGCGACTAGGACGGTATCGCCCATCTTGATCCAGACTCGACGTTTCATTTTTCCCCGAATTCGACATACCCGGGTGACGCCATCTGCGCACTCGACCAGTACCCTGTCGTAGCCAAGGAGATTTTTGACGGTCCCGTAAAGCTGGCCAGGACCCGGTGTGAGCATCTCGCTGAGGTTGGCCTCGCTGAGGACCTTTCGCTTACCCATACTATCATTCCTACTAGAGAATAGCGGTGATATTAAAGGCCAAAATGCGGAGACGTTATTCCGCGACGATTCAGTTTTTCCACTTAACCGAGCAACCGAAGGGCCTTGTCTCTTGAACGGAGGGCTTGTGGTCTGCGAGGATCGCGTCTAACGCGACTCTGAGATCTTTGGTTTTCACTGATTCAGGGTTTCGGTTGTCGTCGATTCTACCCTTGTATTGAAGTCGGCGTTGCTGGTCAAACGCGAAAACATGTGGCGTACATATGGCGCCATATTTCTTGGCGATCTCCTGCGTTTCATCTCTCAGGTATGGAAAGTTGAAGCTGCGTTCCTTGGCTCTCTTGATCATGTTTGGATAGCTGTCTTCTGGGTAGCCGCTGTCGTCGTTGCTGTTTATCGCCACGAGGGTAACTCCTTTCGCTGAGTAATCCTTCTGGATCTGAACCATGCGGTCTTCATAGGCTTGGACGTAGGGGCAGTGATTACAACTGAAAATAACCACCACAGCTTTCTTGTCTGAGAAGCTTTTCAGACTGTGAGTCTTGCCGTCGACTCCTTTTAATTGAAAATCGACCGCGGATGAACCCAGTGGAAGTCCTACTGAGTCTAGGGTTGTCGGTGAGGTAGGCATAGTCGAATCGGCATGAGGAAGGCCTTAGAAACCTTTCCGGCTTTGATTCCATATGGACCGGGGCGGATTGAAGACAAGAGCAATGGTAGGCGTCTCAGGGTTCAGTTACGCTGGATGGAAAGGAAACTTCTACCCTGAGAACCTGAAGAATGAGGAATTCCTGTCCTATTATTCTCAACGGCTCAACACTGTAGAGATCAACAGCTCCTTCTACGCCCCTCCTAGCCTCGCAATGGTAAAATCATGGGCCAGCAAGACCGGCGACAATTTCAGGTTCTCGTTCAAAGCACCTAGACAGATTACTCACATTCTGAAACTCGGGAAGGGATCGGTCGAAGCTACCGAGAGACTTGGAATCACATTGAGATCTCTTGGAGAGAAGAATGGCCCTGTTCTCTTTCAGCTTCCACCCTACTCGAAACAGGACTTGAGACTCCTTGAAGACTTCCTCACGAGCACTTCCAAGATCGGAGGAAGAGTGTTCGAGTTCAGACACGAATCTTGGTTGAACGATCCAACTTACTCTACTCTAGAGAAGCACGATGCTGACTTTTGCATCGCAGAAACAGAGGACATGAAACCGGTCTTCAAAGTGACTGGAAAAACGCCATATTTCAGACTCCGAAGAGAATCATACGATGCGAAAATGATTGACGACTGGACCGGGAAGATCAAAGAAACGAGTAAGGGAAGAGAGTCTGTCTACGTCTACCTCCGCCACGACGAGAACGGAGACAACGCCGCTAGGGCGTTGAAGATTCTAGAATCGTTAGCTTGAAAAAAGCCCGGCTTGATCCAACTGTCGTGAGAGATTGTCTTAAGTCGTTTTTGCGGCCGCTTTCTTTAGCTCGTCGTAGTTCGGTTCCTTGGAGGGGTCGTCGGTGACCCATTTGTAGACAACGACTCCATTGTGATCTAGTATGAAGACAGCTCTCTTTGCAACCGTGTAACCCTTGAGGTTGCCAAAGTTTTCGTGGTAGACGTTGTACAGTTTCACAACTTCTCTGCTGTAGTCGCTGAGAATTGGAAAGTTGAGATTGTTGTTCTGCGCGAACGCCTTGTTCGTAAATGGATCGTTGACGCTTATTCCCACGACCTGCGCATTGATCTTGTTCAGTTCTTGCATGTTGTCCCGCAAGGTGCACATTTCACGGGTGCATACGGTGGTGAATGCTCCCGGGAAGAAAGCCAGCAGGGTTGCGCCGTTGGGTTTCAGAAACTCCTGAACGCTGCGAGGTTTTCGGTCAGTGTCAGGAAGCGTGAAGTTCGGAGCTTTTTCGCCCTGGTTGACCATTGTCAGTCGAGTCAAGCGAGAATATGATGGATGTTTCTAAACTTTACAGCACTTCGGGCTCGAAGACCAGGTCCTGAAAGAACAAGAGGGTCTGGTGAGTTCTAAAAATAAAGTTGGGGAGCCTAGGAGTGTTTTCTAGGCCCACTAATCGTCGTTGCCTTGGTCATCGGAATTGTCGTTGTCTTTGTCGTCGGCGCAAGCATTAGTGTCGTCGGTGTCGTGGCCATTGGAGTGAAGCCCGTGAGTGTTTGTAGTGTCGTTGTCGATCTTGGTGGAGTGAGTTGCATCATGCTGCGGGTTATGCTTGGCCAGAGCGGCCATGAACCCGTGTGCTTTGCCCACTATTGACGTGTCCTGCTTGTCATGTCCCTTTGCAAGATGCTTACCTTCGTTACTATGGCTACTCGGGTCAGTGCTCGTTGAGTCAGAACTGCACGTTGTCGGGTTGGTGTCCCCGGAGGGAGTGCAGTTACTTGTACAACTTGTGCTTGTCGGCGTTCTGCCATTGTTGTTATTGTTGTTGCTAGAGGCCTGTAGCGCAGGGCTGTGAAGAAGGAAGGGCACGAGAAAAGCGCCGATTCCTGCAACGATCAGGGCGATGGCACCCACTTTGCGTTTGGCTGATGAATCCATTCTTGTTTTTCCTTTCTCCCTTTTCTTGGAGTTGAATCCCCGGTTTGAGAGGGCTGGGTATATGATACAACGATTTGAACAGCCAGAAAGGTGTCAAATCGAGCCTGTTTGTCCAATTGATCTTTGAGTGTCTGAGAGTGTGTGATTTCGAGCTATAGCACTCGCAGAAACAGGTACAAGATGAGAAGATTAGGAATCGTCACAAGAAGCCCGATCTTTGAGAACTCGATGAATCCAAATCCTGACCCACGGCTCTCGGCCTCTTCTAGTACAATGACGTTACTGGCCGCGCCCAAGAGACTGATACCTCCAGCGAGTGTGCTGGCACCGGCTAGAGCCATCCATGCCTTGACATCAGCCCCTGTGAAGCCTGCCGCCTGCATCGCCTTGATGTAAACCGCGACAAAGGGAACATTGCTCAAGAGCTGGCTGAAGAATGCGCTGGCCAAGATTATCGTTACGAGCGAGAGCCCGGGGTCAGACCTGTTGAGAACTGGCAAGTAGATCATGAGGCTCTGGAGAGCTTTTGACTCCCAGAATGCTTGCATGACGATGAAGAGTGAGATGAAGAAGATGATTATTCCCCAGTCGACAGATCGGAGAATCTCTCTCCGTCTTCCGCTACCTAGAAAAACGATTGTTGCGCCCAGGAGAGAGATTGTTCCGAGGTTGAAGTTTCCCTGGATCCCAAACAGTTCGGCGATTCCGACGAGGAAGAAACCTAGCACAACTATTCCAGCAGCCGAGCCAGAGAGCTTCGCTAGCTTTCGATCTTTGATTGCTTCCTTCGGAATAACGTGTAGTTCTGCGAGTTTCGAGTTTGCGAATTCTCTCCGGTAGTACCATTTGAGGATCAGATAGGTTACTCCCAGCCCTACTAGTGTTGGAGGGAGAAGATAGTAGAGAAAGTCGAACACTGGGTTCGGAATACCTGTCGATAGAGCGATCAGTAGGTTCTGCGGATTACCGATCGCCGTCATCGTGCTACCGACGGTCACTCCTAAGGCGAGGGTGACCAGAAAGACTCCGGGTCTGACGCGCAGCTGCTTGGCAACACTCAACACGATTGGAGTGGCCATGAGAGCCAATGTATCATTCACCAAGAACGCCGCCATCATGCTCATCCCGACCAGAACCAAGACGAAAGCTCTCTGAGGCGACTTTGCCAGTTGAAGCAGTCTCAAAGTAAGGTACTCCAAGAGCCCGGAGATATCCATCGCAGCAACCACCGAAAACATCCCGAGTAGGAAGAAGATCACGTCGAGATTGATCGCGGCGTAAGCGTCTCTCAAAGGAATAGCCCCGAGGAAGAGCATGGCTACTGCTCCGGCCATCATTATGGTCCAGACCGGAACATGGAACCATCGGAGATTTCTAAGAATAATCAGAGTGTATACGACTACGAAAATCGCTATTGAGACATAGTTCAGCGTCAACTTGGAGAAGAATCCAGAAAGATCCTTTCGAGTTTAGGGAATGTCCGTGGAGTTGGAAAGTCTCTGGCTGTGCAGGTTGATTGTTCCAAGCTGTTCTGAGGGCTGCAGGGATAGACTAGATAGAGGTTGGTTTCGGATGCACTATAACTCTTCGAGCATTTTCTTAGACCAGAGGAGTGAGGCCACGGGTTTCTTCGGAGAATCCTTGTCCTTTTTCACCTTGGGCTTAGTAGGAGGTTTCTCCGGTCTAGATGCCTCCGGAATCAAGCCCTTGTTTGGCAGAACCGGCTTGGGTCCTGCCGGGTCTTGACCTTGTCCGATGACTGCCCCTTCCTGATCTCGCAGGATGCCGTTCTCGTAGAAGGCCTTGTAGTGTCCGGTGTAGTCGTAGATGAATCCGTCTTCGTCCATCCAGGCGATGTTGTGGCCATCGAAGTCAACGATTCTATGGTCCTTCAGGAGTCTGTACCTAGCCGTCCCGTTCTCGTCCCATATTACATCGATTTCTTCTTCTTCGGCTTCTGGTCCTAGTTCCAAGTTCGTCTCCTCACCCGGTTATCTCTCAAGCTAAGAAGGTTACCGATGATATTGATAACAAAGTAGGGAATTATGGGTCTACTCAGACTTTGACCTCCTTGTTCAAATAGCTGGAAGACAAGTGTAAGGCCTGATGGCGGTTCAAGGAGACAGGCACGTCTGTCCTGTCTGTGGGCAAATCGGGCCCTGCATCTATGCCGGCTGGGACGACAGAGACGACTTCAGAGTTCACAACTGTCACGTCTGCGGCTCAACGTGGAAGGAGCCGAAAACAGGTCCGGATCATGCAGCAAAACCGACATTGGATCAACAAGCTCCGCAGATAGCCTGAGTGCAAACTTCGGCTGATCCGATCCCAGATCCAACGTAGATATACCAGTCCCGACGGCGGACCATATTGAACAGGGTTGCCGCGTCAGTCAAGGACTTTTCGTATTAGGACTCGACAGAAAAAGACGAACAGGTCTAGAAAGCGCACTGGTTCGAGTCGAAAAATAAGCAACCCTTTCAAAAGCAAACATTAGCCCGGGAAGCGGGGAAGCAGTCCTCCTGCAAGAACGATACGAATCTACTAGCTTGGCATCTTGCTAAAATTGTCCAGAATCGTAACGAAGGATTTCTCCATCGAAGCCAAGCCGCCGGTCGGCCCCTTTTCGTCTATGACGATGTACTCGTTCGGCGAGTGTGACAGGGCTCCGTGGCCGAGTCCTCCGATCACTACTGGGAGGTTGAGGGGTTTTCTGTTGAACATTGCAAAGGGGGCGCTGCCCGCAATCGTGGGCCATAGCTCGGGATCTTTTCCCAGCTCCTTGTAGGACTTGATTACGGCTTGGGCAGGTGGGCTCTGATAGCTTGTCCGCGACGATCCATACCCTGATTCGACTACGCGTATCTGGATATCCTTGAAGCCGTACTGGTCCAGATGGTTTCTGATCATCGGCATCACGTCATCTTTCCTCATGTTCGGAACCAGGCGAACATCCATCTTGACCGTAATCTTGTGCGGGAGCAGAGTCTTTGTCTCTGGTCCTGTGTAGCCGCTTGCTATGCCGTTTATGTTGAGGGTGGGATCAAAAAGATACTTCTTCAACGCTTCAATCCCGTGGGTGTCGCCGATGAACCTGTCGACTTTCATCTCCTCCCTGACGGCGGCATCGTTGAAGGTCTTCTCCAGCTTCGGTAGGAGTTCACGGTCTTCCTTGTTGGGAACCTGGGCGTGACGGTAAAAGTCCTGGATGGTTACCTTGTTGCCATCAGGACCCGTCATCGTGGATAGTGCCTGGATCATTCTCCAGACCGGGCTGTCAACCCAGCTCTTGTTGCTTCCATGTATTCCAAACTCCTTTGGACCTTTTCCCCAAGTGGCTCCGTCGAGTTCGAGTTCGAAGTATACGATTCCCTTGACGCCGAGATACATTACCACTTTTCCGGTTCGGTCTTGTGAGCAGAAGGGAAAGAAGACAGCTTTGGCTGCTTGCAAGTCTTTTTCGTGTCTCGAAATGAACTCGGGGAGGTGGCGGCTTCCGAGTTCTTCCTCTCCCTCGACAACGAATAGAAGGTTTACAGGGAGCTTTTGTCGTGTGGCTTTGATAGACTCGCAAGCGTTCAGGAACCCGCGCAGTTCTCCCTTCGTGTTGAACGATCCTCTCGCAACAAGGCATCGGCCGAACGGAGGAACATCGGTCAGCATTCCTGCCAGCGGGTCTACGCGCCAGCCGGGCTCGTCAACTGGCATCGTATCGTACATCATGTAGACAACGATTGTCTTGTCTGCTCCTGCATCATAACTGCCGTAGACTACTGGATTTCCACTGGTCTCCTCCAGGCTTGCTTTGACACCGAGACTCGTGAGATAGCTGAGGATGAGGTTCGCGCACTCTCTCACTCCCTTGTTCTCTGGGGAGATGGAGGGTTGGCGGATTAGCTCCTGGAGTTTGGCTATGTGTTGTGGGAGGTTCTTGTCGATGTGGGCGAAGACCTTTCCACGGTCAAGCGGCATGATCTCGCCTGACATTAGTCACAGTATAAGCGTTGAGAGGAGGCTTCTATGGATACGCCTAGATTGTGGAGGAGGCAAACTGGTAGGACTGCTGCAGAATCCTCATTATACGGCGGAGATCTGGTCTGGGTCCTAGTTTGAGGATAACCCACCCTTCCCGATCGTGAACCTCGGGGCTACGGGAAACTGTGCCCTGGCTGATCATGACCTCTTTGAGGTCTGGTGGCAGTCGTAGTTCTATCCGGTCGGGGCTGTGGATGTGTGCGAAGGATTTGCCGCGAACATGTAGCTCGACCTCTTCGTCTCCATGGTCCTTCATCTCGACGCCAGGAACAAGAAGCATCTCGCCAGTGATCATATCCAGTAAGCTCATAGCCAGTGCGATGGCCCGGGACGCGACTTATCTGTTTCTCGTCCACGGTTGGCCTAACGGGTCGAGCGGGGACCGTCATGCTTTCGCGGCAGGTTGATGTATCTCCTAAGCCGCGGCCAGCCGGTCTTCGCGTATCTGAGCCGTTCAGGGTTTTTCTTGACCCATCTTAGCATGTGAAAGAAGCTCCTCGCACGCTTGTCGTCCCGCTCAGGAATGGGCTCGTAGCCTAGGTTCCTGATCTCGTCCAAGTAAGCCGTCTCCACATTATTCTGGGCGTCTCCAGTAATCACTGCGGTCTTGACTCTTGTGTTTCCGTATTTCTCGGCTAGATGGGGTCTGGTCTCGTCGAAGAGGAAGCTACTGCATATCTCGATCTCCTCATTCTCTCCCAGCTTCATCTGGTAGAGTAGCTGGAGTGTGAGCTCGGTGGCTTTTTTCTGATACATCTTCCGTCCAAAATTAGGGCTCTGGAAAAAGGAAACCGGTATCATATCATAGTGGAACTCGCCAGTTTCTTTCCGGTGCGCTCCGACCACGACTCCGTAGAGAAGGTCGCCGACTCCGGCGTCGTCGATCTGGACCGTCAAAGCTCTAAGACTAGAGGTGTCTCGACTCGGACATAAGCGTGATTTTCCAGACGGCCTTGTGACTCGGGAAGACCACTCATACGACGCGAGAGGCAGTCGCTAAGACCTCCTATTTTTCCGGAACACCTCCTGTTTTGCTTGCATAATGGGCGAAACGGGCGGATCAGGGCACAGCCTGGGTTTGGATCGGTGGGAGATTATGCTCATTTACAGCGTGGATTATCCCTGTTGCTGGATGTGCCTGTTCAGATCTTGATTTGGGGCTGGAAACGGGCGATTTACGGATCGTCTTATTGCTTCTACGCGTGACGTGGCTAGAGAGAGGGAATCCTTATATTTGGTATCGGATATCCAATATCGGAAAAGCGATATCGAATGTTTCGTGGATTTGGACACTTCCGCAAACGCGGGCTCAGACCCTTGATTCTCACGATCCTAAGACGCGCCCCTAAGACCGGGATGGAGATCATGGACGAAATAGAGAACATGACACAGGGATGGTGGAGACCCTCCCCAGGGTCGGTCTATCCGATGCTTGACGAAATGGTGAAAGACGATCTCGTTAAGAAAGGAGAAGATGGCAAGTACGAACTTACCGCAAAGACAAGAAACGAAGATGAGTGGCCATTCGGGTCCCATTTCGCCGGTCCCCGCTCAGTTGACGATATGCTAGGTGAGATAAGCGGCTACGTCTCCTACTTCGAAGACCTGAGCAAGACCGACAAGTCGAAAATTGAATCCTACTCTGACAAAATACGGACCCTAACTGACAGACTGTCCGCGCTCATCAAGTAACCCTGGAAGTCATCCCGATTGAGAACCGTTATCAGGCTATAGGAAATCGTACCTACAACTGCTCAAGGGTCTTGAGCCCGGACCCGGTTGCTATGAGAACGACCTCATCTGACCTATCGATCATCCTTTCGCTGTACAAATGGGGAAGAGCAGCGATTGTTGCGGCACTTGAGGGTTCGAGGAGAAGACCCTCGTCCTTGAGAGCTTGACGCATAGACTTTCGGATCTCCTCGTCTGTGACCGACAATGCGATTCCGTCTGATTCTCTGAGGCAACGGAGAATCCATTTTCCAGCGAGCGGCTTGGGGATTCTCAGCCCGAAAGCAATGGTCTTGGGATCACTCCATTCTTCAACGTCCTCCTTCTTAGAATTGTGGGCTTTGACGATTGGCGCGCAACCTGCCGATTGGACTGCAACGAATCGTGGTCTCTTTTTGACCCATCCGATCTTCTCCAGAATTGAGAACATCTTCCACATCCCAACGAGGCCGACGCCCCCGCCAACCGGATATACGACCCAGTCAGGGGTCCTCCAGCCCAGCTGTTCACAAATCTCGAGGGCCATGGTTCCTTTTCCGTCGTGGCGGTAGGGCGTGACGAAGGTCGAGGCATTGTAACTTCCTTCCTTCGTGGCAAGTGCTTCCGCTCTGCGCCCTGCGTCTGCAATCGTACCCTCGACAAGGGTAACCGTTGCTCCGAGTTTCCGGGAAAGTTCGACCTTTGCCGGGTTCGCCTGCCTCGGCATAAGCACGCGACAACCTAGATCTGCAATGTGCGAGTAGAGGGCGAACGAGCATCCTGCGTTGCCTTCGGACGATAGGACGAGATCCTTGACACCCAACCGAGATAGAGCTGTGACTGCGAGAGAAGCGCCCCTGTCCTTGAACGTCCCTGTCGGGTTTTTCGTCTCATCTTTTACCCACACGTTTCCTTGGATGGAGCTCAGCCTTCTGAGAGGAGTATCCCCTTCTCCAGCAGAGACAATCTTGTCCGTTGCATCAACTGGAAGGAAGTCTCTGAATTTCCACATGGATCGAGTACGATCGATATCGCCTTTCGATTTCTCGCTGAGAATCTCTGGATTGATTATTGTATCCAGCAGCCCACCGCACCTTGGACACTTCTGAAGATTTTTGCCTTTCGAATAGGAGGAGTGGCATTCGGTGCATTGTAACCCCTGAAAGGCGGTCTCGCGGCTCAACTCTGTACAGGGAAAACGCGGGACGCGATAGCCTGTTAAGAGGCGTGCTTATATTGAAACTCGATAATATCGTACTTCGATAGTTCCCCGTGAAAGTATGACCCGAGCCGTCAACGAGCGAATGGTGAAGAGCTTTCTAGACCTCTTCGTGCTATCCCTCCTTGACAACGGCGGAAAGCACGGATACGAGATCATGCGAGAACTGAAGACTAAGACTGGCGCCCACATCGGCGCAGGCACACTTTACCCTCTTCTCTACGAACTGGAAGAGCGCAGACTAGTCGCAGGCGAATGGATGTCGCCAACACGAAGAAGCAGAAGAGTCTATAGAATTACAGACCAGGGAGAGAAGTATCGCGACCAATCCTTCTACGGAATAGACAAACTGCTGAGATCTTCGGTCTCGAACTCGAACCACTAATCTGATACTCTCTTCGACTGTTCTGCAAGTCGAGTAATCTCGGCGGGTTCACCGATTATCGCCTCGCAGACCCGATCCCCTTTGCCTTGACAGGAGACTTCGAGCGACTCGCATTTTCTGCCGAACGTCTGCTCCATTGCGCCGGTGAGAATCCCACGGCCGAAATGGCAGACCGGGGTCTTGCCCTTTCTGTTCCTCACTGAGACTCCATTAGTCCATCGTATTCTCGCCATTTTTTTCGCGAGGTCAACATCGACGATCGTAAGTTTTCCCCATCCGCCGAGCGTGCCTAGGCGCTCGGCAATCTTCTGGATATCGCCTTGACTCTTGATATCCAGGCCGGATTTTTTCGCCATGCTCATGTACTTTGCCCCACCTTGCTTTCCGATACTGTACTGGAAGCTAGTGGCGGTGATCGGTCCGAAACTCTCAGTCAATCTGTCCTCGATTGAGTGAATCAAAGCGACGGGGATGAAGAGGAACCGTTCGTTGTAGGCGGTGATTATTCCCTTGGCCTCATCGATGTCTAAAGCCTGCAATATATTGCGGAGGCGATCAGGCTTGGTTGCAGTGCCCAGAGGCGTTTCCCGAGATTCGGGCGATGGTCCTGCCTAAATTGCCTTGCGGAAAACAGTGAGGGCTCAACGAAAATTCCCTTAACTTGTTCGAGGCCTCACGAGCGTCAGAGATGCAATAGTACCATTAGGTTTGGTCTGGGACCGGCTAGCAAGCGCGTTGTATCCTGAAACAGCCAGATCATATGAAAGAATGATCAGCGCGAGTATTGTTGCAGTCCGAAGACTCGGATACCTTTGGGTAAGTCAGTTCAACTTCCTCAGAATCCTATGTGGCTGGGTCTCGTTGCGCGGGTCTTTGTGCATCGCTTCTTTGCCCCCTTGAGAAAAGGTTTCGAAGCCTGCCCAGTAGTCTGCTTCGAAGACTATCCTTGTGTCCCAGCAGCCTCTTCTCCCAGTCAACTCTGATGATGAGGTACGCGGTGGAGATGACTAGTGCAGCTGACACGATTGATGCGTAGACGTTTTCTCCAAAGAACTGGTCGACCGGTTGCCTCAATTGCCTTGCGACGTAGAGGACAGACAGAATCCAGACGAATTTTCCAGTGTAGAGAGCTAGGTAGGATTTCAGAGGGCTGTATCGAATAATTCCCATGGGAATGAAAGCCGCGTCAACTAGTGGAGAGGCTGCGAAGAGGACTCCTACCAGGAAAGTGCTTCCGCCCAAGAGTTTTCGGAGAGAGTCAAACCTCTCCTGTTTACGAATCGCTCGTCGAGCCCCGTATCCGAGAGCATAGCTGACAAGTTTTCCGGTGGCCGCTCCAAGGGCCGCGATGGCTGCGATCTGTATGATTCCAAGATAGCTTTCATCCAGAACGACCCCGATTACTACGA
This sequence comes from Candidatus Bathyarchaeota archaeon, assembly GCA_005882895.1. Classification (GTDB taxonomy): domain Archaea; phylum Thermoproteota; class Bathyarchaeia; order 40CM-2-53-6; family 40CM-2-53-6; genus 40CM-2-53-6. The sequence goes on along the minus strand of VBBD01000068.1, from coordinate 50,429 downwards.
CAAGGTAGGGTGTCGGAAAGAAGGGGATGAGATTACCGGCAATACTGACAACAAAGACGAATAATAGCGTGGCGAGAAGACCCGAAGGGTGGGTGGACAAGAAGCCGATTACCCATCCAATCAGATCGACCAAGATGCCAGATCGATCACGTTCTATTAGGCTGGGGGTTGAAAAGCTATTTGGCGGGACACTTGGAGGTGAACTCGCGAGGAGAGAAAGTTTCTTCTGAGCGGAATCGTAATCTCGGGTAACCGTGGTTGGAAGGATCTAACAGGATGAGGATGAAGGACGTATACTCGAAGAAGATCACCTCAGAAGAGGAACAGGGTGGTTATGTGATTGTCCTGAAAGACCGGCTCTCCTTCTTCCCGACGTTGGGCCGGAGATTCCAGATGATACAGAACGGCCGTTCGCGAAGAGCCATGGTCGAGTCCTATCCCTGCTCTTGCAGAGGGCCCGAGTTTCCCCACTCACATTTTTTCATCAGGGTCAAAGCGTTGAAGTCAGGAGACAGAGTTACGATTCGGAAGGATTCGAAAAGCGGACCCCGTTATCTCCTCCAGGTCCAAGCCCATCCGCGAAGAAACGTCTGAAGCTCTATAATCAGAAGAATAGGACACAGACCGAGGTTAGCACTTTCATGGTCGAGATCACTTTCTACGGCGGAGCCGGCGAGATCGGAGGAAACATGATCCTCGTCCGTGACGGAGACTCGAAGATCATGCTTGATTTCGGCATGAGCTTGGGAGAAAGAGGACGATTCTTCTCCGAACCCTTCCTGTCACCCAGAAACGAGAGCGGTCTAATCAGTCTCGGAATCATCCCCGACGTCGCTGGTCTCTACAAGGGAGAAGGGGAAGTGCCTGCTGACGCTGTGTTCCTTAGCCACGCCCACATCGACCATTCAATGTCCATCTCCCTCCTCAACCGACAGATACCGGTTTACTGCGGCGAGACAACGAAAATAATTCTGGAGGCTTTGTCGACAGCTCGTCCTGGGGGCTTCGAGAACGATCTTGATGGGATCCAGTTCAAGACTTTCCGAACTGGGGACCGGTTGAAAATGGGAGGAATAGAGGTGGAGCCGGTTCACGTAGACCATAGTATGCCCGGATCTTATGGTTTCATAGTTCACACGTCGATAGGGACCCTAGCTTACAGCGGTGACTTCAGAGCCCACGGGCCGAGGTCCGACATGACACAGGATTTTTCGGAGAAATCGGAGCAGTCGAATCCAGAGCTGTTTCTCTGCGAAGGTACGAACCTCGTTCGGGGTGACCTGCAATCTGAAGCAGAAGTAGTTGACAAAGTTGACCATGTGGTTCGGAAAACGAATGGGCTGGTTCTCGCAAATTTTTCGACCGCAGATGTGGACAGGTTGAGAACGTTTTACGAGATTGCTAAGAAGAACAATAGGGTCCTAGCGGTCTCGTTGAGGCAGGCCTATCTTCTCCAAGCACTGGTCAAAGACAGACACCTGACCATTCCAAATGTCTCTCACGATCCAAGCATCGTCGTCTACCAGCGATCGAAGAAGACCTACTACAACTGGGAAAAGGAAGTCATGAAGAATAGCACGGTGAAGACTTCGAAAGACGTGAAAGAGACGCAGGGAAAGTTCATTCTAGCTGCTAGCTCATATGACATGAACGAGGTCTTGGACATCAAGCCTGACGCAGGTGGGGCGTTCATCAACAGTAGCTCGGAACCGTTCAACGAGGAGATGGAGATCGACCGTGAACGCTTTGTCAACTGGCTCAACCATTTCGGACTGCCAATGTACCAGATTCATAGCTCGGGACACATGATGCCCACGGAACTGCGAGAGACGATCGCAAAGATCAGTCCCAAGACACTTGTCCCGATCCATACAGAGCAGCCGCACCTCTACGAACTCTTCATCAAAGACCTCTGCAAGGTGCACCAGCCTATCAAGGGATCCACGTGGACGGTGGAATAGAAAAGCGCCCAGACCGAGCATGAAAACGGGCAGAATCTACCGACGTTTCAAAGCGTCCAACGGGGAGGGCGTGACTCTGCGAGCGTTGAAGTGGGAAGACCTAGACGATTGCGTAGCTTTCATCAACGATCTGGTCGGTGAAAAGAATACTGAGCCAAACCTCGGAATAATCGCTGACAGAAAACAGACACGCGAGGAAGAGGCGAAGTGGCTCGCCAACCAGCTAACTGGAATCGAAAGGGGGAGCATCGTAAGCGTTGTCGCGGAATTAGGTGGAAGATTAGCGGGAAACGGTTCAGTGACGAGAGGGTCTTACGAGGACACAAAGCATCATGGATACCTTGGGATAGCAATCTCAAGGAAACATAGGGATCAGGGACTGGGCTTGGAGATGATGCGCACACTGGTCAAGGAATCTCGGAAAGCCGGACTAAAAACCATCGAATTGGAGGTTTTCGCGAACAACCAACGCGCGATTCACGTGTACGAGAAAACTGGCTTCAAAGAGGCAGGGAGGATACCGAAGAAGATGCTAAGGAATGGCAAGTTCATTGATAGTATAGTGATGGCCAGTGAACTGTAAGGCTCAGAGCTGCTTTCTTACAATTGCAAAGCGTTCTAGCTGGCGATGGATCTTGAAGCTAGCTTTGAGATACATACTCAAGGGTCCCTTGTAATTCTCTTCGGCCCAAGGAGTCTCCCAAGCTCGCTTGACAGGGTTGGTTGTAGGATAACCCTCTGCGACGTGTAACTTGTCTCGGCGGAACTTATCGCAAGCAGCGTTCAGGAGTGCTGTGCCTACACCCTTTCCTCGATGTCCGGGGGCTACGAGAAAGCACATGATCGAGCCGACTGGCTCGGAGGGATCGTCTACGACGGTAGCATACCTCCGCATGTTTAGGAAGTTAGACCGAGACTGTGCGTTGCACCAACCAACCACTCTTCCACCTGCGATGGCTAGCAAGCCGTGGGCTCTGCCTGATCTGATTCGTTCGGCCCGAGCTTCTCGATGAGCAGGCCCAGCTTTGGCGGTTGAGTCCCAATTATCCCCGGGCGTGTCGTAGAATCCGCAGTAGCACCCGGACCATTCTGGAAAATCGGTGAAGGCGTCCTTGTCAAAGAACCGGAGGTAGTCATCGAGCAGTTCCGGTGATAGCTCTCGAACTTCAACCTTCACTGCGTGGCTCACAAACCACTCATGGTCCTGTATGAGAGAATAAGGGTCTTCTTTGAGGACTTGTTAGAGAAACAGGGATCAACTCGGCGATGAATCGTAGTCTGGACCAGTCCGTCTTGATTTGAAGGTCGTAATCACAACTACCGCGATGACTATCACCGAGGAAGCGAGGAGCGTCCGAAGCGTCAACTGTTCGCCCGCCAGGAAGTAGCCAAGGAAGACGGCAACGACCGGGTTGACGTAAGCGTAAGTGGAGACTCTTGCAGTTGTCGTCTTTGTTAGGAGCCAGACGTAGGATGAGAAGCCTATCAGGGAACCGAATACTATCAAATAGATGAACGAGACAAGAGATAGAAACGATACGTTACCGGGCTGAAAACCAACCCACTCTAGGGAGACTAACGAGACCAAGAGGAGGAGAGCTCCGCCGGCTAACATCTCCATTCCACTACCTAGCAACGGCGTCCTTGGGAGAGGTGCGTTTCTAGAATAGACTGAACCGATTGCCCATGAGAGCGCGGCGAATATCAGAACTCCAGCCCAGAGAGGATTCAACCCACCACTACCACCGAGGTCACCCGGTCCTACCAGCAGAACAACTCCTCCGAGGCCCAGAACTAGACCAATAACGACATGTAGAGTTGGGACTATGCGGTCCTTTCGCAACAGCTCCAAAAGAGCCATCCAGATTGGAACAGTCGTGATCAATACCGCAGCCAAGCTGGACGGAATCACCAGTTCGGCCTTCGTCACCCCACCGTTTCCGCCGAGCAAGAGTAATCCCCCGACGATGGTCGCGGCCTTCCAATTTGCCCATGTTGGAGGCGGGGCCCCTCTCAAACGCATCCAAGCGTAGAGCACTCCTCCCGCAATTAGAAATCGAATTGCGGCCATCAGAAACGGCGGAAGTGTTTCGATTGCGAACCGTATGGCCAGGTAGGTGGAGCCCCAAATCGTGTAGATCGAGAGGAACGCAAGTGCGATGCGCAGTCGCAGTGTCAACACGGGCAGAGCCAACGCCTCGCTTAGAGCTCCGGCGCAGGGAAAGGATCGGATAAACCATGCATCACGCAAAATATTTCCTTCGACTGAGGCAAGGCACCTCGGCCCCCGCCAAATCCTCACGAGTCTGGAGAGTCTTCAGAGGATCATTTTCTCAGTTTCTGAACACTGGTATCCCAACAAGGCTCATTATTACAGTTAGGACCCCAAAGAACAGCCCTAGCAGAAATGGAACCGACCCCATGAACACCAGGAATCCTAAGATTCCCCTCCTCTCCCTCTGCATAGACAAGCCCAACAGTGAAAGACCTCCGGATACAAGGAACAACGGATAGAGGAGCAGCACCGTGTTTGCGACAATCAAACCAAAGGCAGAGGCGAAAGCCAACCAAATAGGGAATAGCGACAACGCGATGGACAGAGATAACCATTCGGGTGTCCCTTCGAGGAAGAAGAAGAGATTGCCAGAAAGCATTGAGTAGGTCACATAGGTCAATCCAACGCTTCCCCAAAAAATGCCTGACAGAGCGGAGATTTTCAAGGGACGATCCAGGTCACTCCACATCAGCCGTCGTGGCATTCGCTCGATCTCGCTTGATAATTGAATAATCCTGAGTGAGGCAATCGTGCTTAACTTCTTATCGGATGGAGGACTCATACGAGCACACGTCTGTGGGACGCGATATGATTCCTGTTAAAGGGCATGCCCTGCTCAAAGACGGACGCAGGATAATTCTCACATTGTACCGTCCCGAAGATAAGGAAGCACTCGTGTCCATGTACGCTAACATGTCGCCAGAGGCCCTCAAGTGGGGACTGCCTCCCTATGACCGCGCTAGGATAGAGTATTGGAACTCCGACCTAACAAACAATATCACTCTAATCGCCCGACTAGAGGAAAGAATTGTTGGACATCTACGATTGTTCAGAATACCATTTGAACGGCGCAAGGGAGTCGGGGAGGTGCTCATCTATGTCCACCAAGATTTTCAGAACCTAGGTCTGGGAACCAGGATGATGAGGAAAGCGATCGAGCTAGCGAAGGAGCAGGGGTTCCATCGGATCGGGCTGACCGTCGTAGCAGATAACCACAGCGCCATCAAGGTCTATGAGAAAGTCGGCTTCAAGAAGGAAGGGATTGCGAGAGAGACTTTCTACGGAGACGACCATCGCTATCACGACGAGGTAGAAATGGGCATCCTTCTCTAATGAATCGACGACTGCGGGAGCGTAGTATGGGCTCTTTGGGCAGCGCTTCTCTTTCCTCAGATGAAGAGGCGATTACCCGTTACGCTCGAGACCTCTGCCAACAACTAGGCGTACCAGAGCTGAACCCTCAGAAGGTATCTTGGAGTCCGTTGAATCGGATCCTTGTATTTTACAATAGCGTCCGACTTCCAAGGCGAATGATGGGTCATTTGACCCCGGATGAATGGAAACCGCTAATCGCTTCCGCCCTGATTTACGAAGGCTTGGTGGCGAACGCCCGCCACCGAAAACTGAATGACAAGAAACGCCTATTGACTTTCTTCCTCCAGAATCTCGTTGCGAATCTGCTTCTCGTTGGCGTTATTCTCCTGTCTTTCAGAGTGAATGAGTTCGTCTACAAATCTGCGCTGCTTTTTGGAGGCTTGGCAGGGTGGATAGCCTTTGAAGTGCCGATGATGAGGCGTTTCCTATTCGTAAACACTAAGGAACTTCAGTTCAGGGCGGACAAGGAGGCTAAGAATATTGTCGAGATGGAGGCCTTTCTACGGGTTCTTGAGAAGATTGACAAGATGGGAATGGATAAGACACGACTTGAAAGCTTACTCAGGATTGGGATAACCGCGCGTCAGAGGCTCGAGAAGCTTCAAAATCACTAGACATTCCGGCCCAAGGCTAAACTAACGACCTGATTCCCAAGTAGAGACCTCTTCCCATAAGCCCCTCCTCATCGTGCGTCACTTCGAGCCGCGCCTGGCGAAACGCTTCTAGATATTCGTCTTTAGTGAAGAGCCCCATTTCCAATCTTTCCACAAAATGTTCGATGCGATTGGATGTAGCTACTAGGTGGTGGAGGTCTTGAACCGAAAGCTTCCCCCGAGCCTTGCTAATGCTGAACCGTGCAACTTTGAGGTTGGGCTCGTCTACAAAGTTGGCGCCTAGCCGTCCGATTTGGTACTGTTTGGGAGTGGGCCAGGGCTCCACGACTAATACCCCGCCGGGCTTGAGGTGGCAGGCCATGCTTCGAACTGCGAGATCCAATCTGCGCTTTGTCTTTACATGGCCTATGGCGCTGAACAGGCAGGTGACGACATCAAATTGTTTCCTTATCTTGAAGTTAGTCATGTCACCACGATAGAAGACGACATTCGGGTGTTTCTTCCTAGCTAGTCTCAGCATTGGCGCACTGATATCCAGGCCCTCAACCGAATAGTTTCCTTTCAGGTAAGCGATGTGGCCGCCCGTTCCGCAGGCGACATCGAGCAGTTCGTTACCGGGTGACCGCTTGTGTCGCTGGATGAGCTCGTGGAGTTTTGCTGTCTCCTTCTCGTAGCTCTTAAAAGAGTAGATGGCATCGTAGAGTTCCGCTAGACGATCGTACAATTGCCGATGAAGGCGGATGAATCCTCGGGAACAGATATGGCTTGGGTCGATCGTTTATGGCTGCAGGGGCAGAACCATCGAGTCCTCAGGAGATATCAATCCGATCGCGACTAGCTGAGTAACGACTTCGAGTATCTGCATCCGAATCTCAGCGGGCGAGACCTTCTTTTCCACCGCGAGTTCTGACGTTAACTCGTCAATGGTCTTGCTTCCGTCGCTCTTCTCCCAGAGGCTGGCAATGTCATCGTTCCCCAGATACCGTGAATTCGACTCATTAATCAGGACAATAGTCCCGTCAGGGTTCCTAGCGATGTGCCCCTTCTTTCTAGGCTTGAAACTGGCGGGGTCAAATTCGATCGTCACTGGTTCCTGGTTTGCCTGGAGACGTTCTCGAGCTGCCGCACTCATCTTGTCAGGGGTCCAAGGCGGGTCCCAGACGATGTCGACATCAGCGTGAGTGACGCCCGGTATCTTCTCGATCAGTTCCTTGACTTGATGACTCAGGTAGGCACTGGCGGGACAGCCCATGGCCGTAAGGGTCATTCGAACCTTCACCGTGTCGTTGTCTATGGCAACGCCGTAGACCAGACCAAGATCAACAATGTTGACGGGAATCTCGGGATCGTAGCAGTTCCTGAGCACATCCATTACTCGGTCGACGGAAAGACCCTCGCTCAAACGCTTCGGCCAAAGTTCATAATGGCTAATGAGCCTAATAGAGCTATTCGCTCGCCGGAGCCGCCGCGCAGGTCATCAGACTATAAGAAGTGGACCTCGAGGGCATCTAAGTCCCATACGTGTATGTCGCACGAAAAATATGGAGAGCCGCTCGAAAACCAACTCGATGACCATAGGGATGACGAGATGTTCAAGTTTTCGAGAACCATCGAATAGTATGTCGAGGCCGGGACTGTCCAGTTGAAACTGACAGAACCAGTACCATTCAGGTGCCATTCCCCCAACGAACTAGGCCCGACCGTCCAAAAGATACTACCGGTCTTAGGGTCAGTCAAATCGATCTTAACAGAACCGGCGGTGACGTTAAACTTCCACATGTAGGAGTGGAATTGAATCAGAGTCAAATTGAAAGTTGGAGCCGGACCGTTGAACGAAACATTGTCACTGAAGATTAGACTCGGCGCATTCCGGATACGGGGAGATACTGATGGTTGTGAACCGGGAAAAGGGAAGGGCAGGCCTCTGGCCAGAAGAAGGAGAAGTATTAGCACCAGGCTTGAGATACCTAAAATCCTCTTGGTCTCGTGGGAGACGATCATCTAGTCCCTCTTCTGTTTCTTCGCCTTCTTGCTCGGGTATCGTCGGCCAAGCTCGGCGAGCTCGTTCTGCCAGGGACGGTTCACGTATTCGCCGAGAATTCCGCCCCCTTCGGGGTTGGGAAAGCTGACTGGACGTTTTTGGAATTCTTTTTCATTCCTACGCTGGTTCTGAAGGAGATAGAGAATGAGTGCTTCCGAGCTCGCCCAGACTCCGGCCAAGAGCGCCCAGCTATTGAATGGGTTAAGGTTGTACAAGAGGGCGATCAAGCCGGTGGCTGTGAAAGCGAACAGAACGGACGCGATAGCCTCGCCTCTCTTAGGGCGGAGCAATACACTCCCCACTATGACGTGGGCCCTCGATGCTAAGAAGATTACCTGGACGGATCTTGCCCGATACGGGCGTCAGAGTATTCGGTTGAGCCTGTCGTAAGCGGCCGGTAGAAGCCGGTTTTCAGCATCGATCAGAGGTTTCAGCTCTCCCGATTTCAACAGCTTAGCGATCCCCGTTCCAGTCGCGAGTTTTCCGTGACGCCAGCTTCGTAAGATAGAGCCGTACTCTCCCCTCAGGCTCCTGGTAACGCTCTTGACCGCGTTCTGACCTTTTTCGGACTTACTCTCCACTTCGACCTCGAAAAGGCGTATCTTTTGATCGTCGAAGTCGTAAAGCACTGAGTCAATGTCTAGTTCGGCTAGGACGGGGGACCCTTCGGGGCTAGACGTAACATCTCGTACCTGCCGTTGGGTCTCTCGATGCTGGATAGGAACAAGGCCTTTGCTCTTGAGTAGCTCAATTGGGTCTGAAAGATTTGTCTGGCCGGCATGACTAGGAGGCTGATGCGGGATTTTCAACTCGGAAACCACTTTTTCAACAGTCTCCTGTGACCAGGGAACCTCCATCTCAGATCGGACCATTCCACCCCAGAGGGTTCGTCTAGGATGTGTCTTCATGGTGATCCAACGATCCTGGCTATCTGTCCGTATTCTCAAATTCAGCTTGCGATGCGAAAGAAAGTGGCCGGGAGTGTCGAAGTATGTGTCGGCAAGAGACTTCTTCTTCTCCCCAACCAATAGATAATCTCCGACGCTTTTCTTATCAGCAATCTTTCTGACAATTTCCTCAGGATGGTCTGACAGTATGAGAAGGATCGATTCGATCTCTCGGCCGAAACCGAGAGCCCGCGGTAGCTTGACCATCCTGGTCCAACTCATGGTTTTGAACGGAGAAGGTGTGGTTACTGAACTTTATCTGACTCACCGAACCTTGCCATAGGGACAATTGACAGAGCCTAGGAGAGCGAGGAGACAACGGCGCGCTTTCTCGGACAACAAGGAGGTCGAGATCAAGAAGGCAATTCCACCAACGCCCGTTCGGACTCTATCAAAGACGGCGGGCTCTGCGAAAATCGACCTCTTCATACTAAGGCATGGAGAGGCTGGGAACCGAATGACAGTTGTGGAGAAGGATTCCGAACGACCCCTAACACCAGAAGGCCGAACTGAGATGGAGAAAATAGCAAAGTCATTGAAGGCAATCGGACTCCAAACGGACCGGATCTATACAAGTCCGTTGAGAAGAGCTCGAGAGACCGCTGAAATTGCGGCTAAGATCCTTGAGATCCCGACATTGGAAGAATGGGACGAATTGAAACCTGACGGAAGCAAAACAGGACTCTATCGCAAACTTGCACGACTCGGACAAAACTCCAGACCGATCCTGGTAGGCCACGAACCTTACCTCACTTCCATGATAGGAGAGATCATGGGGACCACGAGCGCTAAGATAGTTCTGAAAAAGGGAGGGGTCGCAAAAGTCCGAATAACATCGTTTACTCCTCGCGTCTCCGGCGAACTCCGTTGGCTTCTCACGCCGAAAATTATCGCTAAGATGTCTTGATATGCCCAAGACGAATACCCTTGAACCCGCCGAAGTGAAACGTAAGCGACGGGCGGGCCTAGCCAAGTTTGAAAGTCTCCGTGATAGACCTAGGTTACAACTCGCTAAAACTGGTGAACTACGAAGTTAGGCGGGACAAGTCGTTCGTCGCGTATGGACAGCATTCGGTCCTCGCTAAGGTTGGAGAAGGGCTTGATCAAACTGGCTTTCTCGGAGACAAACCCATCCGACGTACTCTCAAAGCTCTGAAACAGTTCCGCGCCATAGTGGACTTAGAGAGACCAGACCACGTCCTCCCGGTCGCGACCAGCGCTGTCAGGGAAGCTGGGAACAGAGAGGAATTCCTCAAACAAGCGGATCAGGAAACCGGGTTCAAGTTCAAAGTTCTATCCGAAAAGGAAGAAGCGGTGTACGCGTTCGAAGGAGCCAAGAGCGCCACGAGCGTTCATTCCGGCTTGTTCTTCGACCTTGGAGGAGGAAGCCTGGAGATGGTCATCTACTCAGAGCCGACTGTCAGAAAAATCCTCTCAGTCCCCCTAGGAGGATTGAGGCTGACCGACCTCTATGCTAAGGCAAATGGATCTTACGCAAAGAAAAACTATGCACGAATGAGAAAACGAATACTCGAACTCTTGCCGGACAAGAAAAATCTTCCAACTTCGAAAAGCCTCGACCTCGTAGGGGTCGGAGGCTCCGTGCGCGCATTAGCTAGGTACGACCAGATGCGCCGCAAGTACCCTCTCAACAAGCTGCACAATTATTCGATGAAGAGGAACGCCGTGGAATCAGTGCACAGCGCCCTTCGCAGAATGAGTCTAAGAGCTATCAGAAAGAATCCAGCTATAGGCCAGGAAAGAAGCCAATCAATCATCGCCGGGTCCTTAGTAGTTCACCTCATGATGAAGAAGATTGGATTCCGCAAACTCATCGTCAGTACCCACGGTCTCAGAGACGGAGTGCTCTCAGCTTTCCTCGAAAGCCCCAGCTTGTACCGCCGTGGACTCGCAGACAGGGTTTTGATCCGCGAAGGAACACCAACACAGACGAAAGCCTCCGCCCAAGAAAAACTGGCCAAATCCCTCTTATCACACAGAAACTTGACGAAGAAGGAATATGCCATCCTCTCCGAAGCCTTGGATCACGTCTTGCCAGACCTCCCCATATACAATCCGGAGACCCTGTTCTACATAGTATTGGAGGCTGACAGCCTACTACCACACCAAGACCAGCTCATCATGGCCTTGTCTGTGGCAAGAGCGAATGGAATGAGGAGGACGGATTGGGCTCAGACAAGCTACAAGCGCCTGCTGGACAAGAAAAGCATGGAGATGGTGAAGAAAATCTCAGTACTGATACAACTAGCCCAACTCCAACAGAAGACGGACATCCATCTATCCATGCGTTCTGAGCGCGGAATCCCTCGCCTTCGCATAGCCCAAGGCAAGCAACACATTCCAAAAGTGCTCATGAAAGATATTCTTAGAGACCTCGAAGACCTTGAAGGCGCTTTCAATCTTCAGCTCGCCCTGTAGACGCCGAAGAAAACCTAAGTAGTCTCACTTCTCGAACCCAGCCTTCCCTTGATTACCCGCGACTCTTTCGCGAAAGAGTACGACAGATTCGCGAAAGCGCTGACTCGGAGAGTCAAGGCCTACCTCAGAGACCCAAACGCCGAAAACGTTCACCGGCTTCGGACAGCGACCCGTCGACTGCAGGCCGCTTTCGCATTGCTTCCAAAGGCCACTAGGAACCAGAACAATGCACAGAAAGCCATGGCTCGCATCAAGAAACTGATGAAAGTAAACGCCAGTGTGAGAGACCAGGATATTATTCTCTCGAAACTGTCAATGAACAAGCATCCCACACACGAACGGCTCATAGAGAACATGAGGAAATCACGTAAATCCCATCTGGACCAAGCGAAACAGCTAGCGTTGTCCGTTCAGAAAGACCCGGGACCTCGTTTGAAATCGAGAGACCTTTCCGACTCTGTACTCCAGAGAAGATACAACAAAGTTGTGAGAAACCTGAGCTCGAAGATCACAAGCGAACTCCCGCTTGTAAGGGAGGACCCGTCTAAGGTGGAGGAGTTGCACGTGGTCAGAAGAGACTGTAAACAACTCCGTTACATTTTGGAAATGTCCGAGTTCTCAAGACCCCCGAAACCGCTAGTGACCCTCCGATCATGGCAAGATCTACTTGGCACCATACGTGATCACGATGTTATGATTGAGTATCTTCAGGGGCTAAAAAGATCCACGGAGCTTCAGGTAGCGCTGAACATTGAGATAGAGAATCGGAATAAGAACTATCGAAAATTCGTCGAGGTCTCCAGAGAGAATCCGGTTTCTCGGTTTGCTGCCAAACCCTGAAGATACCCTAGTTCGGTAGACTCATCAGCCACTGATTTTTCGTCAACGTCGTAGGTTCCAGTGAGTACTCTTCTATTAGATAGTTGGTCATGGATGCTACGTCGTTGATGCTTCGGGTCTCGGTCCTAGGTGAAGGCGAGTTCAGAACGTCCTCTACCTCCAACTGGTAGAGTTCGTGGCCTCGATGTGTGCTCCTATCCATCATCACCGCGTACTCCCTGCTCCCACCGTCCCGTTCAACCATGAAGTACTTCCTCCTCCTGGTGAGAATCTTGTAGGGCATCTTCAACATGTCCGGCTGAATAGGCTCCTCAATTTCCCGTCTCTTTATCACATTACCCAGTCTGTAGGGATCCTCTACGACCTGAAAGTTCTCCTTGATCGTCGCGGACCTCGACAGACCACTGCTTTCGAACCTGACGTACTCGTGCATGGGCATCTGAACGTAGTGGTAGAGCTTGCCAGTCTCCATAACATTCGGGAAGGAGTCAGAGAGTCTGAACCCTTCGATTTTCCCCTTGGATAGATCGCTCCTTATCCGGGGGAAAATGTCCTGATCCTCTGCGTCAAGCGCAACTTTTGCTTTGATCTCTGTGTTGTGGCTCGGTTCCTTGTAGGCTTCGCCTGATTTCCTTGCTCGGTCCTCGATGAGATTGAAGATCGTGGCCTTCTTGGAAATTCCCTGTTCCGCGTTCTCTTTCCTGAGCAGACCGTGGATTTTTCTGACCAGTGGAGAACGTGTTCTCCCTGGCGGAATTTTCAGCTCGACAATTGCACGGTTCGAGGCCCCGAGCATTTTCCCCGCGAGTCCATCAAACGTGAAGTACCGGACGTCTTCATCCATTGTAACGCGCACTCCTCGATCGCTTTCCAGAAAGTGATTTCTAGAATAACTTGTCGCTCAGCTTGAGCTTGAACCGTTCTTTGAACGGCTTTTGCTCGTATCTGCGTCCTCTGATCGAGTACGTGAAGGGGACTTCGTGCTCGTCATTGTTGAAGTATAGTGTTTGGTTGACGGGGTTGGGAAAACTGTTCAGGCTCATTAGCTCAAAGAGGCTGAGCTTGAATCTCTGAGCCTTGTGAGCATCTATGTAGTACCGAATTTCGGCCCTAACCTGGCTTCTCAGATATCGCAGCTCCTCTAACCATTGGTTGCCCTGGGAACGTCGGGAAAGAGGATTTTCATCTATCGGGCCTCATAAACCAACTGAGCCTCTAAACCGGTGTTCACTAGTACCCGTCTAAACGGTTGTCCTCTCTGAGCCCCAAGAGCTTCTCAGCGGCTATGAACCAGATTCGCTGTGGCAGGCGCCGGTTTCGAAGGCCTGAGCCTGTCTATTTGTCATCCTTGGGTTGAACTCTCAGAATCCTCCGAACGGCTCTCCTATCCGGAATAATGCTGAGATTGGAAAAATCAGATTCCCAGTACACCCGCTCTGCTTCCTTGGACACGATTCTGCCGTTCCACCTCTCCACGTGAAAGTAGTGAATTTTCTGCCTCTCGCCATTGGTCGCGGTGTAAAGGCTCCTCTGTACGAGCTTCGCCTTCTCGATGTCGATCTCAAGCTCTTCCCTCATCTCTCTTCTCAGCGCATCCTCCAACGTTTCGTCTTTGTCCACATGGCCACCAGGGATCTCAGTGAATCCCGGATCTGCATCGTCATCATCTCGCCTTTTCTCTACCAGCAGCCTCTTCCCATCCATCAATATTCCATCCACTACATCGGCGACCTTCCTGCTTTGACCTTGGCCTCTGTCAACGATCTTGGTTGCCCATTCTGCCGGTAGAACGTCTATACCTGCTTTCGTCATCTTACCGTTGTGAAGAAGCATCAGCGCACGTACTCTATTGTACTTCGACCAATTGCCGGTTGACCTGCGCGGGGTGAAGCGTATTGCAAGTCTCGACTTGCCGATTCGCTTGACTCTACTGTCAATCCAGCCATAGCATATCGCTTCTTCGACCGCATCGCCGAGGAAATCTCTGTATGAGATTGCACGCGTTTGGAAGAGCATCTTATCATAGACTAGCCAGACATCCCTGTCAAGTCGGTGATTCTTTGCAAGCCAAGCTCGCCACTTTCTTCGAGAGGAAAAATCCAATCTCTGAATCTTGGCAGGCATGCGTCCAGTCTCCCCAGAATAGAGGTCCGAATGTCTTGAAATATGGCTTAGCTAACCGGGAGAGCAGAGCTAGAGTTTTCTCACGTTCCAGATGAGACGGCTCCGGGCCGCTCTTCCGCGCGCGAGACAGGATCCGAGTTCGAATGTAAAGGCCCTTCCTTCGGTTCCTGGTCCAGCTTTCGAGCCTCATGCTCCTCACACCATTTGGTGAGCGCGTCCACGGCGGCCTCGCTCAGAGAACCCCGACCATAGCCAAAGACGCTCATAGCAAGCATCCTGAATCTCTTGTCAAGCTCTTCGGACAGGTAGACTTTCAGTTCGGCCATCGGGCAATCATCTCCTTCTCACCGTGGGGACAAAGGGACATGGCTAAGCATCAAGTGTAACGCTGAGTGTCGGCGGAGAGTTCCGCCACCGGCTAATCGGCGGCTTGGCTAGTTGGTCCTTGGAAAAGTGGTCTTGAGATGCCGACCAATACTCATGACTCGTTCGGCGACTTTCGGCCTTTAATGCCGTCACTCATACGATTGCTCGCGGGAATCATCGTCCTTGTAGTGGTCCAGAGCATCATCCTGGGCTTCCCAGGAATTACCCAAACAGTGCCGGGAACCTCGTACAGTGTCGTGAGCCTTGCACTCTTTACAGTCGGGCTGGTAGTTGCAGCGGTCGTGTTGAAATACGGGACCCAACTGGCCAGCGCAGTTTCAGACACTTACAAGGCTTACAGGGCTTACGCACCCATTCTCGCTTGGGTCTTCCAGCTAATGGCTCTGTACATTCTCTACACCGTCAGCAAGACATTAGTCAACGGCTTCTTCGCCAGCACGCCATGGGCGTACCCACTGATCTTCCTCGCTATGGCTCTCATACCGACCGTCAGAGTAGTAGTAACAGTTGTACATGCACTGGAAGGCCAGAACGCCCACAAACAAACCGTCACCAGGGACCAATTCTAAGTCCAGCTAACGAAATACGACCAAGGCAACGACCCGCTGAAGGTCCAACCTCCAATATTTCTTTCCGTATCCCTAACGGTTTTCTCATCAACATGAGAAATAGCTGCGATCATTTGACCGCAACCCTAACGACCCCTATCTCGTTCCTAGAATCAGCCGGGTCATCCATATCGATAGGGGAAAGACGATTCCCAGACCATGCTACCCCCGGGAGCAAGTCGAAGAAATGCCACAGAGGATACCGATGGAACTCACGAATTGTCAAGGACCAGAAGACGTACGGTAAAACCGCCGGGATTCAGGGGAAGATTTTACCAACCTTCTCGCACTCGAGCGAGCGGTCCTCGAAAGTGCGCGAGGTGTGGCAAAGTAACGGTGGTTTCGAGGCATGGACTGTGTCCAGAGTGCAAGAAGATTCTCGGGAAATGGGTGTAGGAATTTCTACATTCTGCCAGCCTTAGTCTCACCCATCTCAGCCTTCCGATTGGAAAGCTCGAAATAGACCGCCAGTTGCACACTCAGACGCACAGTCATGTCACAGGAGAAGCGACTTAGGTTCCGAATCAAGACAAGGGACCAGGAAATAGAGCTCGAAGGAGACTTCGAATACGTCCGCGACAAGTTCGAGAACCTTGTCGAGAACTTGC
Source organism: Candidatus Bathyarchaeota archaeon (assembly GCA_005882895.1). Taxonomy (GTDB): domain Archaea; phylum Thermoproteota; class Bathyarchaeia; order 40CM-2-53-6; family 40CM-2-53-6; genus 40CM-2-53-6. Next base: position 34,430 of record VBBD01000068.1, on the reverse strand, counting down.
GACTCAAAGATGGAATAGTACAAGCAAAAACGGAACCAGTCCAGACCCCAGAAACCTCTGAACCCTCAGACTTGCTAAAGGGAATAGTACAGTTTAGCGGAGAGGGACGACCCTATCTCACCGTCCCGGCGGATTCCCTGTCAGCAAAAGAAGCTCTCGCACTCGTACTTTACGCCACTCACCCGAAGACTTTCGGGGACGACGAACTGAGCACTCTCCTTGGAGCGTCATGGAAGACAACCAGCGGAGCCGTTGTGAGAGCGCGAGCGAGTGAACTGAAACGCGAAGGCAAACTGATCGCCGAGAAAGGCTCCTACGTGCTATCTGGCGCCGGAGTCCAATGGGTCACAGGAGAGGTCATACCCGGCCTCAAGAAAACCATCCCGTGAAGAGCGGCTCTGTAACGCTCCGATGGTCTGATCAAGTTTAATCTAGGCTGGCAAATAGGCTGGGGCTGGTATTTTGCAAGTACAAGAGATGGCGAACCCCCAGAAACTGATGGGAATGCAAATCGTAACAGAAGAGGACTACCGTAGGTTCGTCGCTGAGAAGCAACGGGTGAAAATAGAAAATGTTGACGTAGAGATAGGTAGACCGTGGCGAATCAAGGAATTCGGGCCCCCGAAGGATTACAAGTCGGAAGAATTCACGGTGTGGAGCTTTCCTAGTAGAGGCGACTGGGCGACCCATTCTGGAAATTATCGGGGAAATTGGAGTCCCTACATACCGCGAAACCTGATCACGAAATATTCCAAACCTGGAGAGCTTGTTCTCGACCAGATGTGTGGAAGCGGAACCACTCTCGTAGAGAGCAAACTCCTAGGCCGCGACGTGATCGGAGTCGACGTCAACCCTGACGCCATAATGGTAGCACAAGACAGGTTGAGTTTTGATTACAATACGCTTGATAGACCGCGCCGCGTAGAGACTCGAACCTTTGTAGGCGATGCACGAAACCTGGATTTGATCGGTGACGAGGCTGTCGACCTTATTGCCACTCATCCTCCCTACGCTGGAATCATATCATACAGTGGAAAACGGATATTGGACGACCTCTCGCGTCTGAAGCTTCCGGCCTATATTGATGCGATGCGGAAAGTCGCGGCCGAATCATATAGGGTCTTGAAAAACAACCGATACTGTGGGGTACTTATCGGAGATACGCGAAAGGGACGACATTACATTCCGATCTCGCTTGGAGTTTTGCAGGCATTTCTAAGCGTCGGCTTCATCCTCAAAGAGGACATAATCAAGCTTCAACACAAGACGATGACAACTCGACAGAGATGGCGTGGACATAGCTACGACTTCTATAAGATCGCTCACGAACATCTCTACGTGTTCAGAAAGCCAGCGCTCGACGAAAAAACAGCACCGCTAAAGTACAGCAAGAAATGGTGGTAATCGGATGAAAAGGCTTACGCCTTTGAGTTACCGGGAAACCGATTTCGGTTTGACCAAGGAGAAGATAGAACCATGGCTTTTCCCGATACCGTTTGATATGAACAGATCACGCCTAACTCGCTTACTCAGCGTAAGATAACTCGGGTTAGGAGCGGGAGCGTACCCATGAAACACTGTCTCAGGGGCGGTATCATACCAGGCTCTCGCCTCTAATAGTGAAAAACTCACCAACAAGTCCCTATCTACGCGCAGTTCTCGTAAAAGACGATTTTCAACTTCATCTGTTGGTTGATTACCCTTTACAAGTTCCACGTATTCCGCGTAGAGTAGGTTTAGCTCGTTTTCTGTGTTGAGCAGAGCGAGGAAGTAATAATACACCTCATCGGCAGAGCTTGTAAAGAACCAGCCAGGGACATCTGCTTTTTGTCTAACGGGCAGAGTACCATTTGTTGAAACCTTTCTCGATCTATCATATTGGAGCTGGCTGATTGTTTCAAGTAGAATGAAACCACTGTCTGGATTGCATAGACCTCTTATCTTGCGCGATGGATCAGATCCGATGTATGAGTCGACCTTGAGATCGATTGTCCTCTTCTGGGCGTTTGGCAGGTTGAGGACAAGATCGATGCCCTTGTCATAGAACTCCGGGTTGGAATGCACGTCCCGAAGATCCCTGCTATCTTTGTCCCTCGTCAAGTAACGTTTGACTACCGTCATTCCAAACCATTCGAACTTCTTTGCCACCCGAGCAGTGTGGACGGTATACTCTGCCAAGAGGACCAGGATGGCGGTTAGAAACTAAGAGACTTATCTCTTACGAGATTCCTTTCGGGGCGACCCTAGGCTGGATTGTTGGGAGCCTTGCTAACGATACTAGCTGAGTTCTCAAATTGCTTGTTGCGGTATAGAAGGTATCCGCTAGTCAGGCTCAGACCTGAGAAAATTATGGCCGCAGAGTAGAAGACCGCCTGGACACCACCCAGGTCGTCAGCTATTCCAGCTAGTACGAGGCCGGCGGCTATTCCTGCGCTTAGCATGAGACTGTACAATCCCATAGCTGAGCCCCGAAACTCCTTGGCTGCCTTGTCGCCGATGAACGCGAGGATAGAAGGGACCAGTGCTGACCCGAGAAAGAACAGAGACCCTGCAACGATGATGATGGGTCCGACCATGTTGTAGGAGTCGAGCCAAGGCGTGCCGGGAGGAATGCTGATCAGTGGCCCGAAAACCTCTGGGAGAACCAGAAGGAACCCTATCTCACCTAAAGCCCCAACAGCCATTGTCCTGGTTCGGCCGATCTTGTCAGACAACCGACCGAACAAGAGAGCTCCGGCCCCAAGCAGCGCCAGCCCGAGAAGTATGGGGAGTGCAGCCTGGGAAAGATCAGTCTTTCCCATCCTCGCCGCAAGCCTAGGCAAGAATATGTAAAACCCCAGTACCACCGTGAGAGCAAACCATACCGGAAGAATGGCCGCGACATCGCTAGTGAGGCTAGAATACATCTCCTTCAAACTTCTTCGTGCTTGAGTGATATGCACTGGTTCTCGAAGGATGAAATATACGGCAACAGCAGAAACCCCGAGGATAGCGGAGACGACTAGGAAGCTCGCGCCGAGGTCCGCGGCGAAGACGCTGCTGAACGCAACCCCGAGAACTATGCCTACTCCGTAGCCTCCGAGGTTCGCAAGGTCAAATCCACCCATCCCGACGCCGCGGTTCGTTACAACTGTCAGGTCGGTAATCATCGTGAGAGAGGCAACCGTTACCATAGCCGCCGCCAAGCCCTCCAATCCGTGGGCACCGCCGACTAGCACGAGGTTGTTGGATAGCCCGATGAGTAGACTCAGGATTGCGATCAGCCCCAATCCCGCCACGAACACCTTTCTTCGCCCCTTGCGATCCACGTAAGCACCGACAGGGAGAGCTGAAACTCCCTCGACAACTGGATAGATTGCCGTTACAGCAGCCGCGAGTGCGGATTCGGTTTTTGGAATCGGAAGGTAGAGAGGAAAGAGGACCAAGATGACACCAAACCCTATCCGCGTGAGAAAGACCGCAAGATACAGAATGGACAATGTTCCTAGCTTGGCTAGCCAGCCGGGACTTGGACCGGAGCCTTGCTCTTGAGAGTCAACAGTCAACAGGTAGACACGTTTCTATGGCTCGACAAGCTCGCAGGGGCGAGCGGTTAAGACCTTTCGATACCTCAGGTTTGTTTCGTCCCCTCGTCCCCAATCTCTCACTTATCATCTAGAAAGCTTAATTCTGCTCTAGAAAAGTGTCGTCTTTGCCGAGGCCCGCCGAGGTAGCTCAGCCTGATCCTCTCGGAAGAGGAGGCGAGGGAGAGCACCCGGCTGAAGATGGTAACATCTGATACCGGGCTGACGGTCCCTTAACAGAGACCGGCCCAGTCGCAGGTTCAAATCCTGCCCTCGGCACCAAAAAAAGCTTGAACTACCGTCTCAGTTTCCCTCTTCCACGTGACGTGAAGAATGAGACGCTCGAAGCGTCTGACCAAGAAGAACAGGTACCGGCGTGCTTACACCAGGGATACGCTGATCAGCCCCATCATCGTGTTCGTTTCAAACTTTGAGAAGTGCCTTCGGTTTTATCGTATGGTCTTCAACCTGCCCGTTCTCCACAAGCGGTCCGACTGGGCAGAACTTGACGCTACAGGCTTCGTACTATCAATCCACGGAGGTTACAGGGGAACGCCCCGACGCCAGAAACCCCTGGCATTGCACTTCCTAACCAAGGACATTGAGAAGAGCATCCTGATGATTAGGAAGTACGGTGGAACTGTTGGAAGGCTGCGCAATGTGGACTTTCGCCCTGACGAGTTTGTCACAGCTAGAGAGGCGAGGTTCCGAGACCCGGATGGTAACGAGTACGAGCTACGCCAAGTTGTCTCAATAGGCTAGGTCCAATGGCGAGGACTGCAAGAAAGTGGTTTGGAAAACCAGGGATCCACAATCCACCTACAGATTCTGCCCTCGGCACAGCTATCTACGCTGATCGTCTATGTAATCGAGGAACTTGTTTACTCTGCTGATGAACCTATCGTAGTCGGGTTGCCAGACCATATGCCCAGAGTTAGGAAAGATGGCGACTTCCAAGTTTCGGCAGTGTTGTCGGTACTTTTCGACGTGTTCTGGTTTGAGAAGGGCTCCCTCGGCACAACCGCCTATTAGAAGAATTGGAGATTCTATCGCGTCCAGTTTGTCCCAGAGGAGGACCTCTGTGGACTCTCGTTCCAGCCCGCGCATTCCTCTCATCCGGTCTGGGTTGTCCTTAATTGATGGCTCGGATGACCATCTCTCCGCCCATCCTGCCGAGAACTTGGGATACCGGGCGGGATAATCCAGGAGGACCAGTCCTGATACAAGTTCTGGATGCTGAGCGGCGTAGGCTATTGAGTAGGTTACTCCGAGAGAGAAACCCATGACGCAAATCCTATCGAAAGTCAGATGGTTGACGACCGCGTCAATGTCCGAGACGTTCTCCTCGAAGGAGTAGCCCGCCTCGGGAGCGTCGCTGTTGCCGCGTCCTCTCAGGCTGCATGCAACGCACCTCCGAGGTGAGAGCGCCTTCATCTCCGGAATGAAGACCTCAGCCGTACCAAACCCGATGTGCGGGTAGACTACAGGTGTGAGGCTGGAGGGAGAATCCCAGCCGCTCTCAACGTAGTGGAGACGGACGCTTCCATTCTTCAACCACTCTTCCCTGAAGGAAAACTGTTGCTCTGAGGTGGAGAGAACCATTGGTTGAAACGTATTGGTTCGGAATATTGGGTCTTTCTATTTTAAAGCCAGGCCTCGCCGCTCCTAAAGCGGACCCCTGGATGATTTGCGGATTGCAACGAAGGGCGGATATCTGAACTATGAAAAAGCTGCCTAGCCCAAGTTCAGACTCGAAAAGCGACCTCCCATCTCACACGAAGCGCGGGAAACAACCCAAGACTCGATTTCTGATAAGGGAACTCGGACAGAAGACCTGGCTTGACTTTGCGCGAATTGTTGAGAAGCATAAAGGCGTGTGGGGTGGCTGCTGGTGCGTCGCCTTCCACCTCAAGCGCAGCGAGGAGAAACAGTGGACTGGAAAGCACAGGGCGTTGAAAGAGAAGCTTGTTCGAGCGAATCAGTCCCACGCGGCTCTCGTCTATGACGGTGCGGATGTTGTTGGTTGGTGTCAGTTCGGGCCCCCAGTCGAGCTCCCGGGCCGAATGAGCGGGTACGGTAGGTTGGATGCGGCTCCGCCCGACTGGAGGATTACGTGCTTCTTCGTCGATCGCGATCACAGGCGGGAGGGAGTCGCGAAGGCAGCCCTGGAAGGAGCGCTTCGGATCATCGGTGCCAAGGGGGGTGGGACGGTTGACGGATATCCGATCGACACTCGAGGGAAACCGTACTCGAGTTCGTTCTTGTGGGGTGGAACTGAAGCAATGTTCGCCGAGCTCGGATTTCGTCCGCTCGGTGCCCTCGGTACAAGTAAATGGATGATGCGAAAAGTGATTCGTAGTCGGTGATCGCGGGCATATACCCGTCCGTAGGACCAGAAGCGACTTCAGGGGTTGTATTACTTGAGCGCTTTCGCGCCGCTTGACGGTATTTACCTTACGCGAAAATAATAGTCCGTATGGACCACCGAAGTTAGTTCATGAACGCCGGTTTCTTTCTGCGAACCCTTCAAAGTCCAGATCCGCCTCGAAACCGGTTTGAAAACTCGAGAACCACAGGTCCGCGTATAGATTCTGCCCGTGGCACGAACAAACCTCAACGTTACATCGTACACGTTAGCTAGTAGACTGAGACTCTGGCTACGCCTCTAATCTTCAACATCTCCGGGATCAGGTGGCCTGGCACACTCTTGTCTCCGATGAGAGTAAGTTTCGGTTCGGGAGAAAGTTCCGGGTCGTCGACCTGTGCTTGCCGTATGCTGATGCCTGCGTCAGCCAAGAGTTTGGACGCACTCGCGAGTATTCCAATATCCTTCGGGTCCCGAGCACTTATTTCGACAACACCAAGACTCAACTGCTTCGCGACGCCCTTGAGAGATAGCCCTGCCGACTGAAACCGTTCAAAGATATCTCGAAGACCGGTGTCGCTCTGGATCATCCGCACAGTCTCAGCCACAGTTCTCCTGTCTACTCCAGCGGCTCTAGCGATTCTGGCTGTCGGTATCTCGATCCGGTTCAGATAGATTCCGTCGTCCCGAACTGCCAAGCCGTTTTCTATGCAAAGCCGAGCTACTCTCAATCGTTCAGGATGATGCTGTCCCATTAGTTCCTGGATTTTGTTCCACATGGCTGCACGTACTAAACTGTACGAGTAAGCCTAAAATGTTGCGTGTAACCTCGATTACCTACATGGTCGAGGCGGAACAGAAAATTCTCCCGGAGAACCGAATTAACCTCGACGAAGATGAGCTCCCGACACGATACTACAACATACAGGCCGACCTTAGCGAACGTCTCCCCCCTCCCCTTGACCCGAAGACCAAGGAACCAGTCAATCCCGCGAATCTCGAAAGAATCTTCGCCAAGGAACTAATACGCCAAGAGATCAGCTCAGAACGCTTCATCACCATACCAGACGACGTCCTACAGGCCTACCTTGAGATCGGGCGTCCCACCCCGCTAGTTCGTGCAACCCGACTAGAGAGAGTCCTGAAGACCCCCGCCAAGATATTCTACAAGGCAGAATACCTCAGCCCGACTGGCAGCCACAAGCCCAACACAGCCATAGCCCAAGCATACTACAACAAGGAACAGGGGACCGAGAGGCTAGCAACAGAGAGTGGCGCGGGCCAGTGGGGGTCCGCTCTAGCTCTAGGCGCTGCGATGTTCGGATTGAAATGCAAAGTGTACATGGTTCGAGTTAGCTATCAGCAGAAACCTGGCAGACGCGTAATGATGGAGACATATGGATCGGAAGTCCGGCCTTCCCCCAGTGAGGACACGAACTATGGAAGGTCTTTGCTAGCCCAGGACAAGAACCACCCCGGAACCCTCGGGATCGCAATAAGCGAAGCGCTTGAAGACACTGTGACCCACGATGACACGAGATACTGTCTAGGCTCGGTCATGAACCATGTCCTAACCCATCAGTCGATCATTGGCCTTGAAGCGAAGAAACAGTTCGAGTCCATTGACGTACAACCAGATGTAATAGCGGGTTGCATCGGCGGAGGTTCCAACTTCGCAGGCTTCGCCTACCCATTTCTCGCTGACAAACTCCATGGGAAGCTAGATGCGGAGTTCGTGGCCTGCGAACCGAAAGCGGTCCCATCTACTACACGTGGAACCTTCACATATGATTTTGGAGACACCGCCGAAATGACACCGCTCCTGAAGATGTACACCGTCGGCCACAAGTACCAGTCACCTCCCATCCATTCAGGAGGCCTGAGATACCACGGAAAGGCCCCATCCCTATCCTACCTCATCAACAAAGGCCACTTGCGCTCGGTAGCCTATCACCAGAACGAAGTGTTCCAAGCCGCGAGGACTTTCGCCCAGACAGAAGGAGTCATCCCAGCCCCCGAAACCGCCCACTGCATCAAATTCATCATAGACCAAGCTATCCAGTGCAAGAAGACCGGCGAGGAGAAAGTACTTGCCTTCAACAACTGCGGCCATGGTCTACTCGACATCAAAGCCTACGAAGACTTCCTAGCGGGAAAACTCACCGACTACGAGCCACGCAATATCGAAGTCGAAACGTACGTAAAATAACCGAGAGCAACCAACCAACCAAAATCTCGACATACGGCAGAAACAAAATCAGGCCTGCGCAACAGAACACTCTGACCGTCTAGCTCAGGCCCATAGGGACAGAACAGCTCCAACGACGGCGGACCATGCGTCTGATTCCGGGTCAATCAGCTCGAAATGGCCAACACCGTCGAGTTTGTCCAGGGTGGCGGGTTCGCCTATCTGTTCAGCTCTCTTGACGAAATTTTCGGACTGAGAGACGGGGACTACGTTGTCGGCTGTTCCGTGGACCAGGACCTGTCTTGTTCCGGTGGGTAGCAGTTCGATGGGGCTGCCAGCGTCGTATCGGTCCGGATGCTGGTCGGGTGTCCCGCCCATGAACTTTGCAACAATGCCGTTTCCCAGTCGCTGCTTCCAGGCTGTCCGAAGGTCGCACACGCCTGCGAGCGAAACCGCACTACCGAGACTGTACTTCTGAGCGCTGTGTAGTGGTGAGGCTTTGGATATGCGGTGTCTGCTTGCCAGCCATAGTGCAAGGTGCCCTCCAGCAGAGTGTCCAAGGACAGCTGTTCGAGTCAAGTCAACCCGTGAGTCTGAAGAGAACAATCCCAGAATGTGATCAGTCGCGAGACTGACATCCTGAAACGTTCCAGGCCAACCGCCACCGTGATCTCCGATCCGTCTGTAATCGAGGTTGCAGGTGATGATTCCTTTGCGGGTAAGGGCGGCGCAGAGGTGGCCAATGTGCGATAAGTCATATGCAGATTGCCAGAAACCGCCATGGATCACGAACAGGAACGGAAAGGGCCCCCGGCCAGAAGGAAACCGCAAATCTGCAAAGTGCTGCGGATCCCGGCCGTACCGGACGCGTTGATTGAAAGGCGGAGGAGACCTTTCCAAGATGTCGCTCAACGCATTTCAGATCGAGATGTCGACAAAAGGCCGTATAAGGTCCGGCATGAAAACAAGCAAGAACCCTCCATCCCCTGCAGGTTTTCTTTAGATACTGCTCGTAGTCAATACGCCTTGGAACCCTAATTGGTGATTAGTGAGCTTCCTCCGGAAAAATTGCGGCTGGAATGTCCGCCTGGAAAGGCTGAATGCAAGACCAGTGAAGAACTAACTCCTCTCGAAGGAATAGTCGGACAAGATCGCGCCCTCAAAGCTCTCATATTCGGCGTGGAGATGAAGGGAAAAGGATTCAACATCTTCGCCGCTGGTCCCCCCGTCACGGGTAAGAGGCCTGCCACCAGAAGTTACCTGGAAAAAATCGCGAAAACCAAACCTACTCCGCCTGACTGGTGTTACGTAAATAATTTCCAGAATCCTTACGAGCCGAAAGCCCTCAAACTCCCAGCTGGCAAAGCCAAGATCTTCCAGAAAGACCTGAAGAATCTCATTGACCAGGTCAAGAGAGCAGTTCCCGCGGCTCTTCAGAGCGAAGAATTTGTGGCCCGAACAAACAGTATTACGAAAAAATCGGTAGAAGAGAGAGACAAGATTCTCAACGAGCTCAACGATGAGGCCAAACAGTCCAGTTACGCCGTCCGAATGAATCAGCTGGGCATCGGAATAGTCCCTATCCGCGCGGGAAAGCCTCTCAGCCAAGAGGAATTTGACGCCTTACCACCGACTGTTAAGAAGAAATTCGAGCAGAGTAGAGAGACGGTAAGAAACGCGCTGGACAAAGCCGGGAAACAAGTCAACGAACTCGAAGCAAAGACACTCGATGAACTGAAGAAACTCAGAGACGATACAGTCCACTATGCAATGGGCGGCCTAATCAGCACCCTAACCTCTCGCTATCAGGACCAGCCAGACGTAATACAATATCTCGACGATATGAGAGACGACGTTCTAGAAAACACCGAACTGTTCACTCTGAGTGGGACGGAACAACAGAAGAAGGATCCTGACGCGCCACCGAGTCTATCAGAGAGTGGTTTGCCTGACATTCTATTCAGAAGGTACCAGGTCAACGTCATCGTCGACAATTCCGAACTGAAGGGCGCACCGGTGATCGCTGAGGACAATCCGACGGTAACGAACCTGCTTGGCAGAATCGAGAACGAGGCCAAGTTTGGAACTCTCTCAACAGACTTCACCCTGATCAAAGGGGGATCGATCCACAAAGCTAACGGTGGCTTTCTGATACTCGGAGCTAGGGAGCTTCTAACGAGCCAGTTATCATACGAGGGTCTCAAGAGAGCACTTCAGAGCGGAAACATTGCCATCGAAGAAGGAATGACGAGAACATGAAAACCTACGGAAAGTTCGTCCACACTCTCTGCGAGAAAGAGAATCTGAACCATCTTGAAGCACCTGCCATAGCAAAGGTCGTGGAATACGGATCAAGACTAGCAGAGGACCAGACCAAGCTCTCCACGAAATTCCCTGAGATCGCTGACCTAGTTAGAGAAGCCAACCTCTACGCATCCCAAGACGATTCAAAATACATCAAGGACAGCCACATCCTGAAGGCTTTACAGGAAAAGATCTACCGATCCAACCTCCTCGACGAAAAAACCAAAGAAATGATCGAGAGAGGCGTCATACTCATCGACACCTCAGGGACGAAAATAGGCCAGGTGAATGGTCTTTCGGTCTCCTGTAGACTGGTCTTCGAACAAAGCTACGGCGGAGTGGACGGTGACAGCGCGTCCAGCACAGAGCTCTACGCAATCCTCTCAGCCCTGGGGGACCTCCCCATCAAGCAGAACTTCGCGGTTACCGGATCCGTAAACCAGAAGGGAGAGGTTCAAGCCATCGGAGGAGTAAACGAGAAGATCGAAGGCTTCTACCATACATGCAAGGCCAAAGGCCTGAAGGGCGACGAGGGAGTCCTCATTCCAAGGAGCAATGTCCAACATCTAATGCTCAGCGAAGAAGTGGTGGAAGCTGTCAAGCAGGGACGGTTCCACATCTATCCGGTAAGTACGATAGATGAAGGTATTGAGATTCTAACAGGCGTAAAGGCTGGAGCGTTGAAAAACGATGGAAACTATGAGGCGGGCACGGTCCATTTCAAGGTCAACAAACGACTGGCTGAAATGGCAGAAGAGATCACAAAATTCGGAGAATTATCAAGAAGGCCGAGAGACTAGCCCGCCTAGAGTTCAGGTCCATACTATCGGAAGAAAGTGGGTCCCTAGAGGAAAGCGCTTCGCAGACCAAGAAGTATTCGATGGTGAACCTCGACAGGAGGCCTTGTGCCATCCACGAGATGCCATCCAAATTTGTGAGCCAGCGAACGATAGTTTCTCCGCACTTTTTCTAGGAAAGCACGGTCTTTCTCGTTGACGTCCCGACGCCTTGTCTTTCTCGAGAACGACCTGGGAATAGGAACATCCAGCACGAAAACTGCGCGAGCCTCCGGGAGACCAGCGTCAAGGTCTGCGAGCCACTGTACGCTCAAGCCCCTAGCTTCCCCGTAAGCCAGGTTGGAGGGTGTGTACCGGTTACATATGACAAAATCGTTCTTTTTCAGAGCGCCATTGATCGTTTCCATATTCTCCCAACGGTTAAGGGAATAGAGCATATGCAATGCGTGTGGTGAGGTGTTTGCTCTCCCAGCTAGGAAGGATCGGATAAGTCGTCCTGAACTGGTAGAGTAGATTGGAAAGCTTAGAGTGCCGACCTTGAATCCTTCACGGCGCAAGCTGGCCGACAAGAGTCTGGTCTGAGTCTTCTTCCCTGCTTGGTCAATACCTTCTAGCGTGATGAGACGGGAGGGCAAGAGATAATCAAACCGGTTCGGGTTGCTTATTACATTACTCGATCCATTGGCAGATTCTTCAGCGCCAGCTTTTAGAAGTCGGCAAGAAACGTAGTATCTAGAATACCTTGTCATGGCGTGAGGTGTTGAGAGTCAATGCCCGCGAACATCTCGCAATTTACGCTCTCGCGACCCTGGCGAATTTTCTCTTGTCCATCCCGCAATATCTCGCAGTCAATAGTGCCCTTGAGCTGGGCATCAATCCAAATGGAACGACGGCCAGTTTGATCACTCAGTATGGCTCCAGCACGGGCCTCTTTCTCGACTTTCTCCGATCGGGTCTCGTCTTTCAGGGAGTCATGGCAGTTCTAGTGATAGGCCTACCGTGGTCTGCTTCATCTCGAAGGGGCTGGGGGTGGCAGTATGTTCTGACCGGCGTGTTCATTTCCACCTATCTTGCATACCATCTCGGTGGCAAGTTTCTGAATGCTCTCGGCTGGATAGGGGTCCTCGAAACAGGCGGTGTAAATGTTTCCGGTGTTTATGGAGATCTATTCTGGTTCGGGCTGGGAACAACGATATGCTATCTATTCGTGATTCTTGTTCTTAGAAGGTCCCACGGGAAGCTTGTAATGAGCAGGCATCAGGAGATGGGTCTTGTCACGACAGAGATTCTTTAGAGAAAGAATGGGCCGTAGACTACTCCAGTGCTAGCTTGTCCCGGCGTATTCTTGCATGATCGCGCTAATGTATCGTATTCCTGCTATGAAGTCGTCTGTCGTTGTATACTCGTTTGGCGCGTGGGCGTGGCTGTAAGCCGAGGGCGGCCCGCTTCCCGTCCAGATACTGTCTAAGCCTAGTCGTTTGGTGAACAGGTAATCCGGGCCTGATGCCGGGTTTCTCGGTAGAACCACCGGGCCGCGCCCGTAGGCTATCTTTGCGGCTTTGGCGGCCGCCCGGGCGATTGGTGCAGAAGGTTTCGTCCGGGAGGGTTCCAAGAATCCTAGAGCTTTGACCTGGATGTCATCGAAACCATGTTGGTGCAGGTGATCTTTCAAGGAGGAGAGTAGTTTTTTCGGGTTCTGGTTGTATACGAGGCGAAAGTCGATCTTCAACATCGCGCTTCCGGGCAAAACGGTTTTGGATCCTTGTCCAATGTAACCTGTTTTGAAGCCGCAGATTGTGCACGTAGGCTCCATCAGGTATTTCTTCAACGCTTCTCTGTTGGTTTTTGCGTTGAGGAATTTTTTCAGGCCCCATTCTTTGAGATAGTTTTCTCCTCGGAATGGAATCTTGCCTACGAGCTTTGACTGGGCGGGAGTGAATGGTTCTACGTCATCGTACCATCCTTTGATCAGGATTTTTCCGTCTGGGCCTTTCATCGTGTTCAACGCCCAGACCAGCCGCCAAGCAGGGTTGTCGACTAGTGGCGCGTAGGATGAGTGAAGATCCTCTCTAGCCTTCTTGCATCTTAGTTCGACGTAGAGTAGTCCCTTGACACCTAGACTGATCTTTGGTCGGCCTGTCTCGTCGAAATCTCCATCGTAGCAGACTACACTGTCGGCCTTCAACCGTTCCTTGTTCTCGTCGATAAATCCTGGAAGGTGCGGGCTGCCGATCTCTTCTTCTCCTTCGAAAAGAAATTTCAGGTTGAGCGGCACATCACCGGTCGCTTTCAGAAAGCTCTCAGTCGCTTTGATACAACTGGTAACATTGTTCTTGCTGTCAGCGGCGCCTCTCGAGACTATCTTCTTGCCCTGCAATTTTGCATCGAAGGGTCCAGAATCCCATTCTTCCAATGGCTCTACAGGTTGAACGTCGTAGTGCCCGTAGATTAGCAGGGTTTTGCTAGAAGACTTCGATCTTACTTCACCGTAGACGATTGGGTTGCCATTTTTCTCTGGAAGAATCTGGGTCTTTATTCCGGCAGCATCCATATTCTTCTTGACGATCCGGGCACAGTCCTGAATGCCCTTTCCCTGGGCAGATACGCTGGGTTGTCGGAGAAGGGTGCGGAAATCTCTGAGGAATGGCTCCTTGTTTTTCTGGATGTAATCGAAGGCCTGTCTCAGGCTCTGCTCTTTCACAAAACTATGCTTGGATAACGTACTAATAGCATCTTCCAGAAAACCGGTTTGGAGCCAGTTCTCGAGCCCCTAGTGTTGGATTGTCGCGGAAACTCGACGCCACTGTCTCTGCCCAGGGTTGCTCCAAGGGTGATTGTTCAAAAAGACCAGAGAGGTGTTTCCTGAGAAAAAGGGTCCAAGACTCGCCCAGAATAAGCCCTGATCACGAATCTGGGACCCCTTCCCTAGACTGCCCTGGAAACCGTTCGTGACACGGCGATAAAACCACAAGTTTCGTCCTGCCATCAAAACATGGATTGTACCTTGATCAACCTGTCTCGCCCGGAAACCCTGCCAGACAGCAAATTCCCTCGCTAAAAGGAGGGGGAGTCTTAGCGAACGCGTCTCGCGACACAAGAGAGGTTGAGGGAACATTCTGATTCACGAAATCGCCTATTGTCAGCCCCGATTCAACATGTGAACAGGCACTTCTAGAACAAGGGACAATCCACGCTGAAAACGCGGGTAATTCCTTACCGACCAAAGCCCAGATTGTGGTTTGAACGGCCCGACTCGCCCATTATCACCGCCAGACAGCAAATGATTCCAGAAAAATAGGGGTCTTAGCGACTCTGTCTCGCGTCGCATGAGTGCCCATCCGGAAGAGAACGGACGCGAAAGATCTATGGCTTTTGGGTTTTTGGAGCCTCGGCCGGGATTTGAACCCCCGACCTAACCCCTAGGACGACTTGTTGTTCCATAGACGCAACACTTGCGCGGAAAGGTCGACAAGAACGCTCAGCGACAGATACGTTGTGGGACTATTTCGATTACTCGCAATCCATAGAGATGAGGATGCGTCTCGGGAACCTTCAATCCCTGGGCAGTCACACTGAAATAAGCGGATCAGGAGAGAGGTCAATGATACAACGGAAGTACTGCCCAGAGACATACAAGAAATGAATAGCAAGTACTGGCTCAGCGCTCTCATCATTACCCTGATGATACTCTATGTTCTAGCACTGGTCGCTCAGATACGAGTACCATAAGCCTCCCCTAATCCCGACCCGATCCGGATGCGAACCCAACTTCCTCAGCTTCATCAAGCCTCAGACAGGCTTCAACGATGAAAGCCATACGCACCGAGATGGAAAGCAACGATTCCCAGCAGGTCTTCCACTCTAGCGCGAGCCATTGATTTGGGGGAAACCGCCCGTCAACCCGGCCCGAGCCGAGCGCTAAGTCTCTGAGGAAGCGGCACCCAGAAGCCCGCCAACCAACCCCGCGAGAAATGCAAGGGGAAAGAGCGCGGTAAAAGCGAACACAATAGCCGATAGCTCTGCGACCGACTCAGGAATTACCCCCGCAAAACCAGGCCCAGCGAGAGCCAGAAACGTCAAGAACACTCCAACACCGTAGGAGACGAAGAACCCAAGCACCGCTTTCGAGATATCTGCCAGCACCCACCCTGCCAAGATCGACAAGCCAAATATCCCCCCGTAATAGAGAGCAACTCTCAAGATTCCGACACCCGCTTGGGGAACATATTGAGCAGAGTGGGGAATGATAATGCCTTGGAGAATACCTGTCAAAGCCAAGCTAGCGATGGAAACCCCCCAGCCCAAGACGACCAAACCTGACTTCGCCCGGACCAGCTTCGGACCGATACCCTTAACGTCAAACAAACCCAACGCGGACATATCCGAGTACGGACCCAGATGAAGCTTCAGCTCAACGCCAGACGACTTATTCCCTGGGTCTTTGTCCTGTTGTCGGCAACTTCAGCCGTCAACCTCGTACTGGGTGGCAGAGATTATCTCCTCTTGTACGCCTCCCTCGGCCAACTACAATTCACAATTTCCAGAATGACCTTGCAAGGCGCTATCGCAAACCAGACGAGCATTCTGGTGGAAGTAGGAGCTGATAACCCTGTGGATTATGGTGGTTTAAGGCCGATGCTGGTCAACATCTCCACCCATTTTGTATCCGGCAACTCTTCCCTGTTCGACCGCATCCCCGTGACGCGCAGTTGGATGATCAATCAGACCCTAGCGCCGCACATGATGACAGTGTGGACCTTCGCTGTCACGCTGAACTC
Source organism: Candidatus Bathyarchaeota archaeon (assembly GCA_005882895.1). GTDB lineage: Archaea > Thermoproteota > Bathyarchaeia > 40CM-2-53-6 > 40CM-2-53-6 > 40CM-2-53-6. The sequence continues at coordinate 18,435 of VBBD01000068.1, read as the reverse complement.
TCAAGACGCCACGTCTCTTTCAGTCTTCTCCAACACCCACAACGGATTCGTCACGGCCAAAACCTTCTTTGTGGTCACCGTCTCCTCGCTTCTCGATATGGTGACCGGAACCCCATCGTTCTACGAGGAGAACCAGAGCATCACACTGACTTAGAGAGTCGCTCGCATTCGCCGGCTTAAGTTTGTGCCAAGACGTGAAGCGAAAGAATCCAACCAACCAACATCGACCTATTGTCCGTAGAGTACAAGGTTCGGACCAGTTGTTGGGTCCACACCGCGACCAGGCGTTACAGTTTGAATCGCCTCGTGCGCGGATTCACCTTTCAGCAAGAGCCCCACCAACGCCTGAAAAGTAGAGTCCGTCTGGGCAACAGTGACCACGCCATCCCAGCCTACGAACATACGTGCTCCCTTCTCCATGAAGGCTTTCGCAAGCTGCCCGCTGCCAGTGGTACACCCCATTGACAGAACCATCGCCCCTTGAAGTCGTCCACACATCGTGCTTCCAATGTAGCCAGGTGTCACGCTGAAGTACTGACGGCCTCCAACATTGGCGTCCCCCACCCTGTCCAGAACTTGACCGATGACCCTTTGATGAGGGTCGTAAGGCTCAGAGGTGACGACCACGTTCCCATCCCACGTACTATGAGTCCTCAGAATGATCATAGAATATCCCTTCTCCGGAAGATGCTGAAACAAATCAACCGTTACTGCAACGGCCGGATAATAGTCAAGAGAGTAACCCGCCACGTTTGTCAGTGATGAGATGTTCTCTACAAGACCCGGGTTTGGAGAGTCTACGGCAAGGGAGTCTATCAGTGCTATACTCTTAGAACCCGCAGACCTGGTTGGATTTGGACTGCAACCAGAACCCCACAGTGGAATAACTCCCAATAACGTGACTAGCGACAAGGTTATTGCTAGAGACAAGAGCAGGGCGGCCTTTAGCCTACCGTTCCTCGAACGGCTGGAGTGTCGACACAGGATAGACGGCGTTGTAGGCAGTTCTGATATCAGTGAATCTATGAGCTGGTCTAACTGTCTTCCTCTATGGCTAGACTCCGCTCTATCCGAATCTCTCGCCACCTAGTCACCGCCTATTCGAACCGAAGACAAGGGAATCACGTGTCCTTCCATACGTATAAGCCTGAAACCTGTCATTCTCGCGCAATCAGGACTACTTCCTAGCGCGTTGGTATCGGATACTTAGGCGAAGATTCAACAACCACACCCCATTTCCAGATTCAATTTGGGATCATCAACTCGCACAGTGGGACAAGCTCTACCCTCGCTCCTTCCAGCAAGGCTGAGTTATGTTCAAGTTCGGAGTGGGCCGTAAGGACGTCTTCGTTTTCCTCGACGGATAGAGCTGGACGCCGGCAGACTATGGCTAGGTTTTGCGAGCCTCCCTCCTGACGTGGAAGAGCGTTACGCCAATCAGTCCCATCAGCACGGTGGCAAATCCGATGTAAGGAGCCAGTAAGCCCAGTTTGTTCACAACGAGAGGTGTGCTGCCCACTGGAGTAGAAACCACCACGAAGCTTCCAAGCATACTCGCCGGATGAACTACGCAGAAATACGAATATGTGCCGGGTGGGAAACTAACAGTAAAGGTGTAGGTAAACGGTGTAGCGGAGAAAAACATTTTTGAACAAGGATCCGTGGTTGGACAGTCGGCAACGTCAGCCGCACCATCCACGTCTGCATCAACGAGGAATTGATGCGATAGAGTATCAGCGCTGCTCAACGTCACCGAGACAACGTCCCCCTGCTGAACTGTTATCGTAGGATTAGGGCGTGTCGTCGTGCCGTTCCAGCCCGCGGCCCGGCAGCTGCCCGTAACGAAAGCGCAACCTGTTAAGACCATAGAGACACTCGCAGCGTGAGCCCGTGGAATCGAGGGGAGCAAGTTTAGTGAAGTTGCATGGGTCCCGATGCCCAACAATAGGACTATTCCTAGAGCAACCAGCAGCGTTCTCAGTCGTAACATATCATCCTACTACGAACATAGGATCATAATAACAGTATCGCTCTCTCTTCGATCAATCAGTCTAACCATAAAAAGAGCGAGTCGACGATTCTAGATTGGCCTCGCTAAAGCCAGCTATGAAACGAGCGATGTGCTCAAATCGGTCGATCGTCTTCCACCAGTGTATCGGGAAACCTCTGGAATAACCAGACCTCCATCTCTCGAGCTCCTCAGGTAGCCTCTAAGGGGGAGCCATCAGGGGAAAATGACGGGGTTGATGTCGTTAAAGTCTCTACGAAAAGACAAGAACCTTGACCTAAATCTGGAGCCTCGGGCGGGGTTTGAACCCGCGACCCTGCGGGGCAAGCGATCGACTTGCCTTTCCGCTTACGAGGCGGATGCTCTCCGGTGTCGAGAAACATCTACCAGGCTGAGCCACCGAGGCACCAAGCCAACGCTCGACAACGCTTTGACTTAAAGCTCCTACCACATTCAACCAGCTCGCCAGTCGATGAAAGATCCCACAGAGAGAGAAATCATCCAGATCCTAACGAACCAATACATCGACCAGCCAAGCGTCCCCCTCGGCTTCGACGATGACGTCTCCGCAATCCCGTTCTCAAGGAAAACATGGATCATCGTGAAGACAGACATGCTCGTCGGCAGCACCGACGTCCCACCAGGAATGACAGTTCAGGAAGCGGCAAGAAAAGCCGTCCTCGCCACCATCAGCGACTTCGCAGCAAAAGGCGTCAAACCACAAGCCCTGATGGTCTCACTCGGACTTCCAGCACCCGCCAAAAAGACGACAGTTCAAGACATAGCCCGCGGTCTCGGCCAAGCAGCACGAGAATACCACTGCAAGATCATCGGTGGAGACACCAATCAAGCAGACGATCTCATAATAGACATCGCGGGAGTTGGGTTCGCGGATCCGAAGACCCTGGTTCGACGAGATGGAGCAAGACCAGAGGACATCGTCGCCGTGACAGGACCCTTCGGAAGAACAAGCGCAGGCCTGAGGATTCTCATCTCAAAGAGGGAGATTGATTTCGTGAAATACCCGTCCCTTGTCAAAGCTGTGCGCCGGCCAACGGCCAGGCTGGCAGAAGGAATTGCTCTGGCCAAAAGCCATGCAACTACAAGCTCCATTGACTCGAGCGATGGCCTAGCCTGGAGCCTCCACCAGATTGCACAGTCGAGCAAGGTCGGCATCAGTCTCCACACTATTCCTGTCGCTACCGAAGTAGAGAGCTTCGCGAAAGAACATCGATTGTCCGCCTTGGAACTCGCGCTCTACGGAGGAGAAGAATACGAACTTGTAGTGACGATCAAACCGCAGAGCTTCAACAAGCTGAAAAGACGTGTTCCATCGCTGAAGAAGATAGGGACAGTCGAGAAGAAACGTTTCGGAGTCGCGGCTCAAATCAGAGGAAAACAGGTTACGGTTGAAGCGCGAGGCTGGCAGCACTTTACCTGACTCATTCTGAGGATACTTATCCTCGGATATCGTCAAGCGCTCCTTGAACTATGTAGTCAGTTTCGACCGTAATCTAGAAGAACTCCGCCAATGACGGCACGGATAACAAGTTCATGTCGAAGGCAGGCGAAGTCTACAATGTTCCAAGAGGCACAGCCTACCTTACAACTCAGCAGATCATCACATACACAACCTATCTGGTCTTCTACGTTGCTCTCGCGAGAATCCTGAGACCAGACGAGGTCGGTCAGATTTCCCTACTCCTCGCCGCCCAAACTGCATTTACAGCCTTGACACAGCTAGGACTACCATCGGCAGCAACCCGCTACATTTCCGGTAACATTGGAAAGGGCGACCGCCAGACCGCAGGCGCCGTAGCAAGAACGGTCCTGAGACTTTCCATCTTGGTCGGAGCCACCGGTTTCGCGGTCGCCACGCTAATCTCTCCACTAATCGGGCCCTCGGTAATCGGTAGGTCCGATGCTGGAACTCTCCTGATCTTGACCTTTTTCTCCGGCTTCCTGCTCGACCTCATCCTCGTCTACGGCGCTTACTTCATTGGCGTTGGAGCTTATGCACGAAACCTCTACCAGAACGCGTTATACATTCCCTTCAGCCGCGGTCTCGGACTCATCCTGGCCTATATAGGCTATCGCGTAACAGGAATCGTCTCCGGATGGGTCATAGGCGGGCTCGTAGCGGTACTCCTCTCCACGTATCTCTGGCACGACCAGCTACCCGAGCGAAGCTCACATCCCATAAAACCACTCTTAGCGTTTAGCTTACCAGTATTCGGATCCGCCCTGATCGCCTTCGGCCAACAATACGGTGATATTACCATTCTGCAAGGTATCATCGGCCAACTCTCAACCACCGGCGCCTACTACCTCATAGTCTCCAGCGTAAGCTTCCTCTCCGTCCTCTGGATCCCGGTAACCCAAGCACTCTATCCTGCTCTCTCCGCAAGCCACGCTACCGGAGGAACAGAGGCAGTATCGGAACGGCTGGCCGTAGCCTTCAGACTTACCAACCTCGCAGTCCTACCATTGGGAGCAGCCCTGGCCGCTATAGCGCCGACCGCAATCGAGCTTGTGTACGGACCTACTTACACTAGCCAGGCGGGAATATTCGCCATCCTAGCTCTCGCCACAATTTTCACAGCGCAAGGAGCCATTCTAACAATATCCCTTCAGGCAATTGGCCGAACAAGACAAGTTCTCACCGTTACCCTAGTCTCAACTGTCGTCGGCTTGCTCACAGTCGCCTCCACTGTCGCAGTCTTGGGAACTCTAGGCGGTGCCATAGGGAGAATGGTGCTCGCTGCAGGCACCGTCATCTTGGCTCGGTGGAGCTTGGGGTCCTCAGTGAAAACGCACACGGAGAATGCGCTACCCATCGCAGTTCTTCTTGCAGTTGGAGTAGGAGTTCCCCTTGCCATCGTCGATGACCTTCTCATAGGACACCTTAGCCCTTTTCGTAGGTTACCAATCCTGATCGTCGTGTTTGTCTTAGCCTTTCTCGCCATCAGCCGAGCCTTCAGGATCTTCAGACCGTCCGACTTTGCAATCTTGAAGGACGCATTGCCCCACCGGCTTCATCCACAGTTGAGGGCGATTGAGCACCTGATTGTAGGTCGGCAGAAAGAAAGAGATCACGGCTAGTTTCTGGCGGGCCCGGCGGGATTTGAACCCGCGACCTTCGGCTCTCCCCTGATTAATAGAGGGCCGACGCTACTGTCCGTACTGAGCTACGGGCCCAGCAGGAGCCCACAAGCTCTTCGGTAAAATGCCTTCCCACACTGAGAACAACGGAGAATTTTCTAGGCACGAAAAAAAGAAGAGAAGATGGGAAGAGAAAGAGAGAAAGCGCTAGGTCTACGGTTTCTTTGAAAGATTGCCGAGCCTCATCATGACCATGGCCAGGATGGCTGTCGCGATCACAAGAACGATGAGAGTTGCAACTGGTATCCACTCCTGAATAGCTGACAGAGTCGATGGATTGTAAACCGCTAGTGCCATGGCTATTCCAAAATCGAAGCCCTCATAACGTGTTGTAGAGTTCGTTCCGAGAAGGACGCAGCCAGAGTACAAACCGAATTTCGTGTTCGTGTTCCCCGGGCAGCCAAACTGTGATCGGCTGCTGATTCCCCACCAGGTCGGAATGTTGAACGTTTGTGTTGTGTAGGAGTAATTGTTGGCTCCTTTGGTGGCTAAGGCCGCGGGTGGAGAAACAGGGTAGGTGTAATTAGCGGTGAACCATTTTCCGTTGGTATCGTAACCGGCCCATGGATAGTATATTGTGATGTTGCGAACCAGCAGCGGGTTTCCAATAGTATTGATTATTGAGATTGTCATGGTCCCTGAGTCGCCGGGTGCGTAGGCTGACTTATCGGCGCGCGTGTTTACAGTCGGCTGGGCGTGGACAGGTAAGCTCACGGCGGCGGGCACTAGTGCCAGAAGGGAGATCGCAAGTCCCGAGCGCTGAATTTTTTCATCATGAAACAGGGTGCTTTCCATGGAACTGGTATAAGCTGTATAACTACTCTCGATAACTCGCTCGAATATGGCTGTGGGAAAAGCTTGATACGCTATCAGCGTTCGGCCAAGCCCTCCGGGGCTCGTCGTCTAAGACGCCGTTGACGCGTCGGCGAAGCCTGGTTAGGACGTCGCCCTGACACGGCGAAGGTCGCAGGTTCGAATCCTGCCGAGCCCACTCTTACACACGAGCCAAATGTGTCCTCAGTGACTTGAAGAGTGCGGGAGATTCTGGCTGATCTCGTACTCCAAGCGTTTCACATACGGGTCGTTAGGACCTAAGATGAATCCGTCTGTGTCGCAGATGAATATCTTCAGTCTGCCGTTCCAGTGCATCGGGCGGTTGCAACGCGGACACCTAACTTCGACCAAAGGCAACTTCTCCAGTCAATTCGACCCGAAGATTGGAATGTCCAAACGAGGAGTAGAGCTAAAACTGTGGATTTTTACACTATTCGTGTTCGATTGATCTTCTTGTTCTGCCATGAGTAGCGTCGCAGCGTCGTAATCTCTCCGAAGCCGCAGGCTGCGCAACGTTTCTTGCGAACATGGTACGAGTGTCGGCCACATCTCCTGCATCTGATGTGTGTACCCTTTCCACCCATCTTGCCTAGCGATGTGGTTCCTTTGCTACCCATCTAAGGTCCTTGCCGCGAGCGCTCCAGGCCTTGAAAGATAAACGTTGCACTATCAGGGCGCTACTTTGCGAGGTAGCCTGCCAGCTCCTCCAACACATTATCCACTTCGCTAATCGTCTTCGAATCGTCGTTCGTAAGCCTATCGCGTAATGCGTTCGGAGGATCCTCTCCTGTGAGCTCTCTGAACTCTCTGGACCAGCGTTCAGGAATCTCGTTATCCAGCGTTTTTCCCGCAAGAGTTGCGAGGGCGACGGTCCAGACCCTCGGGACGTTGGCAATGGTATACCCTCCTCCGCCGAATAGTAGGAATCGGCCTTCACAAAGCTCGTGCGCGAGGTTATGCATCTCAGAAACAACTTCCTCGTATGTGTTTGTAGTCATTCGAAGATGGGCGAGACGGTCGTTCGCGTGGCCATCTGCGCCACACTGGACGAGAATAATCTCGGGTCGGAATTTTCTTACAATATCTGGGATAAGCTTGTGAAACGCCTTCAGATAGGCCTCGTCCCCTGTGCCAGGGAGAAGTGGGATGTTTAGCTTGAGGCCCTTCGCCTCCTTCTCTCCGGTCTCATCGGGGAACCCAGTTCCGGGGAAGATGTATTTGCCGTTCTCGTGGAAATCGATATCCAATAGTGATGGATCGTTGTAATACCCGTACATGACACCGTCTCCATGATGCGCATCGATGTCCATGTAGACCAGTCGTCTGATCTTGTATTTCGTCTTCAGGTAATTGACACTGATTGCGGGATCGTTGAATATGCAGAACCCTGAAGCGCGTTCAGGATGTGCGTGGTGCAGTCCCCCAGAAGGATTAAAGGCGTGAGTAAATTTTCCGCCCATTATGTTATCGCAGGCTTCTAGAGAAGCACCTACGACCAGACTGGTGGCTTCGAAGCATCCTTTGAAAGCGGGAGTATCCCCTGCGTCCAAGAGCCCTGAGCCCCTCTCGCTATACATTTGAACCAACCGAACATACTCCTTCTCGTGAAAGAGAAGAATTTCTTCTTCAGATGCGACTCGTGGCACGGTAATCATGATCTCGTCTTCCTTGAGTAATCCTTTCGACAGGATCAGGTCATGGGTCAGCTTGACTCTCACTGGACGGAGAGGGTGAGAGGGTCCGAGGTTGTAGTCCAGAAATCTCTCGGAGTAGAGAAGGGTGGTTCTGCCTCCCAAGAAATATCGCCAGATGGTTATCATTCTACGTGGGCGTGAGCTAGCGGCGATTTTTCGTATATTCGGACAGATTTTATGTTCGTGAATTCTAGCATTCCGTATCTTGAGAGTTCCCGACCGATTCCACTGTGTCGAACTCCGCCGAAGGGCATGCGGGGGTCTGAGACGACAACATTGTTAATTGTTACCAGTCCCGCTGAGATCTCTCGCGCGACTTTTTCTGCCCTTCTCGTGTCCGTTCCCCAAACGGTTGCTCCCAGCCCGAATTCGCTCTTGTTGGCAAGTCTTATCGCCTCGTTTTCATCTTTGACGGCCATGACAGGTGCGGCCGGTCCGAACGTCTCTTCCTTCATGATCCTCATTTCCGGTGTTATGTTTGTAAGGATGGTTGGAGAGTAAAATGAGCCTTTCCGCTTCAATCTCTCGCCACCAAGCTCCAAATGGGCCCCATGTGTTATTGCTTCTTGGACCTGTGCGTCTAGCGTCTTGAGCGCTTCTTCTCTGACCATCGGTCCGATATCTGTCTCCGGGCTAAGAGGATCTCCGACTCTCAAAGATTTCGTCTTCTTCACAAATTTTTCCAAGAACTCGTCTAGAACTCGCTTAACAACAAAGATCCTCTTGGTGGCGATGCAGCTTTGGCCGTTGTTAATGAAACGGCCTGCAACTGCGCCTGTTGAGGCTGCCTCAATGTCCGCGTCTTCAAGAACTATGAAGGGGTCGCTGCCTCCCAGCTCTAGAACGAATTTCTTCAGCTGACCGCTCGCCGATTGAGCGACCGTTCGTCCCGCGTTTACGCTGCCCGTGAATGAGATGGCTACGGTATTGGCTTCGATCAGGTAGTTGGCTACTTGAGCGCTTCCGAGAATGATGTTGAAGCATCCGGGGATGGTTCCAGTTGATTCGAAAGCGTTCTGGAGGGCCAATCCTGACTGGGGTGTTATGCTGGAGGGTTTGAAGACGGTTGTGTTGCCGACCATCAAAGCGGGTGCTGCGAACCGGATGCATTGCCATAATGGAAAGTTCCATGGCATGATGGAGCCGATGACGCCCATTGGTTCGAAGGCTACATAGCTGTCTGTCGCATCCGTTTTTGTTGCCTCTGGGTTCAGAAACTTCGGGCCGTTCTCCGAGTAGTATTCTAGGGCCCATGCGCATTTTGCAACTTCCGGAAGCGACTCTTTGATCGGTTTCCCCATTTCTTGGGTGATTATTCGAGCCAGCTTCTCTTTCTGCGCCCGGAGCGTCTTTGCTGTTCTTTCTAGATAGATTGCCCGTTTAGCGGGCGAGAGTTGGCGCCATTTCTCAAACGCCTTTCTTGCCTTCGCAACTGCTTTGTCAACATCCCCTTTCGTCGATGATTTGTAACGTTTGAGCGTCTTGCCCGTGGCCGGGTTGATCGTCTCAAACCAAGAGCGCTGTCGACTTGGCAAAGGATACTCCCGAATGCCCTATCTTCGTTTTGCGTGCACCTATAAGACCAACTACGTCTGTTCGTTGGACAGGGCAGCACTAGGGTGAGTACCTTGTACGATCTATTGGCCGAGAGCCATGGATCGGTCGCTCAGAAAAAGGTAGAACCTGTCCATTCCGACCGGCATCAGGAAAACCAGTTCTCGGAATCCGATTCTTGGAATCGCGTTTTCGAAATCGCCTTCTTGGAAATCGCTTACCGAAAATCCGGTCTCTTGAAAACAGGTTTCTGAAATAGCCCATTCGAAAACCATTTCTTGAAACCGCTCTTTTGGAAGACCGCCTCGCGAAACCCCGTAACAGCGAATTTTGCGGCCCCCCGGGGGCTACTCGAACCTTGCGCGCCAAGACTTGTTCGTGGTGGACCGGGCGGGATTTGAACCCGCGGCCCTACGGAGCAGTGCTAGTGCCTTCCCGCATTCAGGGTCGAAGACGACCTGCCAAGCGGGCGATCTTCGGCCAGCCCTTGACGCGCTGTGTACCAGGCTGATCTACCGGCCCACGAAGACCGCGAAACCTAAGACCCACTATTAAATTGGTTCTGTTTTTCAGCCATTTCGGAAGTCTCTAATATTTCATGCCTACCTACAATTTTCGGCAATGTGGACTATGCCGAATGTGACACGCAATTCAGGAAGTCCACCTTCGTAGGTTCGACCGAGATTCGAGTTGCCCGAGAATGATCAGAACTGGGAGACAATATAGTCCGCGAAGACCGCGTCCAGGACACCTAGCCCTCCAGCTTTGAAGATTGTAATGTCGTTCCTATCTCTATCTATAATGCTGGGGTTGAGGAGCAATTCGCCCAGCTCCGCCCTGATGTGTGATCTCGTAATCGCTTTCTCCTCGAGTGGGATCATAACGTCTCCATAGGTCGCGACAGCCTGCTCCATTGAATCTACAACAAGGATAGATCTTTCCACGAGAGTTGTGTCTATCTCTCGTGAGTTTGGAAGAGCAGATCCAATGGCGTTCACATGTGTCCCAAGCGGAACAATACTGCCGTTGAAGAGAGGGACACGGGAGCTGGTAGCCAAGACGAGAGCGTCGGATCTTCGAGCTACCTCTTCGGTGGAAGCGGCTGTAGTAACAGGAACGCTAATGTTCTTGGAAGCGCTTCGAACGAACGCAGCCCGATGGGCCTTTGATCGAGAATAAACTAGGACCCGCGAGACATTTCTTACTTCCATTATCGCTGGGACGTGAGCTTGCGCCTGTTTTCCGGTTCCGATGATTCCTAGGGTATCTAGCTCCTTGAGGGCTAAACTGTCCGTAGCCAATGCGGAGCTGGCCGCGGTTCTAATCCCGGTCAAGCTGTCCCCGGCAATTCGAGCCAGTTCCGATCCGGTCTTTGAATCGAAGACAGAGATCGAGGTTGAGGTGGAGGGGAGAGAACCGTTGCGGTTTCGAGGATTCACGCTAACTACTTTCGCGGATACCGTTCGAAGGCCAAGCACATGAGCGGGCATGAAATAGAAAGAAGCGCCGCCTGGAACCGTGAACCATGTTCGGAGTGGTTCGAGAACCCGTCCCCTGGCGCGTTTGACATAAGCTTGACGGGCAAGCTGGATGGACTTCTGGATAGTCAGCGTCTGACTGACGTCCCTCTCGCTAATTGATAGTGCTGCCTTCACATCACAAGATCAATTGTCGTCAGCTTAACAGGGTTCCTAGGCCGAACAGGTCTGTTCGGAGATTGAACATGCCAAGTGCTTGATAGCTGCTATGGGATTCGTTGTGGGAAAGACCCTTCGCTCTTAATTCTTGTCGCGTCCACCGCTCTGGTTCAGACCCTTTGCTCCTATTCGTTTAAGATACTCGTCATGAACGACTATGGCCGTGCATGGGGAACATTTCGCCTATTTCCCACCCTGACCGACCCTCAAGGGCTGGAGATCCATTGCCCAACCCATTGGTCACGCCGGTAGACGTCGACGTTCTTCGCCAAGTGAACATGTCGCTGACTCGAAACCTGGATTTCTGCCAATCTGGGGAGGGGAGCAAGGCCTGGAGCGAGGTGTTGGGGCTGCGCGAAGATTTCAAGTCGCATCTAGCATGGGTTATGGGGCTGGGTCGTCTTTCAGAGACTTTCTCTCGCCATGCGGTTCCAAACTATCTCGTTCGGGTTCTTCATCCCTTGTCGCAAAGCCTTCGTGTGAACCTCCTTCTAGGTATGCTGCCTGACTGCTTCTTAGAGGTGAGAGCGTTGACTGAACAGTTGGCTCGGGCGTTCCAGGCGGATCTCAAGTTCTCGAAAGAAGCTTCGTTTACTAGTAAGCTTTCCCGGTTGGACGTTCGGGAACCGAGCCTCTACAAGCTGACCGGCGAAACGGATACGAGCGTGCTACCTCTACTGTCTGAGCTGGGCCATGGGTGGGTTCGGATGGATCAGCCGTTAACCGGTATGGGCGCGTCTTTGCCTGTTTCAGCTGCGTCAACCACGTATACGTCGCGGGATGTTCCTGAGCTGTTGAGGCTTACCTCGGCGGTGAAGCGCTTCCGGGAGTTGTTGTCTAAGACTATGAATCAATGGTCATCTAGACTGGAGAAGAAGGACTCCTCTCCGGCTGCTCAACAATCCTGAAAGCGTCCGAACACACGGTTCTGCGGACCAATCGCCTTCCCACCTCACAGCATTACTTTCACTCCTCACTGTGAGAGATAAGCGGACCCGGAGCCTAAGCCACCAGGTTCACATGACCGCTGAAGTGTTAGATATTCAAGACCTAGACGGCGTCGGACCCGTCACTGCTAACAAGCTTCGAGAGGCAGGCTACGACTCTATTTCGTCCCTCGCAATTGCACCTATACGCGAGCTAGTCGAGAAAGCTGGTCTCGAAACCAGTGTTGCTCACAAGATCAGTAAGGCCGCCCGCGAAACCATCCAGACAGACTTTGTCACTGCCAAACAGTTATGGGAGCGACGTAAGACTCTGCTCCGCCTCGGCTTTGGGTCGAGCAACCTCAACACCCTGTTGGGTGGTGGACTTGAGACTCAGGCTATCACCGAGTTCGTCGGCGAATTTGGCGCGGGCAAATCGCAGATCTCTATGAAATTGAGTATTCAGACTCAGCTTCCCGCCGCAGAAGGAGGACTGGAGGGAAAAGTCCTCTTCATCGACACGGAAGGAACTTTCGCGGCCCAACGAGTATTCCAGATGGCCCAGGCTAGCGGGCAGGATGCTGACAAGATTCTCGATGGCATCATCTACAGTCGCGTTTACAATAGCGACCATCAGATACTGACTGTCGATCACGCTTTCAAGATCTGCAAGGAAGAAAACATCAAACTGCTGGTCGTCGACTCCATCCTCTCACACTTCCGCGGCGAATATATTGGTCGAGAGTCCCTCAGCGAGCGACAACAGCGTTTGAACAGCCATCTCCACAAGCTCCTCCGTATCGCTCAAGCCCTCAACCTCGCAGTCGTAGTCACCAATCAGGTGCAGGCCAATCCGCAAGCCTTCTTCGGCGACCCTATGCGCCCCGCAGGCGGGAACATCATGGCCCACGCATCCACACATCGCATCATGCTCAAAAAGTCCAGTCAGGGACTACGAGTCGCCAAGGTCATAGACTCGCCCTATCTGCCAGAATCCGAGACCTACTTCCGCATCACAGAAAAAGGCGTTGAAGACGCTGTCCCCCGCAACAAACGCGACGAATAGGACCATTACAATGAGCCGGACATGGGAAGTCGGAGTACGCTTGGGCCTCTTAAACCGAAGACTTGGCAGCTAGACCAGGACCAGTCGAGTGCTCAAGGCTATCTGTACAGTTGCAGCCTCTGCGATGAGAACCTAGTTCTCTCTAAACTGTTCATTAATCCACGCAAAGTCCAGCTCGTCTTCCTGGACAATTGTCCGGGATGCGGTTTCGAGCTTGAAAGAACCCTCAAGGTCCAGCGGTCAGTTCTTCCACCGGGTAAACGGCTTCTTACGAATTTGATCTGTAAAAACGTGGAGGAGCTGTTCGAGCCTGGCGAGTTGTTCGAGGCTAAACTGAGTAGAGGAAGCATACTACTAAGAGATGTTCAGTCAGACCTTGCAGCAGGGGTCGGATTGCTTGATGAAACCCTTGCTCTCCGCTTCGGCGAGCTAGTCACTCTTCAGGGCGAAGCGTCTAATGCTCTCAGCCATCTCTTCTGCGTCCGAGCTATCAATCCTCTTCCGCCGGGACTGGATAGTGATGTGGTGTTTGTTGACGGGGGCAACGTGTTCGATTCGTACACCGTATCTCGGCACGCTTTCAATCTCGGGCTGGATCAGGAGAGGATGAAGCTGCGGATCCATCTCAGCAGGGCCTTCACTCACCACCAGCTAAGCAGCCTCATAACCGATGAGCTCGCGCAGGCAATTGACCAGTGTTATGCCAGGCTGGCGATCGTATCAGATATTACTGCTCTCTACTGCGATCCCGATGTCAAAGAAAAGAGGGAAGCATTTGATCTATTCTCCAAAGATATTCGTTCCTTAGCCACGCTCGCAGAGCAGAGAAACATGATCGTTGTGGTTACGAACTTGCAGTCAAGAAGCAAGGCGATGGACGATGTTCTGGCTAGAACGGCCCACGTCTCTGCGGTACTCCAGGATAAGGGAGCGCATACACAGCTGACCGTTACTAGGCATCCATTCATCCCGACAGGCAACACGGAGACCGCTACCCTGGACAATCAGACACTGACAAGATATCTCTAGAAGCTGTCCTCATTCCCGAGAACTATTCTCGTTGGCCAGTCCGAACTGCCCACTCATGCGACGCGAGACAGGGTCGCTAAGACCTCCTATTTTCTAGAACACCCGCTGTCTGGTGGTGATAATGGGCGAGTCTTGCCGATCGAAGCGTGGTCTCGGGTTAGATGGGTATGGAAAAACCGCTGGTTTTCCGAACGAATCTTGGGGTGAGGTTGAGGCGACCCTCAGATTCGAGATCAGGGCTGATAATAAGCGATTTCGCGAATCAGACTGTTCCCTCGACCACTTTGCGTCGCGAGTCGCGTTCGCTAAGACCCCCCTCCTGGAGAGGTCACTTGCTGTCTGGCACGTATTATGGGCGAGTCTCGTGATTCAGGGCGCGTTCCTGGCTTGGGTCGGATAATGGATGATGGGATTTCGTCGGGGGGATCCCGAACGTTTGGAGGGAAGTCTAGGGACCCCCTCTCATTTTCAAGATCAGGGCTGAAAATGGGCGATTTCAGGAGGAGTTGCCGCTATGGAATGGTCTTGAGGGACTGGCGCGTGTTTCATCTGACTTCCTTTGAACATTGATCGAAGATACTTGGCATCATATCCGAGAGGTAGGAGGAGGTTTGCTGCTGACGAACACAACAGGTCCACGTACCGCTCTGAATCATAGACCGTGTCTTCACCAACAACCTCCGGCGGTAAAGCCGTGCGGGTCCGATCACTTGTTAGAATGTAGCTGACCTGCTGCCCTGCGTGCACCGAACCTCCCTGTGCAACAAGATGTCTCGCAGCTATCGCTTGGGGAACCTGGTGAGTGTACTCGTCCGGATTCTTGCTCAAGTTCCTTACTATCACCAGATCCTCTAGAGGAACACTGCCGTCTCGTAGCGAGTCCACGAATCTTTCTAGGACCTTGAGAGCGCTGGGAATGAGTAGTCTGAACTCGTTTGAATCACGAGCCTTGGTGAGGATATCAAGCATCTCCGTCTGGCACTGTCTAACGATCTCGGGAGTATCATGTCTTCGAACGTCTATTCCACGAACCTTGGGTTTTCCATCCTCGAAAATACCATAATACCGGTTAAGCACTCCAACCTTCGAGTCTGTCTTCGAACTGAGAAAAACAATCCACCTGTACACTCCCTCAAAAGAAATCGGCAGACGAAGCTTGTCACGGATGACCCTGCAGAGATCCTCGTACTCACCTCTTGTCGCTTCCTGTTTGCGGAGCCAGAAGGAGTCGACTATTCCATGGACAAGCGTGAAACCACGAGCCTCAGCCAGAGCCGCAGCCTCTCTCAGAGCTTTTCTGCTGAAGGCACAGGTCGCAATGTGAGCATCTATTTTTCCAAACCGGGCATTCTTGAATCCAAGGTAGCCGAATGAACAGACTAGTATCCACTTGAGCGCAGCCTGGCGTTGGTCATAACGTGTCTTCAACTCCTCGTCTACAGCAGCTTTCTTTGCAGCCTTGTATCGTGCTCTTTTGTCGAGCAGGATTTTCAGGGAGAGAGGGACGATGCCTGCTGATCGCTCGCAGATGTTGAATTCGAGCTCTGGAACACGATTTTCAGAGTCCGGACAACAGGTACAGTTGACTGTTTCACCGCTGAGATTCATCTTGGTCATGAGTGTTGGATAGAGGCTGGCAAAGTCCAGCTCTCCAACATGATCATGAATCCCGATTTCAGGCTGATAGATGAATCCCCCGCGATCGGCGGTTACTAGTTCTCCGCTGTTCTTCAGTTCTTCAGGCTGATTCTTGTTCCATGGAATGAGGACGTCCCGTTTGACCGCGTGGTATAGCTGGAGGCTTGTCATGTTGGTGCCGATGGTCGCACGGCTAGCCCTCTGGATCGGCATGATACAGGTCCGTGACACCTCGAACAGGCCCTCAAGCCCGCAGTCGGCGCTCACGTAGGCGTTTCTCTGGTCTACGTGCAAACGGCCCAAAAGACGAGCAGCGGTCTCACGATACAATATTTTTCCGTAGGAGAAGTAGCTGTGGCCCTGAACCTCATAAACTCGGAGAGGCGATATGTCTCGGCCGAGGATTAGCTGGTCAAGAATTCCAAGCTCTTGGGCTCTGCGAGCAAGATACGGGAAGATGAAAGAATCGCCGCCATGGGTCATGATCACATCAGGGTCCTCGACCCTGAAGGCCTCTACCAATCCTAAGATCTTGTCTATTTCATCGCCCGAGTCCAAGGCGAGTATCTCTTTTTCGTTGCGGGTAAAATGGAACGAGGCTAGTTTATCGTCGAAGCTTCGAATCTTCCTGATCTTCTCGGTCCTGATCTCAAAACCGACCTCTCTTAGAGATGGCAGTTGATAATCAATAGATTCTCTGGAGTCCTTGAGAGTCCAGCTAACTCCTCGACCAGTTTCTTCCGCCTCAACAAACGCTAGCGGGAAGAGGCCTCTGCGATACAGATACATCTGCGGCGAGGGAACGTCGATATCATAGAAACGGAACTTGGAATAACGGCCAAACTGTTCGAGCTTCCTGGCTAATCCTACTGCTTCCCGGTCTCCGTCGACTTCTACCTCTAAAACTCTCGATCTTTCACGATCGCCAGCTTTCTCATACCTCTCAACGAAAATAGCGTCTTCAAGACCGGGGCGACAAGCAAGATCTAAAAGATCCCGATAACTTCCACCTACATGGATTTTTGGCTTCCAGGGATCAGTGAGTCTTACACAGCTACCATCGGTTTTCTTTAGCCATATGACCATCTGGCCAGCTTTGTGGTAGAGGTCGAGAATCCAGCCTTCGTGCTTCAAACCCTGCAGCCAAAGCAAGTTTAGCAGGGGGCCAGTCTAATCCAGGAGAGAGCGGTGAACTCGAGAATGAAACTATTCGGTCGGAGACGATGGCGTGGCTAGCAAAAGCCCAATAACTCTGCCTAAAAGAGGAAATACATCAGAGGGACAATGTCAGCGTGACCACTGGAAAGCCGAAAAGTTCCTGGCACAACACTGCAATGTTCCTGCTGGTACTTGCGTCTCTTGCGATGTTCGGAACCATCGCCTATACAATCACCCTGCAGGAGGTCAGTAACTATGCAATCTCCTACATTACAGGTCTACTCATCACAGTCACAGGGATTCTACTAGGTCTATCAGGACTCACACCACTATCGAAGTCCCTAGAGAGAATGAAACTGCAGGTCACGCTCACAATGACCACTCTCCTGTGGCTTGTCGCGATTATCATGATTGCACAGACGTACGGCTTCAGCTTTACTGTCTCGACGCCCTTTCTCCGATATCTCTTCCTCACAGGCGTCGCACTCTTCACCCTATTGGTTCTAGTCTATTCGACCTCTACGATAGAAGCCACGAGACAACGGCTCCTGGCCGAACAAGTAGCCAAAGCCAGCAATTCAGGAAAAACGACCAGCTAAACCAGGGAAAAACTAGATAGAATTATTCACAGGCTGGCGGGAATTATCGCCAGAAAGCCCACCAAGGCTTCATCTCGGCAGCAACTAGCCCCAAGACGCCGGCGACGATTACGAGTAGCACTGCGGTGCCTGCGCCTCCAGTCAACACGAATAGGATTATTCCTGCGAGCAGTGTTATGATGCCGCCGAGTTTCCGGATGCCGGTGTAGATGAGCCAGCCTCCCAGGATCGCGCCTAGACCGAACAGGAAGACTAGGCCATTGATAGCTAGGGAGCCGATGCTTAGGCGGCCAAGTCCGCCGAGGGCGGATACGACGAGCAATACACCGCCGATCAAGGCGAGGACGAAGGCTACCAGCGATAGTAGCCTGTGTATTTTCAGGGGCATCTTCAACTTCATAGTTTCGAAAAACCATCATGATCGGGATAATAATTCAACAGATTTGAACAAGGGAAAACCGATTATTCTCGATCAGAGATAATCACCCGTGCGACGAGGTCTGAAGGGAGCACTCATGCGACGCCAGGGTCGGTCGCTAAGACCCCCTATTTTCTAGAACACCCGCTGTCTGGCGCTGATAATGGGCGAGGCAGGCTATTACAGGCGCAATCTGGCGAAGCTGGCTCGGCGAAAAACGCGACTAGCCCAACGAATTTAGCAGTGATCTTGCGGCAACCTCCCAGACTCAAGATCAGGGCTGATAATAGGCGATTTCGTAACCTAGGGGTCCCCGTAAACCGCTCTTGCGTCGCGAGATGCGATCGCTAAGACTCCCCCTCCCTTTTGACGAGGAGATTTGCTGTCTGGCAGTGTTTCTGTGCGAGACAGGCGATTCAGGGCCCAATCCAGGCTTGGACGGCAGGGCAAAGAGTCGGGAAATCGTCGCCTGTTCCCGAACGAATCATGGGGCGAAATGTTAGCCATGAATCAGAATTGAGATCAGGGCTTGTTTTGGGCTTATCTTCTATACAAATGAAAGATTATGATAGAGCATCAGGCAGAGCATGGAGTGATGTCTGAAAAGAAACGCGTGCCTCCATGGGAACGCGCCCAGCTAAGCTTCACACTA
>VBBD01000067.1 GCA_005882895.1 Candidatus Bathyarchaeota archaeon | reverse complement strand
AGCATCAACTCTGCAAAACGGTCCAGTTCAGACTCTAGAGAAGGACCGATATCCGCGAGTTTGTCATGAGTGATAGTCTGGGGAATCTTTGCGCAAAAGATGAAATCCTTGGGAGAGAATCTGTTCCAGCCAAGAACCGTGCCCGCCTGGGGGAACGCATAGAATGTAGAATCGATCTCGGCAGTCGGAAATACTTGCGTGTAGTGTTTCAGTTTGCTCTCAGTGGAAGTGGGGTAGAAGACTCCTACCCACTCAGGGTACGACCACCCTGAAGTACCAAGAAGGAATCGCCCCGTTTTTCGCCGACCTCTTACCTAAATCTGAGGTTGCAAACCGTCTCAAGAAGGTATGGGTCAGCTTTACATCGGCGCGGGCGGGTGGGACTATTTCTCTCTCCCTAGTGGCGACCGGCTGAAAGCGTACTCATCAGTCTACGATTTCGTAGAAGTGAACAGTACTTACTACCAGTTACCGAGTCCGGCTAACGTAGCGAGTTGGCGCAAAAGGGTCCCGCCTGAGTTCGAGTTTTCGGTTCGGTGTCAGAAGGATGTTGCCGAACTTCATCGGCTAGAGTTGACTCCCAAAACAATTCGCATTATCGACTCCATGGAAAAGATCTGCAGACGCCTGCGGGCAGGCGTTCTGACGATCCTAATTCCGAAGGCGCTTCTTGGGGACAAGGAGCTTGTTCCCAAAGTGAATGCGCTTCTCTCGACGATAAGCCTGGGCAGGACTCGCATCGCCTTCGAGTTTCGAGGAGGAGAACCAACACAGGATACGTTGAAGACTCTACACGACCACGATGCTTTGCATAGCATTGACATCTCAACTCAGGACCCGAAGACAGAATCGAGCATTCTCTACAGCAGGTTGTTTGGTAAAGGGAAGGAGAACGTGTACGAGTTTGACGACAACGAGCTCGAGGATATTGCAGCTAAGGCTTCCGGCCCGAAATTCGAGAAAAGCATTCTAGCATTTCATGGGGTCAGGATGTACAGAGACGCAGCGCGCTTGAAGACTTTCCTGGACTCCGGAAGGTTTCCTTCGCTAACCGGGCAGGTCGGGCTCGAATCGTTGAGCGAAGTGTTGATGGAAGATGCGGTGTTCCCTGCTAGCAAGTCCCGACTCGTAAGGGAACAGGGCTGGAAGCTCTTTGACAAGACTACTGAGGAACGGGCGAGAACCAGGGTGGTCCTTGAGAGACTTCCAGAGGGAGCCTACGGGACCCTTGACGACGTTTTAGCCTCCCTCAGGAGAACGTCTCTCTGAACGATCTCCACGATGACAACCAGCATCAGAAGAGTCCGATACGAATGAGGCGCTCTATCCGGAGAAGATTATAGAACATAAAGTGGGGCTGTCATGAATTTCTAGTATGCGGCGTTGGGTGCCTTAGTTTCCCTGCGATCAGGCTAAGCTATTGCGAGCGGTTGGACCTGTAAGAGTTCCTTTGCGAGTACGCGGTATTGTTCCGACGCAGGGTTTCTAGGCCGGTATAGTATGCCTGGCAGCCCTTTGCTTGGAGCCTCGGCCATCCGGACGGATCTGGGAATCACGGATTTTAGAACCCGTTCGCCAAAGTTCTGGTTGACCTGTTGCATGACCCGCCGTGACAGCGCTGTTCTGCGGTCGTACATTGTCAGTATGATCCGGTAGTCAAAGGCCGCTTTCAACCGAGATCTCACGAGATCCATGACTTTGAGAAGCGTTGGCAGTCCCTCCATGGGATAGAACTCGCATTGCACTGGGATCAGGACCAAGTCAGATGATACTAGGGCGTTGAGAGTGAGCAGTCCGATGTTTGGTGGGCAATCGATAACGATTTGTTCGAACTGGTCTTTGATAGTACTAATCGATTCTCTGAGCACGTATTCTCTACCGGGGGTTGATGAAAGTTCAACTTCTGCGCCGGCTAGATCCAAGTTGCTTGGTAGCAGTGATAGTCTCTCGATACGGGTATTTAGTAGGACTTCTTCGGCTTTTCGTGACTGAGATAGAACATTATAGACCGTTGACGAAAGCGTCGCTTTCTCAAAGCCAAGTCCAGTTGTCGCGTTTCCTTGAGGGTCCAAGTCCACGATCAGCGTCTTTTTGCCTTCAATCGCGGTTGCTGTTGCGAGGTTGACTGCGGTTGTTGTCTTTCCAGTCCCGCCTTTGTTATTCAGTACGCTAACGATCATTGCTGGACCGTTCTATTCTGGATAATTACTAAGAGATTGATTTGCAGAAAACAGCTAATGGATACGGGTTATGCGTCTAATATCGCCAGAATTCCATGTTCTTGATGTGAGAATCTGCGAGGTTCTAGGGCTCTTTCATATAAGCGACTGAAGGGTCCCTCCTTATATGGCGAGACGTGAATGAGCCGTCTTGTCAACAAACCTTTCACCGAACATGCTAATCCGTCATTACAATGTCCGATGGGATGAGCAAGATGGGTGTAACGAACTTGGGTTCAGTTGAAGCGAGTTCGCCCGTGGCAAGACGACGATTTCTTGACCTGAACAATGAAGTTGTCGAATGCAGGGTTTGTCCTCGTCTGGTCAAATACCGAGAGTCGGTGGCTAGGGTCAAGAAGAAACAGTTTTTGAATTGGAAATACTGGGGCCGACCCGTCCCCGGTTTCGGAGACATCTCAGCTACGATTGTAGTGATCGGACTAGCCCCGGCACCTCACGGCGGGAATCGAACCGGAAGAGTGTTCACAGGGGATAGGAGCGCTGACTTCCTTGTGAGGGCTCTCTTCGAGGCTGGATATGCAAATCGGCCTCGTTCTGTTGATGTGAATGATGGATTGGAATTGCAGCGGGTTTACATAACGGCCGCTGTAAAATGTGTCCCTCCCGACAACAAGCCCACTAGCGAGGAAATGTCCAACTGCGCGCATTTCCTGAAATCCGAATTGGAGTTATGCAATAGGTCTAGAGTCATCCTCTGCCTAGGCGCGTTTGCTTATCGTTCAACGATGATTCTATTGAAACAAAACAATCTCTTCTCGTCCAAGATTCCGAAGTTTGCACATGGGCTCGAAATCGATCTCTCCGATGGTCGCAAGGTCTTCGCGTCGTACCATCCAAGCCCTAGGAACACCCAAACGGGCACGCTTACCGTTGACATGTTCACTTCTCTGCTCCATAGAGTAAGCACGGGTTTGAGTCGTTCGTAGCAATTTTCGTTGCTGAGATCGCCCCTCGCGGGTCAACGGTGGTCTATGCTCTATCTTGAAGGTCGAGGTCGTTCTATCCGAACGTCGCGTGATAAGTACTCCTTGGACTTCGATTCTGCCTGGACCAACAGCTCCTCGAAATGCTTGTTCAGCGCCTTGATTTTTTCCCCGGCCATATGAAGTCTCTCACTGGCTTGGAGCTCGTCCTTCTTCGCTTCTTCGATCTTCTTGAGAACGGTTTTCCTGTCGAGATAGAGATTTTTGCATGCCGGGTCGTGGAGAAGTCGTTGACGTTGACCTAGGAGGTTCCGGCCTTTGCTCTGTTTCTCCGCAAGGTGTTCAGTCGTCGTTAGCTGGTCAAGCTGGACGACAACTCTCGTGGTCTTTCTATGGCTTAACCCCATTTTGCCCGAGTCCAAAGCGCTCTTGAGGTTTGTGAGAATCGGGGTGAGGTAGGGTCCGGAGCTTCGGGAAAGGAAACTTCTGTACGGGGACTGAATGTACTCGCCCAGTGCCTCTCTCTCCTCAGCTCTTAGCGCGATTTCGCCTCGCTGGGAAAGGTCTCTAAGTTTTCGGAGGGGTCGTCGGAGATGGGTCAGGGTGTCCGTTCTGAATTCCCTGCTTTCCTTCCGGAGTTCCTTTTCGATCTCCAGAACTTGTTTGAGAGAATCGTTCGATGTAATCCTCTCCATCTCGTTTGACAGCTCTTGCACGGCGGACGAGAGCCTTTCACGGGTTCGTTCAAGTTCGACGCTCTCTTTCTTCTTCTCGTCCAGCTGAACTCCGATTTGATGAATCGTCTCAACAATGCCGGTGAGTGTTTTTGCTCGTTGAAGGTTTTCCCCGTCTCCCTCGAGGAACTGAGAGGTTTTGTCTCCTACCTTCGCTATTCTCTCGACGATCCCTGAGAAGGATAGCATGTCTAGCAGGTAGAGTCCGTGGACTTCTCTCTGGGTATTGTTTTTGCTCTCTCTGAGAGATCTAGCTGTGTTGGAGAGGTTGTCTCGTAGAACTTTGTAGGAATCCCAGCTGACTTCCTCGGGGATTTGGATCTTTTCTATGCTTGAGTTAGCGTCGCGGGCCACTCGTCCCACGACTCTTGCAGCTCTGTAAGAGATGGGGTCTCTCTTGGTCGATAGGTTTCCGTCGGCTTTGCGAGAGAGTTCCTCGAAGAAGCTTCTGGCTTCATCAAGTGCCCGGCGCGCGTCGTCCGAAAGTTTCCCTGCTTTGTTCTTCGTAGGGCGCAGTGCTTTCTCAAGTTCTTGCTCCAACCAGTTATCGTATTCTTCTATTCGGATTTTCAATTATCGGGGGACCAGGGGAGGATTCTTACCTAGTCTCCTCTCTAAGATTAATGACTATGGTATCCATGGTCTGTTGAGCTTTTTCTTTTCTCTTCGCGAGATCTGAAATCAAAGATTCATACAGTTCTCTAGCTATTCTTCCGCTCCGGTACTGATTCCTGAGGTCCGCAGACGTGGTTCGGACTACTTGGATGTCGGCCTCGGCTCGCTCGAGTCTCTTTATCATGTCCTGATAGCGTGGGTTCGACTTTGACAGCTGGTCTTTGACCGGTGCCAGCGTTCTGTCCAACTCGGCGACTCTTAAGTCAATCACGCGTCTTCGTCGTTTGAATTCATGGCGGTTAAGCGCTCCTCTCGAGAGGTCCTCGTCCATCTTTTCTGCTTCCAGTCGCATGGCTGATTTTTCATCGTACAATTCTACGAACCTTCCGATAAGCTCGGACGGGGCGCCTGAAACTGCGACACCGGCCGTACTTGTTGCGCTAACCGCTAGGACAACAGCGGCAATGGATCCCACGGCGAGTCCAGCCCAACTAAGGGCTGAGAGACTTGCCCAGAATGGGTCCAATTGATAATCCATGGTAAATGACAAGTTAGACATCGGTGTAACCTCGGCGACCTGCACGAGGATCTGGTTGCCGGAGCTGGTGAAAGTCTGGCCGCTGAAAGACTCTAGGCGGAATCCCATCGGGGCCACTATTTTCATTTGTAGTGTTGGTTCCGAGAACTTGACGTTGTCGAACAAGTGGAAACTAAGCTCGAATCGTCCCAAGCCCGTGGATGCCAGGAAGGACTGGCTCGGGAGTGCGTAGCTAATTCTCACCGACGATGAGGCTCCCGCTTTCACGGTTCCGAACCTCGGAAAGAAAGTGACCGTATTTGTCCCATCTGTGGCCGTTGCTGCAGTAAGGGTACTAACTGTTCCAATTATGTCGCGAGCCGTTGCTGTCTGAACGTTCTGCGGAAGAGGTAGAGTGAGACTCGATAGGTCATGACCCTTGTTCGTCATGTTGTAAAAGTCTGTAACTTGAATCGAGCCAGTCTGTGCGAGCGTTATAGTCCGGTTCGCGGTAACACCGAAGATGCTTTGGCTGATGGACGACGAAAAAGTCATGGTTGCTACAGTTGTATTGAAGGGCTTTAGAGGAATTGCCTGGGAGCTGAAGGTTGCGCTCGCGAAAGTTCCATCCACAGATGATACCTTCGGAGATTGCCAGTCTCCTGTCTTGACCGATAGCGTCGCGCTGGTCACGTTGTAGTTGTCGTCTATCAGAGGGAAAGGTTCGAAGGCAAAAACGAAATTGTTGGATGTCGAGTTGAAGTTGAGTAGGTCAGAATAAACGCTGGTAAGATTGAAGCTGTAGGTTCCGGTCTTCGCTGAAGGAAATGCGATGTCCATTGCGGAATAGTTGCCTCCCGAGAGCAAACTTGCCAACTTTAGGGGTGAAATTCGTAGCTGGTTTGATTGGTAATCGACTGCCTCTGTGAACCTAAGCTTGCTACTCAGAGAGGAGGCTATGCCGAGTGTGATTTGGGAGACGGGCGAGGACCCGGTGGTCAGACTGAATTGATCACTAACAAAGGAGACGCCCCAGTTGTTTGTCGTTATGGACCTACTAACGGTGACAGTGCAGCTGCTCAAAGTGCAATTAGTGTTGGTCTGAGCCACAGCCGGGCTGGGAAGCTGGGTTGACAATAGGGCCAATAGTAGAAGCGAGAGTACGAGTGCCTTCATTTGCAGAAACCATTGTGCACCGTGCGACTTTGATTAGCATCCGAAAAGACTCCCTACTTATTTATTCCCATAGAAGCACGAAACCCGACACTAAGGTATCGTCATGCGAAGTATTCTAGTCACTGGAGCTGGGGGTAGCGCGGGCAACAATGTTTGTTGGAGCTTGAGGGTCAGCAAAGATGGCAAGAACATTCTCCTCGCCGGAACTGATGTAGACAAGACGAGTATCGAACTCAACGGATGGATCGACAGATCCTACCAGCTCCCTCCAGCTACCAGCTCTCGATATTTGCAGCGCCTCAACCGAGTTGTCAAGAAAGGCAGGGTTGAGATGGTCTTTCCTCAGCCCGACTCGGAAGTAGGCCGATTGTCAAATGATAGAGACCAGGTTCATGCTGCAATGTTCTTGCCAGATCGTGAGGCTGTGAAAGTCTGTCAAGACAAGTACGAGGCGTTGTCCAGATGGTTCAAGAAGGGACTCAGGAGACAGCCTATCGTTCTCTCCACCCGCAGTCATCGGAACAGGCAACTGGTTAGGAGGGTGACGTTTCCCTGCTGGGTGAGAGCAAGACAGGGAGCGGGCGGAAGCCTGAGCTGCCTAGCCAGAAGTTGGCCCAGTGTAGAACATTGGATCAGCTACCACTGGGCGGAAGGACTGAAGACGGATTTCATCCTGGAAGAATATCTTCCGAATAGAGATTTCTGCTTCATGTCTATCTGGAATGAAGGAAAGCTTGTGACCTCCATGGTTCGTGAGCGTCTGAGCTGGGTGGGGCACCGGATCGTAGGCTCCGGAGGAACCTCCAAGCTAAACCGGGTGGTTCATTCAAACAAGGTAAACACAACGGCTCTAGAAGCGATTAGTGCCGTCTCCGAGAGGCCTCACGGCATCTTCTGTGTGGATCTAAAAGGGGACGGCAGAGGCATCCCGCGTCCGACCGAAATCAATTGCAGGTTCACAACCAACGTTCACTATCTCACGTTGGCGTCTTTGAAACTGGGGCATCCGGAATGGAATTTTCCTTGGCTGGCTGCGAGGATTTGTTTCGGCGAGAAGATCCCATCGAGCAAGACTCTGAACGCCTTGCCCGCGAACCTGTGGTTTACTAAGAATACTGACATGGGCTTCACGATGGTGGAAGGCGAGAAGTGGCGGGCAAAAGACTACTCCTAAACAGGTTCTGTGATATCTTCTCTCTTCCTGTAGAAATACAGTCGGACTTGGCGGTCCCAGATGAACAGCCAAGAAATCGACAAAACCAGCGCGATCATAGCTTTCACGGCTGCGTCAAAATAGCGGCCGAGACTCGGGTCTGACTGTATGCGGAGAGGTGCTACTACCAGGGCAAGGATTCCGAATCCGACTATCATCAACCCCCATTGAGTTGCGAAGACGAGGAGTTGTAGGGCTACGGCTCGTTGGTTCAATCCTATCGCCTTATCAGAATCATCGTGATTAACGCAAGTGCGGCTGAAATTAGGTAGAGGGCAAAGATCGCAGAGACGATCTCCGACTCTTTAGCGGGTCGGCCAACGAGCAAAGTCCTTACCAGTGTCAAGGGTGCTTTGGGATCTGACGACGAGGCCAGGCGGCCATCGTCGAGCAATCTCGTCGGTTTTGCGGTCAATGCTCTGTGCTCCGTGAATCTTTTGATTTTTGAGAGGAAAAAGAAGGAATTTTGGATGTTGGGAAACATGGCTACTATGCTCGCTATCTCGGTCCTGCTGAGTATAGCCAGCGCGCCTAGGGCGGCACCCACGGAAAGTTGTCCCACGTTTCCCGCGAAGGCTCTGGACGGATATCTGTTGAAGTAGAAGAAGCCCAGTGCCGAGAAGAGTAGGCAGGCGTATAGGAACACAGCGCTTGGCGCTGGGTCCGTAATGAGGATCCCTATGAGGAGTGCCGCGGATATTATGGAGACGCCCCCGGCCATTGTTCCATTCAGTGGATCGAGCATGTTGGTAGTGTTCGAGGTCACTGAGATGGCTACTGGTCCGCTCAAAGGATAGATGATTGGCAAATGGAAGCTTCCGAAAAGGGGGACTTGTAAAGTCGGATTGTACACCTGGTTAGGATAGAGCAATCCAAGAGCTACTATTGGCAGACCGCAGAGAAGAGTTAGGAGAGGTTTGTAGATACCCCTCATCTTAAGCCGGTCATCTACTGCTCCCACGACCGCTGCGGACCCGACAACCAGGGAGAAGGCAAGCATCGTTATCGAGTTTCCGCCGCCGATCAGAACATAGGCGGACGACAAGAGTATCAACGTGACTGGGATCGCGGCGCCACACATCTCCGGGATGCGCGGTTTGCTCAGCTTGTGGACATCTATTCCAATGATTCCTCTCCTTGCGTTAGTTTGCATGAAAACGCGAGTGAGAACTAGGGACACTGGAAAAGATACAATCGCAAGTAGGATAGCGGTGGTAACCTCCCACCCGCTAGGGAGCATGAGGGCCGAGTCATCGGAGCCGATTATAAAAGAAATGATTTCCCTGAGCGAAGGATTATCAGTAGTCGGGAACCGACCGCGCTGAGAATTCCGATGGCGACGTTCGACCATCCTTTTCTACCCAATTCAGGTGCGCCGATTCGAAAAATGATGCTGGAGGCGATCGGAGCTGCCTCCATAGACGAGCTTTACTCTGACATTCCAACCGAGGTGCGTACAAACCGTCCATTGAAGGTCGATTGGCTACCTTCAGAACAAGAGGTCAAGAGCCACGTTGAGCGCATGTTAGCTGAGAACAAGTCGGCGGCTGACATGCCAGTTTTCCTCGGTGCAGGCATCTACAATCATTATCTCCCCGCGGCGGTCAAGGCTATCCTCGCACGGACTGAGTTTCAGACGTCTTACACTCCATATCAGGCGGAGATTTCCCAAGGACTCCTCCAGTCTCTGTTCGAGTTCCAGTCCATGATTGCTGACCTTACGCAGATGGACGCTGTTAACTCGTCGCTCTACGATGGGTCAACGGCTCTGGGTGAAGCCGCCCGGATGGCTTGTAGAGCTACTGGAAGAAAGAAGATCCTCGTACCGCAAAGCTTGCACCCTGCTAAATTTTCAGTTCTGAAGAATTACGCCGAGCCAGCGGGTATTGGACTGGAGACCTTCACGTACGACAAGGAGACTGGCGGTCTCAACTCGGGCGACCTGCAATCCAAAGTCGATCGGGACACTGCGGCTGTATATTGTGAGGTCCCTTCTTTCTTCGGCATTCTTGACCCGGAGGTAGTGAACGTTCCCTCAATATGTCATCTGAAGGGAGCGTTGTCAATAGTAGGCTTTGACCCCGTATCGCTTGGTGGATTGAAGCCTCCGGGAGAGTATGGGTCGGATATCGTGATAGCCGAGGGGCAATCGATATCGACCGAGATGAACTTCGGTGGACCTGCTCTGGGAATCATCGGGTGCCGTGGAGAGAACCTGATACGCCAACTTCCAGGCCGATTGATTGGCATGACTACAACCCTCGACGGAAAGGAGAGAGCGTTCAGCATGGTCCTTCAAACCAGGGAACAGCACATTCGTCGGGAGAAGGCCACATCCAACATTTGCACAAACGAGGCTCTCTTCGCCATAGGAGCAGCTGCCTACCTCTCACTCTTAGGGCCCCAAGGTCTCCGTAAACTTTTTGAGAGTATTCTCGTCAAGACGAATTATGCGATCAAGACGCTCAGCGAGATACCGGGCGTCTTGGCGCCCCGATTCATAGGCCCGCACTATCAAGAGTTCGTCGTCTTCTTCAAAGGAGCCAGGGGAGCTCTGGCCAGATTGAACAAGTCACTGCTCAGCCATGGGGTACATGGGGGCAAGAGCCTTGTCAAAGACTTCCCCGAACTGGGCGAGAGCGCCCTCTTCTGCGTAACAGAGGTCCACAGCACCGAAGCCATAGACAAGCTTCGGCTCCTCACCGAAAAGCTTCTGGGGTCATAGCGCATGTTTCACCAGGCAAAGTGGGACGAACCACTCATCATCGAGAGATCTGCCAGCGGGAAGAGAGGACACAACCCAGCGAGACCGAGCGACATCGAGTGGAAGATTACTGGGTCCGACCCTTGGAATAACGTTCCAAAGGCTCTGCTGAGAAATGGGTTGCCTCCGTTGCCCGAGGTTTCGGAGCCGGAAGTGGTTCGCCACTATACGCGTCTCTCGCAGGAGAACTTTGCTGTTGACCTAGGAATCTATCCTCTTGGGAGTTGCACTATGAAGTACAACCCCAAGGTTTCCGAGGCGATAGCGCAGAATCCTAAGCTGGAGAAGATCCATCCTGAGCAGGACGAGTTGACGGTGCAAGGAATCTTGGCTCTACTGCACCGGTTAGACGAGTTCCTCGCGGAGATTACGGGAATGAGTCGAATGTCGCTCCAGCCTGTGGCTGGCGCAGCCGGAGAATACCTCGGGGCTCTCATCATGCGCGCCTATCACAAATCCAAAGGAGAATTGGAACATCGGCGCGAAATGATCGTGCCGGATTCAGCCCACGGGACAAACCCTGCGAGCGCTGCGATGGCAGGCTTCAACGTTGTTGTCGTCCCATCAAACAGTGAAGGAATGGTTGACCTTGACGCTCTCCGAAAGGTAGCCGGGCCTAGAACGGCAGGTCTGATGATCACCAACCCGAACACGCTAGGGATTTTCGAGAAGAATGTTCTCCAAATTGCGGAATCAGTCCATGACGCAGGTGGTCTCCTATACTATGATGGTGCCAACTTCAACGCGATCCTAGGGAAGGTTCGGCCGGGAGACATGGGATTCGATATCGTTCATCTCAATCTTCACAAGACTTTCGCGACTCCTCACGGCGGCGGCGGACCAGGCGCCGGACCGGTAGGCGTTAGAAAGGATCTCGAACGATTCTTGCCCGTTCCATTGGTCGGTTTTGACGGAAAGAAATACTTCTTCGACTACGATATTCCTCACTCTGTTGGAAAAATCACCGCGTTTCACGGCAACATTGGTGTTCTGGTTAGAGCGTATGCATACATCCTCAGCCTCGGCCCTGAAGGGCTCAAGGCTGTCGCTGAAACTGCCGTATTGAACACAAACTATGTTCTAGCCAAAGTTCTCGAGCGCGGCAAGTTTGAGCTTCCGTTTAGCAGGCGGAGGAAACACGAGTTCGTCTTGAGCGCTAAAAAGATCAACGAACAGACAGGAGTAAGAGCTTTGGATATTGGGAAGAGGATGCTGGATTGGGGGCTTCATTCGCCTACAGTCTATTTTCCACAAATTGTAGAGGAGGCGATGATGGTCGAGGCGCCAGAAACTGAGAGTCTCAGGGACCTCGACGAGCTTGTTGAGGCATTCGTCCGGGCCGGAAGAGAAGCGGAGACTGATCCTGAAAGACTACGAAGTGCTCCCCATCACACTTCCGTCGGACGAATTGATGAAGTGAAAGCGTCACATCCCAAGACACTCACACTTAGATGGAACAACCCGAAGCTCAGCGGTTAAACTCCGTGAGGATCGACTATTCTCCAAAAGACTCTTGGCAAGTTGACATTTGCGCCTCGGGTGGTGAAGGTGCGTGAGGAGCATAGTTGACTGTTTCGACCAGCGACTAGCAGGTGTGCTTATTAGTGTAGCACGGTAAACCGTCATTTCGTATTACGGCTTGAATACGCTTTGCCTATTCTACGATATATGATCGTTCCGTTCCCAACTGTACTGATCGATTTTGTCAGCCGAAGAAATCTCTTCAGCCGAGAGACTCGCGAATCCGATCCTTAGAGTCTCCGTTGTGGGAGTAGGGGGTGCGGGGAACAACTTGTTGAGCCATGCGATAGGGGGAGGAGTCAGCCCGAGCCGCTGTGTAGCTGTCAACACAGATAGAGGACAGCTTTCCCGATCGTTAGCTAGAAACAAAATCTTCCTTGATCAGACTGTTAGTCCAACAGCTGCAAAGGTCGTAACAAGACGAGAGGAGCAGAGAACGTTTCAGTCGGCTGCCCACAGAGTCACGAGTTACACAGATGGTTCTGATTTCACGATCGTTGTTACGGGCCTAGGCGGAGGTACCGGCACAGAGAGTGCGCCAATAATTGCTCAAAGGTCACGGACGCCGGTTCGTCCGGTGGTATCCGTAGTTGCGATTCCCTTCATTCATGAGAGAGAACGTCGGTTCATCGCTCTGCGAGGGCTCAAAAGGATGGTCGATGCTTGCGATTGCACTATCGTCATTGACAATGGCATTGACCGGGACTATCTGAGCTCGGCGACGAGAACAACCGACGAGATAGCGAGCATCGCTGTTCGGAGTCTCACGGAGCTATTGTCAGGGGCGGAAGACGTCGAAGCAAGAGATATCTTGGAGGTTCTCTCGAAAGGAGACCTTGCCACGGTCTGTAACTTCACACTCAGAACTGGGGACACGCTTCAGTCCTCTGTCATTCAGGCGTTGAGAACGCCTTCAGCGAACCTACCTCTGAAAAAGGCCAATGGCGCACTACTTCTTTACCGAGGGCCCGCGACGCTCAGCACCGCTCAGTTTGCCCAGGCATACGATGCGCTAGTGTCCTTGGTCGGATCTGATCTATCTTTCATTCACGGAAGCGTCTACACCCAGTCAGAGCCCTCGGTATGCCTCTTCCTTACAGGATATACCTATGGGACGGCGATAGAAGGATTCATCGACTTCGTCGAACTCTATGATGCAGAATACGGCCAGGAAGAAGGCGATGAGTTCACAACACTATCAGTACCACTCTATCAAATGGAGCAAGGTCGAGACCGAAGTGACTAGCTCTCCTCGCGCTTCCCATAGAACATTTTCCGAAATCGTTCAGTTGCCCGAACAGGGCGGCCCACGGGGCTAACGGCTCCGGACCTCAGCGAGGTCAATACGGGTCCAGTATCCTTCGATCCACATTCTACCTCAGTGTAGGCTCTTCCGATTGTCTGGGGAATGTGGGAGTCGCTGCCGGCTGTCATAGGATACTTTTCTTTTTCTGCGAATTTTCGTGCCCGCTTCCATGTCACAGAATGGAGGAAACTGGAAGAATTGATCACCTCGATTGCGTCGGGACGAACTGTCAGAAGATGAGGTCTTGCGCTGGATCTGAGTAGGTCGTATGGATGCGGAATGATCGAGACCCCGTTGAGGTGCCTGATTCTTTGAATTGTCTCGTCAGCCGAGAGTCCTCTGGGAACGACCTCTGACAACCCCAGCCCTATCACGTGTCCGTCTCGGGTCGATATTTCGATCCCGGGGAGAATTACAAGTTCGTCGCTCAAATCCCGGGCGAGAACATTATGGTCAGTTATCGCCAAACCGTCTAGTCCGCGATCTCTGCAAATGGTGGCTAGCAGTTTCGGCGATGTGAAGGCATCGCTTGATCTGTTAGTGTGCACGTGTAGGTCAAGCTTCAGTTTCAACAAGAGCCCTGCTTCTGATCTCTTCTAGCCCGGCCCGAAGTTTCTCGGCCTTTACCTTGTGGAATAAGGGTTGGAGATGGCGAATTCTTGCCCCAGGCTTGACGATTGTCTGGCCCGCGGATTTCCAGGGAAGACTCACTTTTCCCATTAAGCTCAAGCAGATCTTTTTCGAGGTTGAGGGAAGGAATGGCTGGAGCAGTATGCCGAGAGTTGCGACGATCTGAATGGAAACGCCAAGGGTTTCGCCGGCGGCTAGTGTATCTGTCTTGTAGAGGCGCCAAGGTTCGTGCTCGTTGAGGTACCGGTTTCCTTCTCTTGCGAGCTCCACGACCTGTTCTAACGCATCCTTCAGCCTGAAGTGTCCTAGCCTCTCATCCACGTTTGGGAGGCTATGGCTCAGTGATGCCAGTATCTTCGCGTGCTGTTTGTTGGTCGTGGAGTATTTTGGAACTTTTCCTTTGTAGTATGTTTGGATGAATGATATGGTTCGGTGAACGAAGTTCCCCACAACATCGTTCAGCTCCGTATTGATCTTTCTCTCGAACTCTTCCCAGGTGAAGTTGGTATCCTTCTGTTCGGGTCTAAGGCTGATCAACGCGTAGCGCCAGTATTCAGGTCCTTCGAGTTCAACCGCCTCGTCCATCCAGACCCCGACCTTTCTGCTCCTGGAGAATTTCTGTCCTTCGAGCTGTATGTACTCGGAGGAGGAGACTTCCCAGGGCAGATCATAGTTCTCCATCGTAGCTAGGAGCAGCCCGGGGAATATTACGACGTGAAATGGAATGTTGTCTTTTCCTATGAAGTGGACGTTGCGGCTTCGCGGATCAAACCAGTACTTCTTCCATAAGGATGGTTGCTTCTTTTTCTCAGCCCATTCTTTTGTCGCGGATACGTATCCGAGGACGGCTTCCATCCAAACGTAGATGGTTTTTCCCTTTGCTCCTTTGAAGGGTGCTGGTATGCCCCAAGCGTTGTCGCGGGTTAGT
Source organism: Candidatus Bathyarchaeota archaeon (assembly GCA_005882895.1). GTDB lineage: Archaea > Thermoproteota > Bathyarchaeia > 40CM-2-53-6 > 40CM-2-53-6 > 40CM-2-53-6. The sequence goes on along the minus strand of VBBD01000067.1, from coordinate 3,450 downwards.
GAGCGGGGTTTGAGCCCGTCTCTGATCCAGCCTAGACTAAAGTTTCGTGCGTTTTCGGGAAAATTAGGGTTTGTCTCAATGTACTTTCGGAGCGGTTCCGAGAGTTTGGGAAGGTCGAAGAACCAATGTTCCGACTCTCTCTGGACAGGGGTCTCGTGATCGAGGGCGCAGCGTGGGTTGATGAGGTCCTTCGGGTCGAGGATTCGTCCGCAATTATCGCACTGGTCCCCGCGCGCGCTGAGGTTGTGGCAGTGGGGGCATTCGCCTTCGACGAAGCGGTCTGGAAGGAAGCGTTTGTCGTTGAGACAGTAGAGCTGGGTTATCTTCTGGCTGTACACGTAACCGTTCTTCTCGACTCTGAGGTAGAAGTCTCGAACGAACTGTTTGTGGACTCGGCTCTCAGTTCGAGTATAGTTGTCGAAATCTATCTGGAAGATTTTGAGAAGGTGGACGATGAGTTTGTGGTACTTGTTGGTCAGCTGGCGAGGCGGAATACCGAGTTTGATAGCCTCTACCTCGATAGGAGTGCCGTGCTCGTCGCTTCCACTGACCATGACAACGTCTTCGCCCTTTAGTCTGAGGTAGCGGGCATAGACATCGGCTGAGAGGAGCTGGGTGAAGGTTCCGAGGTGCGGGCGGTCGTTGACGTACGGCCATCCCGCGCAGACAACCCATCTTCCCAGTTTTTCCACCTTTTCTAGAATGGAATTCGCGTTTTGCCGTCTGGGTTGTGATAAGGGTTTGCGGAATCCACCGTTGGAAACGGTTGAAATACTCGGAAGGGCGTATTGTACTCAAGGTCACCCCAACGGACAACTATGATCAACTGCTTGACAGAGCATTGGCAGGCATTACAAAGCCTGGGTCGACGGGAGAGCGGTTCGAGCTTCCCATCGCATCCGTATCGGTGATTGGGGCCCGTACCATAGTTCACAACTTTGCCGACGTCGCTGACCGTTTGGACAGAGACCCCCTTCAGATTCTGAAATATCTGGCAAAGGAGATGGCTACCGCGGGCTCTTTCGAAGGCGGGAAGGGCTACTTTCAGGGCAAGTTTTCCAGAGAGACTATCAACAGGCTAATCGGAGCCTATTCCAACAGATTCGTCATCTGCCCGGTATGCCATAGACCGGATACTAGGGTCGAGCGTCGCGACAGGTTGTCCTTCCTCGTGTGCGAGGCGTGCGGCGCGCGGTCCTCGATTCTCACAACGTAGAGGGCTGACTTCTTGGGCCTCGTCTATGCCCGGTCATACAAGACAGAGAAGGGCACGATGGTGGCTTGTTGCGACAAGGAGTTGCTTGGAAAAATCTTTCGAGAAGGCAAATTGAAACTCTCGCTGCAGACGAACTTTTACGGAAACGCTACGGTTGATTTACTGGAAGCACTTGTACTATTGGATGGAGCCGAAATTCTCAACCTCGTCGGCGAAAATATTGTCCGGGCCGCAATCGAAAGAGGGCTGGTCCACCCGCACGCTGTAATATCGATCGCAGGCGTCCCGCACGTCCAGGTCATGAAGCTCTAGATTCACTTCTCTGGTTCACCGGTTTAGAAAATCGGGGAAGGCTTATTGGATTAATCGATCGCGAGAGTCGATTGTAGCCCGGTGGTGTAGCGGACAAGCAAGGGCACGCATGCCCGGCCAGTGACGGGCTTTGGACCGTTACTAAAGGGAAGAAACCCGTCGACGGGAGTTCGAATCTCCCCCGGGCTACCATACGCCGAGTCGAGGAATACCGCCGACGAGACTCAGGTGACTCAGGAACCCAAAAAACACGGGGGATTCTCGCACTTGTCTAAAGGAGATCGGCTCAGAGGAGCTGGGCCGTTATGGTGCCTGCGAACGTGGTCGCGCTGGTGAACGAGCCGGCGAACACTCCCTGAAGCTGAGCGCCCGACAGGCTGCCCGTTCCCTGATTAATGGCAAAAGATCCGTGGAATGAAAGACCCTGACCGTTGCCCGCGAACATAAGCACAACAGTACCGGCATTGCCCAGTATCACAGCGTTGAACGAGCAAGACGCATCGAAATTGTCACTGCTATCAGGATGGAGAATCAGGAACTCTGACTGGTCTACACAGACGCCCTGAACCCCGCCCTGGAAATCAATCGAATTATCGATAATCAGAACCGTATTGCCATCAGCCAGCCGACTGCTCACGACCGAGAAACCGCCCGTAAATGTTCCATTGACAGGGACCGGCACCGATGCGTGCGACAGCGGAACCAAGGCTATAGTTGCGAGCAGTAATGGAAGCGCGAAAATTATTCTCATGTTTTGCATACCTCCAACATGTTTTTTGGGTACTTGTCTCACGGCGCCCCTCCTCGGCCCTCCGCCCGCTAGCATGAACGGTATCCCCGGGAAAAAGGGGGAGACGGATTATGGAAACAGGCTGTTATCGGTTTCGAGGACCGAACTTAACACTTTCCAACGGGCTAGTGTCGCGTGTTTCTTAACGGTTTATGGGAGGAAAAACGACTCTTTCCAAACCTAATTGCAAACCTGCAGGCGGACATTCTTCAGCTTAGACTGAGAGAAGGAGAGCGACTGTTTCAGCATAACTTAGGTATATTCGAACTCCACTTCGAACCTCCCCCCGGCTACCATTTGATCAAGGCTGGTCAAAATCGCATATCGAAACCTATGAGTAAAACCGAATTCCGACATATTTCTCGGACTGTGGTACAGATAGACCCGAACATATGCTTCGGCAACTCCACAGGATAGGAATTCCGACCCTTCCTCGGCCCCAAGGCGGGCTTCGGGTCTGTCCAGAGTGTTACTTGATTGGGAATAGGAATTTCGAGAGCCGTTTGAGCCCTCTGCGTTCTAGTTTTGGCTGTTTCCTCTCCATTACGACCGAGTATATGATCCGGCGGACTAGAAGACCTGTCTGGGTCTCGCGGTACGATTCCCATCTCGGCTCCCACCCCGCAGTTCTCATCTTCGACACATTATCCTCAAGCAGGGCTTTCTTCCGGAACCTAATGACCCTGGTCTCCTTCCCCTCCTCATTCACCCTGTCCAGCCGCTTCTTGATCTCTCCCCCAAACCAGCTCCCAAGCAAGACACCAGCGATAGAGCCGCTCACCGCCCACGGAAGAAGCGACAAGAACCCAGCTAAGAGGAAAAGAGAACCACCAATCAGACCGATAAACATCACTGACCGAGTCAAGCCGGGACCAGTCCTCCGGAGAGCCGCTAGGGATTAAAAATGCGACTCCTATTCGAGTAATCTCTAGCGTTCCTGAACGCCGCCCCTTCGAGTGACATTCGACGGTGCTGACATTCGACGGTGACATTCGACGCTGCAACTCCTAGCACGGCGAAGGTTTCTCTGGTTAGGATTGGTTACCGTATCTGTCTTTTTTATGATGCTCGTTGGCGTTGAGGTCTGACTTAAACGACTGTTCCGAGAGACTGAAAGGAAAATCAGGGAGGG